>DATELQ010000068.1:0-7382 GCA_035276475.1 Thermoanaerobaculia bacterium | reverse complement strand
CGTTCGTCGGCTCGGTCTACCTCGCTGCCGTCTGCATCCTGCCGGAGTTCCTCATCTCCGGCGTGCACGTCGCGCAGCTGCCGTTCGGCGTCGGCGCCGCGCTCGATCGCGCGCTGCCGGTGTGGTTCACAGAAGGAATGGGCATCAACTTCTACTTCGGTGGAACGTCGCTTCTGATCGTCGTCGGCGTGGCGATGGACACGATCCAGCAGATCGAGTCGCAGCTCGTCATGCGGCACTACGACGGATTCATGAAGAAGGGCCGGATTCGAGGGCGCCGAGGGTAATGCGATTGATTTTCATCGGACCGCCGGGGAGTGGGAAGGGAACGCAGGCGAAGCGGCTGGCCGCGCGCTACCAGGTCCCCCACATCTCCACGGGCGACATGCTCCGCGACGCCGTCGCGGACGACACGGCGCTCGGCCGGCAGGCCGCCCCGATCATGGCCTCGGGGGCGCTCGTTCCCGACGACCTGATGATCGGCATCATCGACGGCCGGCTGAAGAAGTCCGATGCCGAGCGCGGCTTCATCCTCGACGGCTTTCCCCGCACGACCGTTCAGGCCGAAAAGCTCGACGGGATCGTAAATCAAGGCCCTGGCGGGCCGGGGAATGGTTCTGACCCACTCAGGGTTCTGCAACTGCTGGTTCCCGATGACGTTCTCGTCAAGAGGACCGTGCTCCGCCGTTCGTGTCCCGAATGCGGAGCGATTTACCACCTGGAGTCGGCGCCTCCCAAGAACGACATGGTGTGCGACCGCGACGGCGCGGCGCTCATCCATCGTCCGGACGATAACGAGGAAGCCGTCCGCAAGCGGCTGGAAGCGTTTCATCGGCAGACGCTCCCGGTCGCGACGTATTACAAGGCGAAACACGTATTGCGAACCGTCGATGGAGTTGGATCCCTCGACGAGGTCTTTGAACGAATCGAACAGTCACTGGCGTAAATGCTCGACCGAATGAAAGGCCCGGTTTTGAAGACTCGCGAGGAGCTCGCGGTCATGGACCGGGCCAACCGCGTCGTTCTCGAGATTCTCGAGATCCTGCGCGGGATGATCCGGCCGGGCGTGACGACGGCGCAGCTCAACGCGGTTGCGGAAGAGGAGCTGGCCAAACGCGGCGCGAAGTCGCCCTTCAAGGGCTACGCGCCGATGGGCCTTCCTCCGTATCCCGCGGTGGTGTGCGCCTCCGTCAACGACGTCATCGTGCACGGCATCCCCAACCGGGCCAAGCTGCAGGAGGGCGACATCATCGGCCTCGACTTCGGCGCGATCCTGGAGGGGTTCGTCGGCGACGGCGCCATCACGGTGCCGGTCGGCAAGGTCTCGCCGAAGACGCAGCTCCTCGTCGACACGACGCGGGAGTGCCTCGAGGCGGCCATCGCCGAGATGCGCCCGGGGAAGCACCTCGGCGACATCGGCGCGGCGGTGCAGGAGCACGCGGAGTCGAAAGGCTTCCACGTCATCCGCAACTTCGTCGGTCACGGAATCGGCCGCCGGATGCACGAGGAGCCGCAGGTGCACAACTACGGACGCCGGGGACGGGGCATCGAGCTGCGCGAGGGGATGGTCCTGGCCCTCGAGCCGATGCTCTGCGAAGTCGGGCCGAAGCTCCGGTCGCGCATCGAGCGCTCCGGCCGCGACGGCACGATCGACGACGTCCGCACCGACGCCGACCGTTGGACGGCGCGCACGGTGGACGGGACGATGGCCGCGCACTTCGAGCACAGCGTGGCCGTGACTGGGAATGGGCCGGTTGTTCTAGGTAAGTAAGGGAGATATGTCGAAGGAAGAAGCGATCGAAGTCACAGGGACGGTCTTGGAGACCCTTCCCAACGCGATGTTCCAGGTCGAGCTGGAGAACAAGCACAAAGTGCTCGCGCACATCTCCGGCAAGATGAGGAAGCACTTCATCCGCATTCTTCCGGGGGACAAAGTTCTGGTCGAGCTCTCGCCGTACGACCTGACGCGCGGGCGGATCACCTATCGATACAAGTGAGTGTGAGACATGAAAGTTCGTTCATCGGTCAAGAAGATCTGTACGAAGTGCAAGATTGTGCGGCGGCAGGGTGTCATTCGCATCATCTGCGACAACCCCAAACATAAACAGCGGCAGGGATAAGAGAACAATGGCTCGTATCGCAGGCGTAGATCTCCCACTGAACAAGCGCGTCGAAGTCGGCCTGACCTACATTTTCGGGATCGGCCGGTCGCGCTCGAACGACATCCTCGGCAAGGCCGAGGTGAACCGCGACACGCGCGTGAAGGACCTGTCCGAGGACGAGGTCCGGCGCATCCGTCAGGTCATCACCGACGAGGGCAAAGTCGAGGGCGACCTCCGCAAGGACGTCGGCCTGGACATCAAGCGGTTGATGGAGATCAACTGCTACCGCGGAATCCGCCACCGCCGCGGCCTCCCGGTCAACGGGCAGCGGACGCACACGAACGCGCGCACGCGCAAGGGCCCCCGCAAGGGCGCCATCGCCGGCAAGAAGAAAGCTACGAAGAAATAAGGACTGCACATGGCAACTGCTAGAGCACCCAAAGCCGGCGCCCGCCGCGCGGGAACCAAGAAGAAGGAACGGAAAAACGTTCCGCACGGCGTGGCCTCGATCGCCGCGACGTTCAACAACACCATCGTCGCCATCAGCGACCCGATGGGGAACATCCTGGCCTGGTCGAGCGCCGGCCGCATCGGCTTCAAGGGATCGCGCAAAGGCACTCCCTTCGCCGCGCAGGTGGCCGCCCAGAACGCGGCACAGCTTGCGCAGGAGCACGGCGTCCGCACGGTCGACGTGAAGGTGAAGGGGCCGGGTGCGGGCCGCGAGTCGGCCATCCGCGCCCTCGCCGCCAGCGGTCTCGACATCAAGTCCATCAAGGACGTGACGCCGATCCCGCACAACGGCTGCCGGCCGCCGAAGCGCCGCCGCGTATAAGCCGCGGACCATTGCGAAGTGAAATCCACGCCGAGCAGCAGCCGGCGTCGACGCAACGCCCCATGGTGGGGCGGGTGCGAAACAAACAGGAGGCATAGTGGCTCGTTACACCGATCCCGTCTGCCGGCTCTGCCGGCGCGAGGGTATGAAGCTCTTTCTCAAAGGGGACCGCTGTTTCAAGGACAAGTGCGCCATCGAGCGCCGCAACTACGCGCCCGGCCAGCACGGCCGCCGGCGCTCCAAGGTCCTCGGATACGGACTGCAGCTTCGTGAGAAGCAGAAGGTCAAGCGCATCTACGGCCTCCTGGAGAGCCAGTTCCGGCTCTACTTCCAGCGCGCCGAAGCGAAGACCGGCATCACCGGCGAGAACCTTCTCCGCCAGCTCGAGCTGCGGCTCGACAACGTCGTCTACTCGCTCGGCTTCGCCTCGTCGCGCGCGCAGGGCCGCCAGCTCGTGCGCCACGGCCACATCGAGGTGAACGGGAAGAAGATCAACGTCCCCTCCTATCAGGTCCGCAAGGGCGACGTCATCCAGGTTCGCGAGAAGAGCCGCAAGAACGACCAGATCCGCCAGTCGGTGGAAACGGCCGCCGGCCGCGGCGTCCCCGGCTGGCTCGAGCTCAATCCCGAGCAGTTCCGCGGCACGGTGCTCGATGTCCCGAAGCGCGAAGACATCCGCTTGCCGATTCAGGAACAGCTCATCGTCGAACTCTACTCGAAGTAATTGATCGTGGCCGCGTGGGCGCACACCCGTGCGCCCCTACGTCACTTGCGAGGAGGCCGCTCACATGCTGTGGTCAGATTTCCAGAAACCGAAAAAACTCGATTACGACCCCGAAACTCTCACGCCGAACTACGGGCGATTCATCGCCCAGCCGTTCGAGCGTGGCTTCGGTACGACGATCGGTAACGCGCTCCGCCGCGTGCTCCTCTCGTCGATCGAAGGGGCGGCCATCTCCGCCGTCCGCGTCGAAGGCGTTCTCCACGAGTTCTCGTCGCTCCAGGGCGTCGTCGAGGACATGACGGACGTCGTTCTCAACCTCAAACAGGTCCCCTTCAAGCTGCACGGCGAGGGTCCGAAGACGCTCTACCTCGAGAAGAAGGGCCCCGGCGTCGTCACCGCCGCCGACTTCGAAGCGGACGCCGACATCGAGATCCTCGACCCGACGGCGCACATCGCCACGCTGTCGAAGGAAGGGACGCTGAAGCTCGAGGCGCGCTTGAAGCGCGGCCGCGGCTATCAGGTCGCCGACCGCAACGCCGAGGGCGATCTGCCGCTCGGCTACATCCCCATCGACTCGATCCACTCCCCGGTCCGCCGCGTCAACTACCACGTCGAAGGCGCGCGCGTCGGCCAGATGACCGACTACGACAAGCTCGTGCTCGAAGTCTGGACCAACGGCGCAGTCTCGCCGCAGGAAGCCGTCAGCCTCGCCGCGGAGCTCCTCGGCGACCACCTCCGCATCTTCTCCGCGTTCGAGACGAAGGGCGAAGGCGTCGGTACCGAAGAGCATGCCGCTCCCGAGGTCGATCCGCGCATGGCCGAGATGCTGGCCAAGCCGATCGAGGAGCTCGACCTCTCCGTCCGCTCCGCGAACTGCCTCAAGAACGCGAACATCCGCACGCTTGGCGATCTCGTGCAGCGCACCGAGCGGGAGATGCTCTCGACGAAGAATTTCGGCCGCAAATCGCTCGACGAGATCAAGGACGTGCTGGCCAGCCTCGGGCTGTCGTTCGGCATGTCCAAGCTCCCGGCGCGCGGCGGCGCCGCAGAGTACCGCGAGTAGTCGTAGGGGAACGTAAGTCATGCGACATGGAATGGTGAACCGAAAGCTGGGACGGACGACGAGCCATAGGCTCGCCATGTTCCGCAACCAGCTCGCCTCGCTCATCGACAAGGAGCGCATTATCACCACGCTCCCGAAGGCGAAGGAGCTCAAGCCGCAGATCGAGCGCCTGATCACGCTCGGCCGCAACGACAGCGTCCATAACCGCCGCAACGCCGCGCGCCAGGTGCAGGACGACGCGCTCGTGGCCAAGCTGTTCGACACGCTCGGCCCGCGCTTCAGCGATCGTCCGGGCGGCTACACCCGCATCGTGAAGCTCGGACCGCGCCGCGGCGACGCCGCCGAGATGGCCATTCTTGAGTTCGTCGGCTACGAGCTGGCGAGCGACGAGAAGAAGGCCCCCGCTCCGGCCAAGGGCGCGAAGAAGACGAAGGCGAAGGAAGAGCCGGAAGCCGAGACGCCCGAGACCGACGAGGAAAAGCCGAAGAAGAAAGCCGCTGCCAAGAAGCCCGCCGCGAAGAAGAAGGCCGCGGAAGAGAAGCCGGCCGCAAAGCCGAAGAAACCGGCCAAAAAGAAGAAAGAAGAGTAATGAAACGGCCCGCCATTCGGCGGGCCGTTTCGTTTACCGCTTACACCTCACATCACTTCACGGGCTTCGGCGTCGGCTTCGTCGTCGGCGCGGGCGTTCCGGCCGGCGGCTCCGCTTTCGCCTTCCGCCCACGCTTCAACAGCCGGCGCATGTCGGCGACGTGCGGCGCGAGGTCGGCCGTCTCCGGCCGGCGCGCCAGGCGCTGAGCCAGAGCGTACGTCGTCAACGCGTCGCTGCCCGCCTTGTTCTTCGCCGCCGTGACGCTGTGGCGAACGAAGTGAGCGAGCGACTCCAGCTCGTCGGCGACCGGACTGTACGCCTCGGCGTAGCTCATCAGGTCGTTCGACTGATCCGGGTCGGCGCCGTTGCGCGCCAGCGACTCGCTGTTGCGCAGCGTCACCGAGATCAACTCGATGAACTCCGGCGGTACCGATGCGGCGCTGGCGAGGTTGCGGCGCGTCCGCCCCGGCTCCGGAATCTGAAGCTTCGGAATCTGCTGCCGGAAGGCGCGAATCTGCGCAATGAGCGTCTGCGCGCCTTCCCGATACGGTTCGTTAGTGGCCATGACAAAAATCTCCTTTTCTCTTGTCGAAACTGCGGTGTTCAGAGCGTGCAGACCGACAAGAGGGGAGGAGCGCGTCCACGGCAGACCCGCCGCACCCCCTCGGCGACGCCGGGCGAGGCGGGACGGGTTCGCCGCGGAAAAAGAAACTGGGCAATGGTCTCGCGCAGAGACGGTAGATCGAGCTCGAGCAGCCACGGACGGGTGAAGCGGCGGTTGATCATCAGCACCCAGCGCGCCGCCTCGGCGAAATCGATGGCATCGGGAATTCCAACGTGGCTGTCCGCCGAAGCGCGAATCAGGGCTCTCGTGCACTCGATGCGATTCGACGTCTGCGCGACGCGGCCGGCCACGTCGATGAAACGCTGCGTCAGCTCGATGATCGCCGCCGGCGCGCCGGCGCCCTCGTGCGGCGCGCGGGCAAGCGCATCCAGGGCATCGTTCATCCGTACCGAGGCGCGTCCGAGGTGTTGCGCGGCGCGGCGGAGCGAGAGGTTCGCGTTCTGCAGATAGCGGATTGCGGCGAGCGGCTTGCGCGCGTGGCAGCCCTCAGATTCCTCGAGCCGGCGGCAGGACTCATGGAGAGCGTTCAGCGAATTGCGCACCGCACGGCGCAGACGGCGCACGGGCGTAACCCAGGAGGGCCGCCGTTGCGAAGTCTGCCGAATGCGAATGCGTGTCATGCACGAGAAGATACGTCCGGGTGGGGCTGTCGGTCTGTCAACCCCCAGTCAACGAACTCCGAGTTTCATCCCCCGCCTTCAATCCAAAGGACTTGCGGCGGCGTCGCTGATGCATCCGCGCTGTCGCTGACAGCATGAATGCGGTCGGCGAAGGCATCGGTGCGGTCGGCGACGGGATCGTTGCGGTCCGTGACGGCATCGGTGCGGTTAGCGACGGGATCGGTGCGGTCCGTGACGGCATCGGTGCGGTCAACGACGGCATCGGTGCGGTCCGCGACGGGATCGATGCGGTCAGCGACGGGATCGATGCGGTCAGCGACGGGATCAATGCGGTCAGCGAAGGCATCGATGCGGTCAGCGACGGCATCGGTGCGGTTGGCGAACGCTTCTCACCCTTCTTTTTTCCGCCAGCGCATCGGCCCCGCCAGCGCAGCCGTGAGGTAGCAGATCCCCGCGACGGCGAAGCTGGTCGGGATGTCCATGGCCACCGACACGATCACCGTGGCGCGAGAGCTCCGTCACAGCCGCAGCCGCCGCGACGTGATCGTCAGGTCGCCTTCGCCGATCGGCACGGCCGTCGACTCCGCGCGCGCCCGCGCCACCGCCGCTCCCTCGGCGGGCAATCCAAAGGAGGCGTCGGAGGCGATGACGTCGATCGGCGCGTTCCCGTCGCCAAGCACGAGGTCGATGCGCGCCTCGCTCGCGCCGCGCACGGCCACGCGGTGCCAGCCCGGCGCGAGGTAGTCGACGTGCCGGGCGGTGGGCGGGGGCGGGGCGACGCCGTTGACCGTCATCGACTGCATCGTCGGCGCATGGAACGCCAGCGA
>DATELQ010000067.1:0-27646 GCA_035276475.1 Thermoanaerobaculia bacterium | reverse complement strand
TGGCGCCGCCGCCGGTGCCGCCAACGGGTCCGCCGGTCGCGCGGATCACGTACCGCGCCGACGCCAACTTCGACACGAGCGTTCTCGGCCGCTACATCACGGTGCGCCCAGGCGTTGCGCTTTCGCGCCGCGACGTGCAGTCGTCGATCAAGAGCCTCTTCGCCACGGGCGACTTCCGCGACGTGCACGTCGAAGAGAACGCCGCGCCGAACGGCGGCCTCGCGGTCACGTTCGTGCTGTCGATCAACTATCGCATCGCCGACGTGCGCTTCGACGGCGTTGGCGGCAACACGGCGCGCCAGGCGGCCACGCGCCAGATCACCGTGCACACCGGCGACGTCCTCTCGCTGAGCGCCGTCGAGCACAGCGCCGTGGCCATTCAGGAGTCGCTCGTGCGCAGCGGCTACCTCGACGCCGCGGTCGATCCGGAGACGACGTTCGAGCGCGCCACGAGCCG
This sequence comes from Thermoanaerobaculia bacterium, assembly GCA_035276475.1. GTDB lineage: Bacteria > Acidobacteriota > Thermoanaerobaculia > Gp7-AA8 > Gp7-AA8 > DATDFB01. The sequence continues at coordinate 27,189 of DATELQ010000067.1, read as the reverse complement.
CGCCAATGTCACATTCCACGTCGACAAAGGCCAGCAGGCGCGTGTGGCCAGCGTCGTCATCAGCGGCAACACCACGCCGTTCACGGCGAAGCAACTGATCGATCAGATGCGGCGCGGGCCGGGGCAGTTCTTCGAGGTCGCGCAGGCGCGCACCGACGCCGACCGCATGAGGAGCTACCTCGTGCGCCAGGACTACCGCAAGGCGCAGGTGAAGTTCGACCGCTACACGTACGACAAGGCCACGAAGCAGGTGACGCTGCGCTATACCGCCACGACCGGGCCGACCGTGCAGGTCGAGGTCACCGGCGTGACCAAGCGCTCACTGCGCGGCCTCCTGCCGTTCGGACGCAACCAGGCCTACAGCGAAGACGTGATCGACAAGGCCGCGAACGACATCGTCACGCACCTGCAGCAGCAGGGCTACATCAACGCCGCCGTCGACACCGAAGAGCACTCGAAGGACAACGTCTGGACGACGACCTTCCACGTCGTTCCGGGCGAACGCTACTCGCTCGCCGCCGTGACGTTCACCGGCAACGAGAAGGTCTCGGACAAGGCTCTCGCCGACGTCGTCACCACCTCCCCGAGCGGCGGCTTCCGCTCCCTCTTCGCGAAGCTTCTCCGCCGCGCCTCCGCGCCGACACGCGCGCAGCTCTCCACCGACCGCGACGCCGTCGAGTCGTACTACCGCTTGAACGGCTTCTCCGAGGTCAAGGTGGCGACGCCGGTGGTGAAGACGGCGGCGAACGGCACGATGACGATCGACTTCCCCATCACCGAGGGACCGCAGACGCTCGTCACCGCCGTCACCGTCGAGGGCAACGAACAGGTGCCGGCCAAGGACCTCCCGCCGCTACTCCTGACGGCGGGCGGTCCGCTGAATCCGCAGGCGGAGCGCGCCGACGTGGTGGCGCTGCAGACGTTCTACGCCGACCGCGGCAACGCCGAGGTGCAGATCAAGCCGCGCGAGGAAGTGAGCGCGGACAAGACGCAGGCGAAGGTCGCGTACGTCATCGCCGAGGGGCCGAAGATCACCGTCGACCAGGTCGTCGTCCGCGGCAACACCTACACGAAGACGAACCTCGTGCTGCGCCAGGCCGACATCGAGAAGAGCGATCCCTTCAGCTACTCGCAGATCCTGGAGGCGCAGCGCAATCTCTACCGCCTCGGCATTTTCCAGCGCGTCGACATCCAGCCCGAGCAGGCCGGCACCTCGGTCTCGCAGCGCAACGTGGTGATCTCGGTGCAGGAGGGGAAGGACCTGACGATCGGCGCCGCCGCCGGCGTCACCTCCGGTCTCACGCGCTCCGACAACAAGTTCTCGGTCCTCGGCTCGGTGTCGATCGCGCAGCGCAATCTCTTCGGCACGGGCCGCTATCTCGGTCTCGAGTTGATCGGCACGAGCGACCGCTCGCGCACGGAAGGGTTCCTCACCTATCGCGAGCCGTTCCTCGGCCCCTTCACGATGCCGCTGCAGGTGACAGTGTTCAAGGCCGACACGCTGCGCCAGGGCGCGCACCTGCAGGAGCGCGGCTCGTTCATCGAGACGTCGCGGGTGGTGGCGGCGCAGACGCGCTTCTCGCTGCGCTACGAGTACCGCGTCTCGAAATGCATCATCGAGAAGGACCTCGACGACGTCTGCGCGCTGGCGGCCGAGGCGTTGATTCCGGGGCTCGACCGCTCCATCACGAACGTCAAGATCTCCAGCATCACGCCCACGTTCTTCTGGGACCGCCGCGACGATCCGCTCGACCCGCATCGCGGCTTCCTGAGCAGCGCCTCGGTCGAGTACGCGTTCCGCGCCCTCGCCGCCGACGCGCATTTCTTGAAGGAGTTCGCGCAGACGTCGTGGTACCTGCCGGTGAGCGATCGCAGCGTCTTCGCCATCTCCGGCCGCGTCGGTGTGATTCAGGATCTCGGCGGCGCCGTCGGTGAACTCGGCGAGCGCCTGACGGGCGTGCCGATCTCCGCGCGCTTCACCGGCGGCGGCGAAAGCTCGCAGCGCGCGTTCTCGACGGACCTCCTCGGCGTGACCTGCGCAGACCCGCGCGACGGCGGCATCGACTGCCAGCAGACGCTGGTGAAGCTGCCGAACGACGGGGTGGCGCCGGTGGGCGGGCGGGGTCTGCTGCTCCTTAACACGGAGTACCGCTTCCCGATCGCCGGCGCGTTCGGCGGCGCGATGTTCGTCGACGCCGGCAACGTCTACGCCGACACGCGCCTCCGCTTCAACAAGATCCGTTACGGGCTCGGCGCGGGGTTGCGCTATCTCTCACCGGTCGGGCCCGTGCGTTTCGACGTCGGGTGGAAGCTGCACCGCCGCATTCTCTACTTCGACGACAACCAGAACCCGGTGTACGAGAAGCCGTTCGCGTACTTCATCACGCTGGGCTTTGCGTTCTGAACGACCGGCAGTGTGCGCGTGCAAGCCGGCAGATTTCGCGTGCAAACCGGCGGATTACGCGTGCAAGCCGGCAGATTTCGCGTGCAAACCGGCGGATTACCCGTGCAAGTCGGCAGATTGCGCGTGCAAGTCGGCGGATTACCCGTGCACGCCGGCAGACTTTCGCGTACACATCGGCGGATTTCTCGCGCGCCGCTCCAGCTAGAACGAGCTCTCCAGCGACTCCGCCGCGTTCTGCGCCCGCTCGCTCTCCAGCGTCGCCACGCGCGCGCGGAGCTCGGCGACCTCGGTGTGCAGCCGGGCGGTCTCCTCGCGCATGCACTCGCGCACGTACTCCTGCAGTCTCGTCTGCAGCTTCTGCATCTGTTCGCGCGAGAGATCGCCGAGGCGGTTCAGCGGTTCCCCGAAAATGTCCTTCAGCGCTTGCTCGAAGTCGGTCGGCATACAATCAAGAGCCAGCAAAGGTCATGCACATCGAGAATTTTGCAGACTTCTGGCCCTACTACGTCCGCCAACACGCCAGTCCCGGAACGCGCACGCTGCACGCCATCGGCTCCGTGCTGGCGCTGGCGATGGTCGTCCTCGCCCTCACCGTGAACCTATGGTTCCTCCTCGCCGCGCCCCTCATCGGCTACGCCTTCGCTTGGTACGCGCACTTCTTCGTCGAGCACAACAAGCCGGCCACCTTCGGGCACCCCTTCTACTCCCTCGCCGCCGATTACCGGATGCTCTTCCTGATGATGGCGGGGAAGATGAACGACGAAGTCCGGAAGTTCGTGAGCTAATCGCGCGCCAGCGACTTCGCCAGCAGCGGAAGGATCGTCTGTTCCAGGCGCGCCGCGACCTTCTGGCGGTGATCGCCTTGATAGACGTCGAGCCGGTGCGGAATCCGCTCGTCGAACAGCGCACGCGAGAACGACATCACCGACGGCGGGATGTGCGCGAACTGGTCGTCGTAACCGACGTCGAGCGCGAGCAACCGCAGTTTCAGCAGGTTCTCGCGGTGCGCGGCCACGGCATGCACCGGGAAGCGGGCCACCCAATCCTCGTATGCCGGATGAACGCGCATGAGCTCTCCGCGCACGCGGGCGACGGGGATTTCGACGTTGAGCGGCGCGCCGCTCTTCGGCATCGTCGCGGCGAGCAGGCCGACGAGCGCGACCGGATAGAAGTCACCCTTCTTGAGCTCCGCGTCGACGTCGTCGTAGCCCTTGAACGTCAGCACCGTGGTCCACGCCTGTACGTTGCCGATGCCGACGTCTTCGACGGCGTCGAGGCAGCACGGACTGATGGCGTAGACCAGGCCGAAGACGTCCGGCCGGGTCATCCCGAACACGATCGCTCCAAAACCGCCCATGGAGTGCCCGAGCACAGCGCGGTGCGCCGGGCCGGTGAGCGTGCGGAACTTCCCGTCGACCATCGGTACGATCTCGTCGGCGATCAGATCGGACCATCGTCCCGTGACCGGAGAGTTCAGGTAGTAACTGCCGAGGAAACGGTTGCGGGCGTTCGGCATGACCACGATGACCGGCGGCATCTGATTCGACGTGATGAGCCGGTCGAGCATGGCCGCGATGTGAAAATCGTTCAGCCAGGTGTCGGAGGAGTCGCCGATGCCGTGCAGGAGAACGATCACCGGATACCGCGCATTGCCCGCCGCGTACCCCGGCGGCGTGTAAACGGCGAAGCGCTGCTCCGCCGGGTCGCCGGTGAGATTCCCCTCCAGCGCCTTCGACGTCACTGTCAAGGTCTGGACCGCGCCCTGATCGGCGGCGGCAGCGATCGCAACAAACGACAGGACCAGTGCGGCGCAAAGGCTTCGGCTCATCGGCGTCCCTTCCAAAGCGGCGATCCCCTCGTTTAACACCGTTACCTCACTCCGGCAACCAGCAACTGACCACCGTCCCCCCGCCGTCGCGGCGGGCGATGCGCAGGTGGCCGCCGTGCGCGTCGACGATCTCGTTGCAGAGCGGCAGGCCGAGCCCGGAACCCCCGGGCTTCGTCGACCAGAACGGCAGGAGCGCGCGCGTGATCGTCTCGTCGCTCATCCCTTCGCCGCGGTCGCTCACCGTGAGGAGGCTGCCGCCGGCGCGGCGCTCGACGTCGACGACGATGTCGTCCGCCTTGCTGCCCGCCTCCACGGCGTTCTTCACCAGGTTGATTACCACCTGCTCGACCTGCGCGCGGTCGACGTTGCCGGCGTGCGACGGCAGCGGCGTGGCGATGCGGAACGGCACGATCTGCTGCACCGCTTCGAGCACGTCGATCCACTCCGTCCGCTCCGGCCGCGGCTTCGGCAGCCGCGCGAACGTGGCATAGCCGTCGAGGAAGCGCTGCAGGTAATCGAGCCGCTCCTCCACCGCGTCGTTGATCTCGTCCATGCGGTGCCACTTGTCGGGACGCTCGCGGACGGCGCGCGCCGAGTGAAAGAGCGAGCGGATCGGCGCAAGCGAGTTGTTCAGCTCGTGGTTCAGCACGCGGATCGCGCGCTTCCACACCTCGACCTCCTGCCGCCGCAGCTCCGGCGTGAGTCGATTGGCGATCCACAAGAGATGGGCGCGGCCGTTGAGGTAGAACGTCCGCCGCGCCAGGTGAAACGACTCGCTGCCGGCGGTGAAGAGCGTGTCGCGGTTGGCGGCGAAGGCGTTGCGCAGCGCCGGCGCGCCGGCGAGCATCTCGTCGAGAAGGCGCCCTTCGAGGCGCTCGCCGGGCGTGAAGAGGTCGCGCGCGGCGCGGTTGGCGTAGACGACGCGGCCCGACTCCGCGGTCAGGATGATCGCCAGCGGCGTCGCCTGCAGCACCGTCTCGAAGAGCAGCTCGCGCTGCAGCGTGTCGTTGCGCTGCGCGCGGAGGAGATTGCCGACCTCGTTGTACATCGCCACGAGCGCCGTGATCTCGTCGTTGCCGGTGACGCGGAGGCGCAGCGAGAAATCGCCGTCGGAGAGGCTCTGCACGCCGTCGGTGAGCGCGCCGAGGTTCACGCGCATGCGGCGGAGGGGCGGGCGGAGGAGGAAGTACGCCGACGCGAGCGCGACCACGGCGAGCACGGCGACGATGCGCGGCGGCGTATTCGTGAAGCGCGTGACGACGACGGCGGCGACGATGACTGCGGCGAGACCGATCGCGGCGCGCAGCGCGATCGAGGTCGTGAGTCTCATTCCTTCGGACGGCGTTCGAGAACGATGCCGAGCCGTTCCATCTTGCGGTAGAGCGCCTGGCGCGACAGCCCGAGCGACTTCGCCACGTGCGAGACGCTGCCGTGGTGGTGGCGGAGGAGCTCGGCGATTTGCTGCTTCTCGTCATTGATCGGAACCGCTTGTCCGGCGCCGAGGCCGAGGTCGTTCGGCGTGATGGTGTCGCCCGCGGCGGTGACGAGCGCGCGCTGCAGGCGGTTGTCGAGCTCGCGCACGTTGCCTGGCCAGTCGTAGGCCAGCAGCGCCTCTTTCGCCTCATCGTTGAGCCGCTTCGGCTGCTTCTTCAGGAACGCCTCGGCCAGCGGCAGCACGTCGTCCTTGCGGTCGCGCAGCGGCGGGACGTGGATCTCGATCACGTTCAGGCGGAAGAGCAGATCCTGGCGGAACGCGCCGCGGCGCGCCGCGTCATGTAAATCCGCATTCGTTGCGCACAATAGCCGCACGTCGGCGCGGCGCGTTTCGCTCGACCCGAGGCGCTCGAACTCGCCGTTCTGGAGCACGCGCAGCAGCTTGGCCTGGCCGGCCGGCGAGAGATTGCCGATCTCGTCGAGAAAGAGCGTCCCGCCGTTCGCCGACTCGAAGCGGCCGATGCGCAGCCGAGTCGCGCCGGTGAACGCCCCCGCCTCCGCGCCGAACAACTCGCTCTCGAGCAGTTGGTCGGGGAGCGCGCCCGCGTTCACCTTCACGAACGGCATCTTCCGCCGCCCGGAGTTCGCCTGGATGATCTCGGCGATCTTTTCCTTCCCCGCGCCGTTCGGTCCGGTGATCAGCACCGGCACGTCGGCGGCCGCGACCTGCAGCGCCAGCGTGACCACGCGGTGCATCGCCGCCGACTCATAGACGATGCCGCGCAGGTCGAACGAGCGCGCCAGCGCCGCGCGGGAGCCGCGTCGCTCGCGGTCGCGCCGCCGCGACTCCAGGAGCGCCGTGACGATGGCCAGCACCTTGTCGTCGTTCCACGGCTTGGCCAGGTAGTCGGTCGCGCCTTCCTTCACCATCTGTACGGCCGTCTCGAGCGACGTCCAGGCCGTGAGCAGCACGACCGGCATCCCGGCGTCGATCTGACGCAGGCGGCGGAAGAGCGACATCCCTTCGTCGCCGCTCGTCGCGCCCGGAGTGAAGTTCATGTCCTGCAGGACGACGTCGATGTCGCCCCGCGCCACGGCCCGCACCGCCTCCTCGGCGCTCGACGCCACCTCGGCGTCGACGCCGTGGATGTCGAGCAGCAGCATCAGCGCCCGCGCCACGGCCGGCTGGTCCTCGACGATGAGGACCGTTCCGGCCGGGGCGCGGTGCATTCGCTGCGTGCTCACGATCGGTGCAACCGTCACGTTACACCGCCCGCGTGGCGATCACCGGCGACACTGCGGCGGCGCGCCTCGCCGGCGCCAGCGTCGCGATAATCCCCTGCAGCCAGAGCAGGACCACGCCCGCGACGACGAAGCGCCAATCGAGCTTGTCGCCCTCGGCCTTCGTGACGAGCAGGAAGTTCAGCCCGTACGCCATGGCGATGCCGAGAAGGAGTCCGGTGTTCGTGACGATCCAATTCTCGAGGAGAAAATAACGCAGGATGGCCGGCTTGGTTGCGCCGAGGGCGCGGCGCGTGCCGATCTGCTTGCGCCGCTCCGTGACGGAGAACGACGTCACGCCGACGATGCCGAGCCCCGTGACGATGACGAGCAGGAGGATCACCGCCGTCATCGCGCCGATGACGATGCGCGACTCGGTGAAGTACTGATTCTTGATCTCGTTGATCGTCCTGAACTCGAAGGTGCGCCCGTCGTTGACCTGCAGCAGGCGCTTCTCGATCTCCGGAATGACCTGCTTCATCTTTCCCGGCTCCACGTGCACCAGGAAACGCGCGCCGCCGTACGAGGCGATGCCGTCCGCGAAGTACGTGTACTCGTGGATCGGAAAGCCGTACGGGTTGTAGAACTTGTCGAAGACGCCGACGATCGTGTCGACGCTGTTGTCGGACTCGATGAGCTGCTGCCCGACGGCGCTCTTTCCCTTGAACATGAGCTGCTCGAGCGCGCGGGAGATGATCACGGTGCTCTTCGTCGACTTCGGGTCGAGGTCGAGGTCGCTGTCGCGCAGCGTACGCCCCGACACGAGGTGAACGCCGAGCGTGTCGAGGATTTGCGGCGACGTCACGTATGCCTGCATGCGCACCGCCGTGCCGTCACCTCCCGCCACTTTCGCCTGGGTAGAGCTGCCGCCGCCCTGCCACGGGAGGAAGTTCGTGTTCGACGCTGCGGTGATGCCGGGGATGCCGTTGAGCGCGCGCAGGTCGGACTGCGTGGTGGTGATGCGGAACGAGCGCTCGTTGTATGTCTCCGCGTACGGCTTGCTGTGGACCCAGAGAAGGTTGTCGTCGTCGAACCCCGACTCCTTCTGCATCTTGGCGCGGTGCCCCTTGATCATCGTGACGGCGTTGGCGATCACGGCCAGGGTGATGCCGATCTGCAGCACGATCAGCAGCGTGCGCATGCGGTTGCGGGAAAGGGCGCGGACGATCGGTCCGATTTCCATGGCGTCTCCTTTCAGACTTTGAGCTGCACGGCCGGCTGCATCGTGCAGATGCGCCACGCCGGATAGAGACCGGCGATGAGGCCGGCCACGAGCGAGAGGAAGATCGCGGCGACGATCATCTCCAGGTCGAGGGAGATGATGGTCGTTGCGGTGATGAGCTTGGCGATGAAGCGCAGCACGCCGAGCGACAGCAGCATGCCCAGGATGCCGCCGGCCACGCCGACGATCTCGCACTCGGCGATGTGCTGCAGGAAGATGTCGGCGCGCGTCGCGCCGAGGGCGCGCCGCACCGAGACCTCCGGCGCCCGCGCCAGGAACTTGCCGAGCAGGAGGCCGGTCAGGTTCAGCGCGCAGATGACCAGGAAGAGGATCGACATCGCCACCATCGCCGTCAGCGCCGGGCGCACCACGCCCATCTCCACCATCATGTCGTGCATCGCCGTGAGCTGGTTATTCAGCGGGCGCTGGAAGCGTCCCTTCGTCTTCTCGGCGCGCACATAGTTGTCGATGAACTGCTGGTACGCGGCGCGGTCGGCAGGCTTCGGCAGCTCGACCCAGAACGGGACGAAGTCGACGTCGGAGGCGAGGAAGTCGTCGAACGTCGGCCCGACCGGCTGCCACCCGTCGCTGTTGCCGACGTTGCGGATCTGCATCGGCCGGGTGAGGCTGAAGGGGATGTAGAGCGGCTCCGGCTCCCCGACGAAGTTCTGCGTGAGGTCGTACATCTTGATGAACGGCCGCCACGGCTTGAGCACGCCCACGATGGTGAAGTCGCGGCTGCCGACGCGCAGGCGCTTGCCGACGCTGTTCGCGCCGCCGAAGAGCTTCTCGTTCGTGGCGTGGTCGATGACGATGACCTGCTCGGCCTTCGCATCGGCCGTCTTGTCCCAGCCGTGGCCGTACTGGAACGGCACTTCGAACATCGGGAAGAAGTCGCTCCCCACGACGCGTACCGTAGCCTGATACGGACGGCTGACCCGGCGCTCCGGATAGACCGCGAGGATCGTCATGTACGACGGCGTCTGCCGCGCCGGGAGGTTCGAGCGCATCAGCTCCGTGACGTCGCGGAACGCCAGCGACGGCGGGAGGGGATTCGCGTTCTTCGGCCCGCTCTCGCTCGTCGGATACGGCCGGGCCGGATCCCAGTTGTCCATGCGGACGTAGAAGAGCTTGTCGCTCTTCCCCGGCAGCGGATCGCGCGCGAACATGTGGCGCACAGTGGTGAACGTGGTGGAGGCGCAGATACCTAAGGCGATGCCGAGGATGATGATCGCCGTCAGGACCGGGTTGCGCTTGATGCTCTTCGTGGCGATTTGCGTGTTGTAACCGAGCATCGCGTCCTCCTCACTTTCCCGCCGCGGCGGTCTCGAAGAGCGCCGGCGGACGCTCGACGTCGACGACCTTGCCGTCGAGGAGGTGGATCTCCCGCGAGGCCCGCGCCGCGCACTCCGGCGCGTGCGTGACCATGACGATGGTCGTGCCGCGGCGGTTGATGTCGTCGAGGAGGTCCATGATCTCGCGCGCCATGAGCGAGTCGAGGTTGCCGGTCGGCTCGTCGGCGAGGATCAGCTTCGGATCGGCGGCGAGCACGCGGGCGATGGCCACGCGCTGCTGCTGCCCGCCGGAGAGTTGCGAGGGAAGGTGGTGGATGCGCGAGGTGAGGCCGACCATGTCGACGGCGTTCTCGATGCGCTTCTTGCGGTCCGCGCCCGAAAGGCCGCGGTAGCGCAGCGGCACGTCGACGTTGTCGAAGACGTCGAGGTCGGGGATGAGGTTGAAGCTCTGGAAGATGAAGCCGATGTTCTGATTGCGGATCTTCGACATCTCCCGGTCGGAGAGGCGGCTGACGTCCTTGCCGTCGAGCCGGTACGAGCCGCCGTCGAAGACGTCGAGGAGGCCGGCGATGTTGAGGAAGGTCGTCTTCCCCGAGCCCGACGGCCCCATGACGGAGACGAACTCGCCGTCGTTGACGGTGAGCGACAGCCCCTCCAACGCGTGGGTCTCCACCAGGTCGGTGCGGTACACCTTTCGGATGTTGTTCATCTGCAGCATTCGATCTCTCCCTTTATTGAAGAATCACTGATCGTGCGTTCCCGAACGACGAGGTATCGGATGTGACGACGCGCTCCCCGATCTGCAGCCCGCTCACGATCTCGACTTCCGAGACCGAGGCGGCGCCGACCGCGATGTCGCGCTTGACGGCGGTCTTGCCGTCGACGACCCACACGCTGCGCCCGCCGCCGCTCTCCAGCCACGCGCCGCGCGGGACTTTGACGACGTCGTGCTTCGACTCGAAGACGAGGCGCGTGGTGAGGCGCTGGTTCTGTTTCATCCCCTCCGGCCACCCGCCGTCCGGCACCGCGCGCGCCGTGACCTGGTTGCCGACGACCTCGGGGGAGATGGCGGTAATGTGCCCCGGCTTCTCCTCCGCGCCGAACGCGATCGTCACCGGCGTGCCGATCTTCGAATCGTTCGCGTACTCCTCGGGGATGGTGAGCTCGAGCTCCAGCGACGAGAGGTTGACGATGTTGAGGATGGCCTGGTTGGCGGTGACGGAGTCGCGGTCGTTGACGTTGACCGAGGCGATCATGCCGTCGAACGGCGCGCGCACGGTGAGGTCTTCGAATTTCTTCTGCAGCTCCGCCGTGGCGGTCTGCTGGCGGTTCGCCTGCAGCGCGCGCGTGCGGACGTCGAAGCCGCCCGTCTCCTGGCTCGAGCCGACTTCGCGCGTGGCCTGCTCGAGCTCGAGCTCGGCGACGTGGACGTCATCCTGCGCCTTCTCGTAGTCGCCCTTGTTCATCAGCCCTTCTTTGTGCAGCGTCTCCGCGCGCGCGAGGACGCGCTTGGCGGCGCTGAGGCGGGTGCGATTGAGGTCGACGAGCTGCTTGGCGCGCGCGTCGGCCTGGCGCGTGAGGATCTTTTGGCGCTCGGCGTCGGCCTGGAGCGAGAGGAGCTGCGCGCTGGCCTGCTGCAGGGCGCTGCGGAGCTCCGGGCTGTCGATGACGGCGAGGACGTCGCCCTTCTTGACGACGGCGCCGGCGTTGGTTTTGAGCGAGACGGAGCCGGCAGCCGGGGCGATGAGCGTCGGGTGCAGCGCCGCGACGACGCGGCCCTGCACGGAAACGTCGCGGCGCAGATCGCCGCGCGTGACGGTGCCGATGGAGAGGGTGGTGGCGTCGACGGCGCGGTCGGCGCGCGACCAGCGGCGGATCGCCGGAAACAGGATCGCGCCGGCGATGACGAGCAGCCCGACTGCTGCGAGCATGAGGATCCGCGGCCGCGTGAACCGTCCCGTCGGCGCGACCGGCCGGTCCATCGAAGAGGCGTTTTGAATCATGGGCGTCCCTATGGGCAACGGAGGTGCCATGGGTGTCGCGCTGTGTTTTCAACGAGTTAGCTGTTTGCTCGACTGTCCGTTCGGACGGATGTCCGCGGACAGATGTCCGGTTAACAGTGTGCGGCTGCCCCGCGTCTCCTCTGTATGCGATTCACTGCATTGCTCCTGCTCTTCGCCGCCGCCACCGCCTCCGCCCACCCCGGCTCCTCGATCGCGGTGTCGAAAACCGGCGCGGTCTACTTTGTCGACACCGGCGCCGGCGTCTTCGCCATCGACGCGAACGGCCGCATGGAGAAGCGCGAAGGGCCGGCGTTCCACTTCTTCGCCTTCGATCCCGAGAGCCGCTTTCGCAACACGCCGTGGCCGTACATCCCGGGCGCGGAGTTTCGCGCCGTCGGCGGCGTCGTGCTGTCGAGCGATTTTCCCGTGACGGTCGGGCGCGACGGCCGCTTCTACTACCCCGACGGAACCGACCGAAAGCAGATCCGCATGGTCGGGATCGACCCCACGGGTGCGCGCTCGGTGCTGGCGACGCTCCCGCCGGTTCACAGAGGCTCTGAGACGGTCACGTGGATCAACGGCCTCGCAGCGGGCCCGGACGGCTCGCTCTACTACACCGAGGACCAGGCGATCCGGAAGATCGATCCGCGCGGACGCGTGACGACGGTGGCCGAGATCGTCTCCGTGCCGAAGTGCGGGCGCATTCCGGGCCTCGCCGACTACACCGCCCCGTATCTCCGCGGCCTCGCGGTCGCGGACGACGGCACGATCTACGTCGCCGCCTCGGCGTGCGGCGCGCTGCTGCGCGTCGACCGCGCCGGGCGCGTCACCCCGGTGCTCTGGACGTCGCCGCCGTGGTCACCGACCGCCGTCGCCGTCCACGGCCGCGACCTCTACGTCCTCGAGTACCTGCACACCGCCGAGGAGAACCGGCGAGAGTGGATCCCGCGTGTGCGAAAGGTCACGAGCGACGGGAAGATGAGCATCGTCAGCGGGAACACGAGGAAGTAAAGCGGTTGGCGGTTAGCGGTTGGCGATTAGGCCCGCCCGCCTCCTAACCGCGAACCGCCAATCGCTAAGCGCTAAGACTTCGGTTTCTCCGCCGGCTTCCCCTGCAGGTTCTCCGGCGCCTTCTCCTTCTCATCGATGCGCTGGCCGCTCGACGTGTCGAAGACGGCGTTGCGGAGGAACGCCTCCGTCGACCACGGCGGTCCGCCGCCGCCGAGGTACTTTTGGAACCATTCGAGGTGCGCGGTGTAGTAGAGCATCATCTCGTACCAGCTCGGCCAGTGGCCCGCCTTCGAGAACACGATCAGGCGCGACGGCACGTGCTGCTTCTGCAGCGCCGTGAACATCTGCAAGCTCTGCGTGTACGGCACGCGGTAGTCGCGCTCGCCGGTGATCACCAGGCACGGCGTCTTGAAGTTCGTGACGAAGTTCGACGGCGACCACTTCTCGTACAGCGCCGAGTTCCACGGCTGCCCCTTGAGGTCCCACTCCGGGAACCACGACTCCTCCGTCGCGCCGAAGAACGAACGGTTGTCGAAGATCCCCATCATGGTGGCGATGGCCTTGAAGCGGTCCGTGTGTCCTTCGAACCAGTTCATCATGTAGCCGCCGTACGACCACCCCATCGCTCCCATGCGGCTCTTGTCGACGTACGGCAACGCCTCGAGCGCGTCCGTCACCTTCATCAGGTCCTCGAACACCGCGCCGCCCCAGTCGCCGGAGATCTCCGCGGTGTAGGCCTGCCCGCGCCCGGTCGAGCCATGCGCATTCGGGAAGGCCACGATGTAGCCGGCGCCGGGATAGACCTGCCAGTCCCCGCGAAAGGCGTCGCCGAACTGCGACTGCGGGCCGCCGTGCACGTTGAGGATCAGCGGGTACTTCTTCGCCGGATCGAAGCCGTGCGGCTTGACGATGTAGACCTGCACCTTCTCGCCGCGCGCGCCGTTCACCCACATCGCCTCGGCGCGGCGGACGTCGACCTCGTTCACGAACGCGTCGTTGATGTGCGTGAGCTTGCGCCGCGTCGACGCCGCGCTGCCGGTGAGCGAGACGCGGTAGATCTCCGACGGCTCGCCGACGGAGCGCTCGATGTAATACAGCGTGTCGCCGAGCTTCGAGACCTCGAAGGCGTCGATCGTCGCGTGCTCGTAGATCTTCCGGATCGCTCCGCTGGCGAGGTCGAGCCGGTAGAGAGGATTGATGCCTTCGACCGGGCCGCTGAAGACGATCGACTTCCCGTCCTCGCTCCAGTGGAAGTCGTCGATCCAGTTGTCGAACGTCCCCGAGACGATGCGCGACGTGCCGCTCTGCCGGTCGTACAGCGCGAGCTGAAAGAGCTCCGACTCGTACGCCGGCGTCTTCTGCGTGCGGTAGGCGATGGTGCGGCCGTCGGGCGAGTACTGCGGCGAGTCGTCGTAGCCGTGGTTCGCGGCGGTGATGTTGCGCGGGGTGGGCGTCGCCGCTTTGAGGTCGATCACCCAGAGGTCTGCGTTCGTCGACGAGGCCGGCTCCGCATCGTGATTCGAGGCCACGGTGAGCTCCGTCGAGTCGGGCGAGAAGGCATACTGCAGCGGCCCGCCGAGCTGGAAGCCAGGGAAGTCGAAGCGGCCCGGTGTCAAGTCGCGCACATTCTGCGTGTCGACGTCGAGGAGCAGCGTGTGCGTGACCTTGCCGTCGCGCCACTCCGTCCAGTGGCGATAGAGCAGCGAGTCGGCCATGTGCGCCTGCAACTTCCCCTTGCTCCAGCGGTCGGCGACCTTCTCGTTGCAGGCGTCGTCGGCGCCGCATTCGGGATAGACGTCGGCCGCGAAGGCGATCGACTTCCCGTCCGGCGACCAGAGCGGGTCGGAGACGCCCGTCGACAGCGTCGTCAGCTGCTTCGCCTCGCCGCCGCCGAGCGGCAATAGATAGATGTTGTCGCTGCGCAGAAACGCGATCGACTTCCCGTCGGGCGAGAAGTGCGGCGACGTGTCGGAGTCGCCGTGCGTCAGCTCCCGCGCGTTCGAGCCGTCCGCGTTCATCGCCCAGATCCGCGTCGTCCGCTTCGCGTGCGGGAGGTCGGACGTGACGACGGTGAAGAGCACCGTGGCACCGTCGGGCGAGAGCGAGAGATCGCCGAGCCCGCGGACGCGGTAGAGGTCTTCGATGGTGAAGGCGCGCTTGGTCTGGGCGAGCGCCGGTACCGCCACGAGGAAGAGGAGGCAGAGGAGGCGTTTCATGGGTCGCAAAGCCTAATACAATCCGCCCATGGCATTACTGGAAGGGAAAACCGGCCTGATTTTCGGCGTCGCCAACAAGCGCTCCATCGCCTGGGCGATCGCGCAGGCGCTCGCCCGCGAGGGGATGCGCCTCGCCTTCACGTACCAGGGCGAGCGGCTGAAGGAGAGCGTCGAGGCGCTGAGCTCAACGATGTCCGACGCCGTGCTCCTCCCTTGCGACGTCACGAGCGACACGGAGATCGACAGCGTCTTCGCCGAGGTCGATGCGAAGTTCGGGCGGCTCGACGCGCTCGTCCACTCCGTCGCCTTCGCGCCGCGCGAAGACCTCGAGGGCGACTTCCACAAGACCTCCCGCGAGGGCTACAAGACCGCGCACGACATCTCCGCCTACTCCCTCGTCGGCCTGACGCGCGCGGCCATCCCGCTCTTCGAGAAGAGCGGCGGCGGCGCGGTGCTGGCGATGTCGTACTACGGCGCGGTGAAGGCGATCGAGGGCTACAACGTGATGGGCGTCGCCAAAGCCTCGCTCGAAGCCTCGGTCCGCTACCTCGCCGCGAACCTCGGCCCCAAGAACATCCGCGTCAACGCTATCTCCGCCGGCCCGGTCAACACCCTCGCGGCGCGCGGGATCAAAGGCTTCACTGGGATGCTCAAGCACTACGCCGACAAGGCGCCGCTGCGCCGCAACGTGGAGCTCGAGGAGATCGGGAACAGCGCGCTGTTTCTGCTATCACCGATGTCGTCGGCGATCACGGGCGAAGTGATGTACGTGGACTGTGGGTACAACATCGTCGGACTATAGCGACGACGACCCCATCACGAAGAAATTCGTGTTCGTCGGCTGCGCCACGCCCCCGCGCGGCTCGAGCGTCACGGCCAGCGCCTTGATCTCCGTCGCCACCGGAAGGTTCTCGATCGTGATCGTGGCGTTGCCGCTGCCGGTCACGTCGAACACGCCGGCGCTCTGTGGCTTTGCGGCGATGACCCAGAGCTGGTAGCTCTTGTCCTTCGCGTTCGCCGGCAGGTTGTAGAAGAAGACGACCGCGCGGCGCTGCTCCGGCTCGAGGAACACGCGCGCCGAGGCGCTCGGTGCGGCCTGCTGGCCATTGAGTGAGATCGTGCGCGTGCCGGCCGACGCCAGCGCCGACATCTCCGCGCTCAACTTCTCGTTGTTCTGCGAGAGCCGCGTGTTGTCCTCGTTGAGGCGCCGGATCTCCGCCTCCTGCGTCGTGTACCTCTCGCGCTCCACACGCATCGTCAGCTCGCGCCAGCCCCACAGCGCCAGGAAGATCGTCGCCGCCGTCGCCAGCCACCACTTGCTGGAGCCGAAGCGGCGCCGCGCGTCGACGACGTTGTCGGGCGCTTCGCCGCTCACGACGCGCTCGCGCAGCTCCGCGGGCGGCGGCACGGGATCGAGCCCGCGCGCCAGGAGCGTCACCGCCTCGGCGTATTCATCGCGGACGCGCCGGCACTCCGCGCACGCCGCGAGATGCTCGTCGAGATCGCGCTCTTCGTCCGCCGACGCGGCGCCGACGGCGTCGAGCGCGGCGATCTCCTGTGCTTCGTCGTGGGCGATCATCGAAAGGCCTGGAGCCGCTCCCGCAGTTTCTTCATCCCGAGCTGCATTCTCGTTTTCACCGTGCCGAGGGGCTCGTGCAAACGCTCGCTGATCTCGGATTGCGAGAGTCCCTCGAAGTATGCAAGCTCGAGTGCGATGCGCTGAGCCTCGGGCAATTCGGCGAGCGCGTTGCGCACGGCAATTCGTTCTTGCGACAGGATGGCGACGTCCGCCCCCGTCGTCTTATCTACGAAAGCCGAGTGAATCGAGATTTCCCGTCCGGCGTCGTTCTCGCGGTCCGAGCGGATCTTGCGCGAGCGCAGCTTGTCGATCCCTTTGCTGCGGGCGATCGAGATCAGCCAGGCCACCTCGCTGCCGCGCGCCGCGTCGAACATGCGCGCCGTCGTCCAGACTTTGACGAACGCTTCCTGCAGCACTTCCTGCGCGTCTTCCGCGTTGCCGAGAATGCGCAGCAATAGCGCGTACAGCGTGCCGGAGTAGCGGTCGTACACCGCCTCGAAGGCGGCGACGTCACCACCGGCTACCGCTGGGATCAACGCTGACGACGAGTCGACGCTCGCGCTCATTAGGGATGTGATGCCGATTCTACGCTCAGCGGCGCGGATCGGATTTGTTGGGTTTCAAAGGGACGTCGATGTCCGTGCGGACGCCGGTCTTGCTCGGCGTGCGCGTGCCGGGAAAACCGCTCGGCCGCCCGGCGGACTGGCCGTTGTCGCTGTGCCCGGTCGAGCCGCCGTCCCAGAAGCCCTTCGACTTGGCGTTCTCGCGCGGATTGCCTGCCATGGCGGCGATTCTATGGCACCGCGCTGGCAATAGATAGAGGACGGAAAAGGAGGAGAGGAATGGTTGATAACCTGAATCCTACGAATCAGTTCCATCCGTACCAGCCGCCGACGGACACCCCGATGGCGGAGCGGCAGCCGACCGGTCTCAACGGCATTCTCGCCAAGGCGAAAGGCCTCGACATGAACGGCTCGCTGAACAAGGTGCGCGATTACGCGAAGTCGAACCCGGGCATGGTCCTCGGCGGTCTCGCCGCCGCTGCGATCGGCCTCGGCATGATGAGGAGAACGAGATAAAACGGTAGGGGCGCACGGCGTGCGCCCCTATCAGTACGTGTGGTACGTGTACGCGACCCTCACCCGCGTCCCTTGCACATCCCCCTGCACCCGCACCGTGGCCTTCTGCGGCAGCACTCCGGTCGCCTCAGCCTGCGCGTCGATCATGAAGGTGCTTCCCGACTTCTGCAGCGTGGCGCTCATCGTCCCCTGATCGTCGGTTGCGTTCACCGTCGCGCCCGGCGCGGTGACGAGCTGTGCGGCCGCGAGCTCCGCGGCGCTCTCAGCCAATGTCGTGGCGACGACGCGGGCGCGGAAGCGCTGTGCCTCCCGCAGCGCGCGCGAGGAGTCCACCAACATCAGCTCCATGAGAGCGAAGTAGAGGATGGCCAGGGCGATGGCGGAGACGAGGACGTAGCCCCGCTCAGTCGTGCGGCCGCTGGATGAGGATCTGATCGATCGCAAGCTTTCCTTTGTCGTCGACGGCGGTGACGTGCAGTCCGCTCTCGCCGTTCGGCGCCTCGTAGATCGTCGTGGAGAACCGCGGCGTGGCGTGCGCCACCCAGTCGGGCTGCTTCTGGTTCGAGCTCCAGGAGTGGCGCGTGACCTCGCCCGGCTTCCGGAAGTCCCACACCACCGTCTCGCCAAATCCCGCCGAGGTGATCGTGTAGATGATCGGCGTCTCGTCGCTCTTCGTGTACGTCTGCCATGCGTCGGGGAAGTACTTCGCGTCGTAGACGTCGCGGCGGAGGCGCGAGACGACGGCGCCGACGTCCGGATGGCTGATGAAGTTGACCGGCCACTTCTTCTCGTTGCGGCGCATCTCCGCGGTGAGCGTGACGATGATGAAGAGGAACGTGCCGAAGAGCGCCAGCGTGACGACGATCTCGACGAGCGAGTATCCGCGCGCGCGCCTCACCATAGATTGCTCCCGCCCGTGTCGGCGCGCGCCAGCGCCAGCGCTGCCGAGTGCTGCGCGTTGTTCCAGCGGATCGTGAGGGTGATGTTGCGGACGTCCGTGCGCGGCGTGTCGATCTTCACCGTGGCGACGTACGGCGCCATCGGCGCGAGGAGCGACGTGTCGGAGCGGAACTGCCGCGGCAGCGTGTCGATGCTGTGGAAGTCGACGCGGCGCCAGAGCTCGGCTTCGTTGGAGAGGACCTGATAGGCGAGCACCGTCTCGTGCGCCTGCCGGAGCCGCCTCTGGCGCTCGCCGAACATGGCGATCGTCGTCGTGATCACGATGGCGAGCACGAGCAGCGCCACCAGCACTTCGACGAGGGAGAAACCGCGGCGCCGCATCGAATGATTGTAGACTCTCGCCCGCCTTGAAACTCCGCTTCGCCCCTTCGCCAACCGGCTTCCTTCACGTCGGCGGCGCGCGCACCGCGATCTTCAATCTCCTCCACGCCCGCCGCTTCGGCGGCACGATGCTGCTGCGCATCGAGGACACGGACGTCGAGCGCTCCAAGCAGCACCACGCCGAGCAGATCGTCAGTTCGCTGCAGTGGCTCGGCGTGGAGTGGGACGAAGGCCCGCTCTATCAAAGCGACCGCCTCGCGCTCTACCGCGAGCGCGCCGAGGAGCTCGTCGGGAGGGGCAAGGCCTACCGCTGCTACTGCACGGTCGAGGAGCTCGAGGAAGAGCGCGTCGCTGCGGAGGCCGAGGGGCGCGCTTGGCGCTATTCCGGCCGCTGCCGCGCGCTCGCGGAGCAGAACGCCGAGGCGGCGCACGTGATCCGCTTCCGCGTCGAGCCGGGGACGATCGAGTTCCACGACCTGATCCGCGGCGATGTCGCCTTCGAGGGCGATCTCATCGACGACTTCGTCCTCTTGCGCTCGGACAAGCATCCGACCTATCACCTCTCCGTTGTCGTCGACGACATCGACATGGGCATCACCCACGTCGCGCGCGGCGACGATCACCTCTCGAACACGCCGAAGCACGTCGTGCTCTTTCGCGCGTTCGGCGCGGAGCCGCCGGTCTTCGCGCACCTGCCGCTGATCCTCGGCAGCGACCGCAAGCGCCTCTCCAAGCGCACCGGCGCGACGTCAGCCGAGGAGTACCGCGACATGGGCGTCGTACCGCAGGCGCTCTTCAACTTCCTCACGCTCCTCGGCTGGTCTCCCGGCGGCGACCGCGAGCTCTTCACGAAAGACGAAGCCGCGCCGCTCTTCGACCTCGGCGACGTCAACAAGGCGCCCGCGGTGTTCGACCCGGAGAAGCTCCTCTGGATGAACGGCCAGTACCTGATGCGCATGAGCGCCGACGAGATCTACGCGTACCTCGTCCCGTTCCTCGGCGACGCGCCGCGCACGGTCGAGGAGCTGCGGCCGATCCTGGAGCTGCACAAGATGCGCGCGCGGACGCTGCGCGAGATCGCGGAGCAGATCTCGTACTACTTCACCGACGAGTTCGAGTACGACGCGGAGGCGTCGAAGAAGCACCTGAAGGGTGACGACGTCGGCGAGCGCCTACGCGAGTTGCACGATGCGCTGCAAGCGGCCGAACCATTCGACGTCACGACCTCGGAGGCCGCGCTCCGCAAGCTCGCCGAGGAGCGCGGCGTGAGTGCGGCGAAGCTCATCCACCCGCTGCGGCTCGCGCTCACCGGCCGCGGCGCCTCGCCGCCAATTTTCGACGTAGCGGTGATTTTAGGGAAGGAGCGGACGCTGCGGCGATTAGCGCGGCTCATGGATCAGGTGAGCGATGTAGCCCGCCGCGAATAGCGCCACGCTCACCCAATGCGATACCGCGAACGCCTTGCGCGTCGCGTCCGCAGTCGACACTTGCATCAAGTACCCGCTCATCGTCATCGGCACGATGAAGAGCATGGCCACGATGCCGCTCCTGCGGTTCGGCGCGCCGCCGCGGTACGCCGGCCAGATGTGATTGCCGAAGACCCAGCCGATGGCGAAGACCGCGACCGGTCCGAGCAGCACGTGCGCGTCGAGCAGGTACGGCTGCAACGGATGATTGGCGACGGCGAACGGGTCGTCGCTCTTCATGAAGTACTTCATCCACGCGAAGACGACGCCGGTGACGGCCATCGCCAAGAGCGACAGCTGCAGCAGCATCACCTGCGCGCGCGGCATCATCGCGGCGTCACTCCTCGGAGCACGTGGTGCAGCGCCAGCACCTTGCGCGTGGCGTTGACGAGGGCGCGTCCGGTGAGGCTCGCGCCGGAGATCGGACGCACGCTGCGGTTGAGCGCGAGCTCGCGGTCGAGATGCCGGTGCAGAAGCTGGTCGAGCCAGCGCCGCTTCGGAAAGTAGTCGGTCGGCTCGTTGAAGGCGAGGATCTCCACGCGGTCGACGCTGCCGTCCGGCATCACCACGACCATCACCGTCTCCGGCTCCGTGCGCACGCGGTGCGTGTCGAAGTAGGCGATGCGGCCGTCGCTGCCCGCGTAGCGGACAACGAGGCGGTCGTCGAAGTCGACGCCGCTCTCGCTCCGCGCTGCCGCGACCTGCTCCGGCGTCAGAAAAAACTTCTGCCGCGTCACCGTCACGCCGGTCGGAAACGCCGTCGCCAGCGCCTGCTCCTGCGTGAGCAGCACGCGCGCGTGCGCGGCTGTCGTCGCAAACAGGAGCAGGAGCAGAGCGAATCGCTTCATCAGAAGATGTATCCGAGCCCGAGGTTGAACTGATTCCTGTTCTTGCGCTGCTGCCAGTCGGCCTTGATCACCGTCTGCGGGATCGGCTTCACCTCGATGCCGAGCGTCAGGACGCGCGCGTCATTCTCCGGATTGCGCTCGAAGCCGAGCGGCACGCTGCGCTGCGTGTCGAAGCGCTCGTAGCGCGCGTACGGGATGAACGCCACGTTGCCGGTGCCGAGGTCGTAGCCGCCTTCGACGTACCAGCCGCCGAGGGTCCGGCCGACCGACTCGTCGCCCACGAGACCGTTCGCCGCGTTGATCGCCGCCGCGTCGCCGATCGACGCCCGCGCCGCCAGCGCCCGCAGCGACACGGCGCGGAACTTCGACTCCGCGTGCACCTCGGCGAGCTTCACGCGCCCGCCGAAGCCGCGCCCCTGCCCCGAGTTGCCGGTGTAGAACGCGCCGCCGAGGAGCGTCCCCTCGATCGGGTGCCAGTCGGCGCGCGCCACGAACGCGAAATCCTCTGCCTTCGCCTCCGCGCCCGCCTGCTTCCCTTCGTGCAGCCCTTCTTCGGCCTCGAAGCGCGAGCTATCCATCCCCGTCGTCAGATACGTGCGGTAGCTGACGCGGCCGACGTCGCCGAAGAGTCCCGCGCCGATCTCGCTCCACGTCGTCGGAATGATCACGCGCTCGACCACGGGCCGCTGCGCGCCGAAGTACGCCGTCGGCTCGTGCTGCTCGTTGATGAAGCCGACCGGCATCAGCACCACGCCGGCGCGCACGTTCGCCTGCGGCTTCATCAGGAAGTCGAGGTAGGCGAACTCCATCGACACCGCGCCGCCGAGCTCCGTCGACGCGTGCTCGACCTCGAGCTCCGAGTTGACGAGGACGTTGTTGTTGAACTTGTAGCCGGTGTAGAGGACGGCGCGCACGAGGTCGGCCGTGCTCTCGCCGCCGCGGCGGTTCGCATAGACCATGTCGCCGTAGCCGCCGATCGAGAAGCCCGGCTCGGAGCGGTAGACCTTCGAAGCCGCGGCGCCGAGGCCGTACTGCCGGCCGGAGAGCGCGGGCGTCACCTCGACCGTCTGCTTCTGCTGCCCCGTCTTGAGCGCCTCGATCTCCTTCGACAGCACGTCGATCTCGCGCTTCAGCTCCTCCACCTCGTTGACCTTGTCCTGCAGCGCGCGCAGACGGCGCTCGAGATCGCCCGTGTCTTGCGCGACGGCCGTGCCTGCCAGCGCGAGTGAGCACACTACGACCAGGAAACGTCGAATCATCGTTTCTTTCCCCTTACTTCTTGATCGAGAACTTCGCGTCGAGCGCCTGCAAGCTCGGGATCGGCGCCGACGTCCAGACTTCGTTCTTGTCGGTGATGAAGATGGCAATGACGTTGTGCGCCTTCGCCCAGTTCATGCCCGCCTCGGGACCCATGACGTAGAGCGCGGTCGAGAGGATGTCGGCGACGAAGGCGGAGTTGTCGATCACCGACACCGAGCCCCACGGCGGCAGGGCGAAGCCGGTGCGCGGGTCGATGAGGTGCGTGAAGGTCTTGCCCCCGACGGTGAAGGTCTTCTCCGAGCCGGAGCTCGTCGAGATGGAGCGCTTGCCGAGGGAGAAGCCGAGCGCCGGCGTGTCGCGCTTGTGCGGATCGGCGATCGTGACGTACGGCTGGTCGCCGTAGTTCGCGATCTGCCCGCCGAAGTTGATGCGCGCGCGCAGAACGCCTTTTTGCTTGAGGACGCCGAGCATGCGGTCGAGGGCCAGACCCTTGCCCCATGCCCCTTCCTCGACCATCGCGCCGTTCTTGAGCGTGATCGTTTCCTTCGTCACCTCGACGTTGGCGAGGTCGACGCGCTTCATGGCTGCGGCGATCTCCTCCTGCGACGGGACGGCGCCGCCGTCGCGCGTCTTCCAGATGTCGACCAGCGGCCGCACCAGCGGGTTGAACGCGCCGCCGGTTCGGTTCGCCCACCACACCGTCGTCACCAGCATTCCCCCCAACTCTCCGGAGACGGCGTGGAGCTTCTGCGCGTTAACGAGCGAGAGCTCGCTGTCGTCGCGCCAGGTATTGATGATGGCGTCGATGCGCTTCCCTTCGGCGAAGGCGAGGTCGATGTACTTCGCGTCGATGTCCGGGACGGTGATCTCGCAGACGGTGCCCATGAGCGACTGGGCGCGCGTGGTTTCGGCGTGCGCGGCGGCAGCCGGGAAGATGGCCACGAAGATCAGCAGCATGACCAGGGCGTGGGCGCGCTGGAAGCGGTCTTTCATCGACACGGCCAGAAGCCACGCCGCGCAGAAGCCGACCATCAGGATCGAGAACCACTTGCCGTACACGCCGACGGGCGAGAACGGCTCGGTGGCGGTGTGGATCGCCGCGCTGTTCGGCAGGACCTCGGCCTCGGAGAGCTCATGGATCGCGTAGAAGACGATCTGCGCGGTGAAGAGCAGGAGGAAGAGGCCCGTGACCTGGAAGAAGCGCTTCAGGTTGATGCGATGGCCGTAGTGCGCCCACGCCCACGACATGGCCGCCGCGGCGACGATACCGAGGAGCGATCCGAGGATGAAGCGGGTGTTCTTGACCTGGATCAACATCAGTGCGGTTTCCATCCCTTCGCGAGTGACCATCAGTACGGTAAAGACGAAGATGCCGGCGATGGCCAGCGCGCGCGAGGTCTTCGACGACGCGGTCTCGAGGCGGGTTTCCATGTCGCCCTTGATGCGCGGCGCGGTGCGCCAGACGTGGACGACGAAGCTGGCCACGAGCACGGCAGCGACGAGGCCGAGGATCCCTTCCCACAGCGACTCGTTGACGCGCATCAGCACCCAGCCGAGGCCGAAGCTCGCCACGATGGAGGTGGCGATGCCGGCGTAGACGGTGGGCCGCAGCCAATCGCGGCCGGTCTTGCGGAGGAAGGCGAAGATGATGGCAACGGTGAGGAAGGCTTCGAAGCCTTCGCGGAAGACGATGATGAGAGCAGGGAGCATGGTTACTTGCGAAGCTGCAAGGCCCCTTCGGAGATCGCAGTGACGCGATCGGGGGCCTCGGGCAGCGCACCTTTCCGTCGGCAGGAGTCGCAGATCCCGAGGACCTGCAGGTTGTAGAACGTGGGAGTGAACTTCTTCTTCTCGCAGATCTCGCGCGTGCGGTTCTCGAGCATGGGGTCGTGGAACTCGATGACCGACCCGCAGGTGGTGCAGATGAGGTGGTCGTGGTGGGAGTTTCCGCTGACGTATTCGTAGTGGTAGTGGTCCTCGCCGAGGTGGACGCGGCGGACCATGCCGGACTTCACGAGGAGCTCGAGGGTGCGGTAGATCGTGGCGCGGGAGATCTTGACGGCCTTCTGCTTCATCTTGAGCAGGAGCTCGTCGGCCTCGAAGTGGTAGTGGGTGGAGAAGATCTCGCGGACGAGGGCGACGCGCTCCTGGGTGAGGCGGAGGCCCTGGGTCCCGAGAAAGTTCTCGAAGCGGTTGACTTCGCGCTCAACGGCCGGCATGGACAGTCTGAGCCTAGACTGAGACTCAGTCTCAAGTCAAGCGGGCCCGAGCAAGAGGTATGCTCGACCCGTGCTTTCTCTCCATCTCCTCTTCGAGGTCTTGGGCTACCTCGCCGGCCTCCTCGTCTACGTCACCCTGCGCAAGCGCAGCGGCGACGTCATCTCCACCGCCGACCGCGCCACGGTCTTCACCGGCGCCGCCCTCGGCGCGGCGCTCGGCTCGCGCCTCCTCTTCGTCCTCTCCTACGCCGGCGGCAACTTCTTCGGGGGCAAGAGCATCGTCGGCGGCCTCCTGGGCGGCTTGATCGGCGTCGAGATCGCCAAGAAGGTCGCCGGCATCACGCGCTCGACGGGCGACCTTTTCGTCTACCCACTCATCACCGCCATGAGCATCGGCCGCATCGGCTGCTTCCTCGCCGGGCCTGCGGACAAGACCGCCGGGCTGCCGGTTTCGTGGGGCATCGCCATGGGCGACAACGTGCCCCGCCACCCGGTCGCGCTCTACGAAATTGCGTTTCTCGCAATCCTGGCGGTTGCGCTGAGAGCCGTCCGCAGAGACGGCGACCGCTTCCGCTTCTTCCTCGGGTCCTACCTCGCCTTCCGCTTCGCCGTCGACTTTCTGAAGCCGGACCCGCCACGGTATCTCCTCGGGCTCAGCGCGATTCAGTGGGCCTGCGCCGCCGGCGTGCTCTACTATTGCCTCGTTCTGTCCAATGCCGGCCCCAACGCGTCCCTACCTTTTCTACGACGCCGTCGTGTCGATCTGCACGACGTGCTTCCGCAAGGTTGACGGCAAGGTCGTCTTCGAGGATGGCTGCGTCTGGATGCTCAAGCACTGCCCGGCGCACGGCAGCGAGCGCGTGCTCGTCTCCGACGACGTCGATTACTACCGCCAGTGCCGCGAGGTCTACCTCAAGCCGCCGGAGATGCCGCTGCGGCGCAACACGCCGATCCGCTGGAGCTGCCCGTACGACTGCGGCCTCTGCCCCGACCACGAGCAGCACAGCTGCGTCTCGCTCATCGAGGTGACGGACGCGTGCAACCTTCGCTGCCCGATCTGCTACGCCGGCAGCGGGCCGGAGCGGCAGCAGCACCGCAGCCTCGCCGCGATCGAGTCGATGCTCGACGCCGTCGTGGCCAATGAGGGCGAGGCCGACGTCGTGCAGATCTCCGGCGGCGAGCCGACGATCCATCCCGACTTCTTCGCCATCCTCGATGCCGCCAAGCGCCGCCCGATCCGGCACCTCATGGTCAACACGAACGGCGTGCGCATCGCCCGCGACGGCGAGTTCGCGAAGCGGCTGGCGTCGTACAAGCCGCTCTTCGAGATCTATCTGCAATTCGACTCGCTCCGTCCGAAGCCGCTGGAGATCCTCCGCGGCGCCGATCTGCGCGACATCCGCATGCGCGCCATCGAGCGATTGAACGAGCTGAATCTCTCTACGACGCTGGTCGTGACGCTGCAGCGCGGCGTGAACGACGACGAGATCGGCGACATCCTCGACTTCGCCGTGAAGCAGCCGTGCGTCCGCGGCGTGACGCTGCAGCCGGTGCAGGTGGCCGGACGTGTCGACGGCTACGTCGATGCCGCGCACCGGCTCACGCTCTCGGAAGTGCGGCGAAAGATCCTCGAGCAGTCGCCGATCTTTGCCGCCGAGGATTTGGTCCCCGTTCCCTGCCACCCCGACTCGCTCTGCATGGGCTACGCGTTCAAGAGCCCCGACGGGGAAGTCATCCCGCTCACGTCGATGATCGGCCGCGACGCGCTGATGAACGGCAGCCGCAACACGATCGTGCTGGAGAGCGAGCCCGGCGTGCGCGGCGCGTTCCTCAACCTCTTCTCCACCGGCATCGGCGCCGACACGCAGCCGGCGCGGCTGAAGGATCTTCTCTGCTGCATGCCGAAGGTGCTGGCCGGCGGCGACGTCGGCTACGCGAATATCTTCCGCGTCTTGATCGTGGAGTTCATCGACGCGCAGTCGTTCGACCTCCGCTCGATCAAGAAGACGTGCGTGCACATCGTCCATCCCGACGGGCGGCTGATCCCGTTCGATACCTACAATCTCTTCTACCGCGACGAGCTCGAATCGACACGCCTGGCGCCGCTGCGCGCCTGGGCCGAGAGGTAATGCATGGATGAAACACAACCGCAACCACAAGCGCAGACGCGCCCCTTTTCCGTGCCCGCGTTGATCGGCGGCCTGGCGCTGTCGCTCGTCTTCGGCGGCGGTTTGAACATCATCTCGGGCGTGATGGCGATGAGCCAGCACGATCACGCGCTGGGCTTTGCCATCGGCGCGATTCCGGGAGTTCTCTTCGCCGCGCTCGCGGCAATCGCCTCGAGACGGGGTCTCGCGCAGGGACTGCTGATCGGCGGCGTGATCATCGCCCTCATCGGCGGCATGTGCGGCGCGTCGATGGTGGGGACGACGTTCCATTAGGCAGACCGGACGCATTCCGCCCCCACGCCCGGGAACGACGAAGGCGCCTCCGGCGGGCCGGCACGGCCGGCAGCGCTTGGCGAAGCACGTGCGGCGCGCGAGTCGCGCTTAAGGCGATTGGCGTGCGTTTGGCCGGAGGCAACTAGCGCTGCCGCCCGTGGCGGCCCGTGTACGTACCGGGGACATGGTGGACACATTCAAGAGCCCCGCGCAGTCTCTCCGAGGGAGGGTGCGATGGGGTGGAGCGAGGTGTCGATCATGTCCGTGCGTCGAGAGTTTGTGAGTCTGGCCCGGAACGCTGGAGCGAACGTGCGGGAGCTCT
>DATELQ010000066.1:0-62044 GCA_035276475.1 Thermoanaerobaculia bacterium | reverse complement strand
GAGACTCGCGCCTAGAGCGACCCGCGTGAGTCAGCCTTAGGCAAGCAGCGCTGCCGCCCGTGGCGGCCCGCCGGAGGCGCTCCGGTCGTCTCCCGGGTGGGTGGGCTAGAGCCCGTTGGCGAGGCTCTTCGTCATCGGGTCGCTGCCGTACCAGTGGCGGTGGAACTCGATGAGGGCGTCGCGCTCCGTGGCGGCCGAATTTTTGTCCGGCGGGCCGACGCTGTGGAAGAGCTTCGGGAACTGGTAGAGCACGAAGTCGAAGTTGCGCTTGGCGTATTCGGTGCCGAGGCGCTGGAAGTTGGCGCCGTCGATCTGGAACTTCGTCACGCCGCGGTAGGAGAGCTCGATGCGCGAGTAGCGCTTCGCCTTGAGTCGCTTCGCGAACTCGAGGAAGGCGGTGTGGACGTCGATCGGCGCTTGGCGCAGCGAAACGCCCTGGAGGTCGTAGACCACGACGTTCGGCACGACCCAATACTCGTAATGCGCCGAGACCGACATGCCTTGGAAGGCGGAGTTTTGCTTGAGCACGTCGTTGATCGGCTCCTGCAGCAGAAAGAGATTCGCCGAGTAGCCGATCAGCGCGGCGATGAGCGGCGTGCCGACGAAGACGAGCTTCTTGTTGCGCAGGTGCGGGATCGGAATGGCCACGCGCTCCATCCGGAACTGGCGCTTGAGCCGCTTCGCGAACGTGGCCGGCTTGCGGCGGCTGCGCGGCGGCTCGATGGGGATGGCGTAGTAGGCGATGGAGAGCAACAGGCCGATGGCGATCGACAGCAGGCCGACCGGGCGGAAGATCAAGAGCACGCCGAGGCCGAAGAGATAGGCGACCCAGCTGGCGTAGTTGACGCGGCTGCGGATGCGGCGCGCGCGCTCGCGGTAGAAGTGATCGTTGACGATTTCGCTACAGTGCCGGCAGCGGATGGCGGACGCGGCGATCTCGCCGCTGCAGTATTGGCAGACGGCGTTGTCGCGGTCCGACTCCCGCCGTTTCTGAACTGCAAAATCCTCGGAACGCCGCTTCGGCTGGGCCTTGAACAGCAGTAGCCCGCACGTGGAGCACGCGGCTGCGCCCGCTTCGTTGGTGGCGTGGCACTCGGGGCAGCGCATGGGGGCATTCACTGCAAGGGAGCCGCCATGGACGCGGGCGCGCCCCTACCGGCCGAACCGCCGCTCGATGTTGAACCCGAGGTGCAAGTCGCCCTTATTCAGCGGCGCCCCCTGGTACGTCGACGACACGTACTGGTCGACCAGCGTGGAATTGCTGTTCGTCAGGAGGATCTCGAAGTAGTGGCCGCCGATGGCGCGCTTGAGGCCGAGGGCCCAGGCGGGGTCGCCGTGCGCGCTGTCGGGGAGGTCGTGATTCTTCGGGATGAACTCGGCCACGACGCTCAGCGCCGGGCGGACCATGACGGCGAGGCCGATGGGGACGTTCGTGGCGTGGCGGAAGAGCGCCTGCGACTCGGTGCCGGCGACGGCGCGGCCGGCGTTCGTGGCGAATGTCGGGATGACGAAGAGCTCGGCGCGCTTGCCGAACTGGCGCGAGAGGACGAGCTGGGCGAAGGCTGTGGTGCGGTCGCCCAAGTCGCGCTCGGTGCGCCAGTCGCCGCCGGCGCGGACGGCGACGGAGAACGGCATCGCCGGCGCCTGCTGGAGGACGACGTACTTTGCGGCGAGCTCGACGTCGTCCATGGCGTTGCTCCGCATCAGCGAGAGCTGCAGGTCGTTCCGCACCATCCACGACGCCCCGAACATCACGTCGGCGTTGCTGTCGAGGCCCCACAAGGAGTGCACGCGGTCGCTGAAGCTTCCCTGGTCGATCGACTGGTTGAAGCGGTGCGTGAACTTCACTTCCCACGTGCCCTCGTCGGGGATGTGCGAGGTCGGGAGGGAGAGGAGGGTGTCGCCGAGGGGGAGGGGGGCGATGGGGACGTACTGCTCCTGCGCAACTGCCGCGGTAGCCGCGAAGAGAATCGCCGCGATGATCGACTTAGTCATTCGGAGCCCCTCTGCGGATCCAGTCGCGCACGAGCTTGATCTGCGCGTCGTTGAGGTTCGGGCCGCCCTGCGGCATGCGGTCGCCGGTGATGCCGGCGCCGGTGATCTTGCGGTAGAGATAGGAGTTGGTCGGGTCGCCCGGCGCGACGCGGAGGAGCTGCGGCATTTGCGTGCTGGCGACGCCGACGGTGCTGGCGTAGGCGCGGCCCGCGGTCAGGATCTGTCCTTCTTGGTGACCGAGGGTGTCGTGGCAGCCGATCGCCGCGCAGGTGGGGGTGAAGATCTCGTTCTGGACGCGGGTGAACGTGGCAGTGGGGTCGATGGGCTCAGTGCCGCCGCCGGGGTCGGTCGGCAGTTCCTTCAGCTTGCCGCACGCGCACAGTATTAATAGGAGGGGAAAGAGGAGGCGCCGCATGCGCCGCGAAGGGTAGCATGCGGGTTCAGCAAGCGCCTCTTTGCAATTCGGTGAACCTTACCAGCCGTAACTGCGCCCCGGCATCGGTGCCTCACGCCCCAGCAGCGCCTCCTCGTACTTTTGGAACTCGCGGTTCTCGAGGTACGAGGGCGAGAGCACCTTCTTCAGGTACTCGACGTATTTTTCGCCGCCGATCAGCTTGCCGTCCTCAGTGAGCAACTCGCCGCGGACGTCGTAGGGCATGAAGACGAGCTCCTCGAGGCCGCGGGCGCGGAAGAACTTCAGGTCAGGCGCGAAGAGCAGGTCCTCGGGCGCGACGCCCTGGAGCCGCTCGCCGGTGTCCTGTACTTCGCGCACGAGCGTGCGGGCGTCGGGGGCGGTGAGGTCCTTGACCTTCGTCTTGGCGATCTCGACGTTGATCAGCTCCAGCACTTCGCGGACTTCGTTGTAGTACTCGCTCTGCGCGGTGCCGTTGTTGCGGTCCTTGAAGCCGAAGGCCATGGCGGTCTCGCCGCCGCGCTCGTTGCCGAACATCTCCACGCCGCGCGGGATCCAGACGTTGAGCGCCTTCTGAATGTCGTCGATCGAGTAGCGGCCGCTCTGCGTCGTGGCGCCGACGGCGAGCTCGCGCAGGAAGCCGCGGCCCGAGCCGATGTGGAAGCCTTCCTCCGAGAGCATCGGCCCCATCGAGCGCGCCATCGGCGCATACGAGAAGACTTTCTGCATCTCCAATTGGTACTTGCCGACGAGGTCGATGACGGTGGCGAAGACGACGTTGTCGAGGAAGTTCGCGAAGGGGATGTTGAAGGCGTCGAGGACGTGGTTGCCGAGCTCCATGGCCAGGAGCTCGTCCATCGTCTCCTGGGCGACGTCGGGGTGGCCGGGCTTTTTCCACGAGGCGTCGTGCGACAGGACCCAGAACATCTGATAGGCGTGCCGCAGCTCCTCGGCCATGATGCGCAGCACCGCCATCTTCATCTGGTCGGTCGGCGCTTCCTCGAGGGTGAGGCGGTGCTGCTGGATGGAGCCGAGCTCTGTCGAGGCCTGGGCGCGGACGACGTCGCGCGCGGTGTAGAACATGTTGCCGACCATGTCGCCGGCGTGCTCGAAGCGCGGCTGCCCGGCCATGCGGCCGAACTGGATGGTGTCGGAGCCGAGCTTGCCGATCTTGGCGAAGAGGGCGAACGGCGTCTGGTTGTAGTGCTTGGACCAGTTCTTCTCGAGGAACTCGAACTCGGGGAAATTCTTCTTCTGCCAGGCCACGAGCGCTTCGTGGTACTTCGGCATGATCGTTTCGGTCGTGTAGGCTGCCAAAGGGGCTCCTTGGTCGCGGGTTGCTTGGGAGTGCAACAGACGCGATCGATGCGATAATTGCGCGTTGCGGCGGGCATTGTAAGCGGGTTCGGCGGTCGCTGGAAGATCGCGGGACGCCGCCTCGTTGCCCCGAACAAACCGATCATGCAGCCGCTCACGCTTTTCCACTCGGAATCGTTTCCGATTGGCCGGTACGCCGACGCGCTCCGCTCCGCGTCGATCGCGCCGCAGACGCTGCACAGCCTCGACTCTCTCGGCTCCGACGGCGGCGCGCTCCGCGTCGTCCTCGTCGACCCCAGCATCCTCGACGGCCGCTCGCCGCGCGTGCTCGACGCGCAGACCGCAGTCGTCGGCGTCGGCCTGCGCGAGCAGCCGTCGTGGCTTACGGATGAAAGCGTTTACTTCGATCTGCCGGAGAGCCCGACGCAGCCGGAGCTGCTGAGGGCGCTCAAGCACGCCTATCAGTTCCTCTATCAGAAGTCGCGCGCCGAGGCGCTGCAGCGCCAGCTTCGCGAGGTGAGCCAAGTCGGCATCGCCCTCGCGACCGAGCGCGACCATTCGACGCTCCTGACGAAGATCCTGAGCAAGGCGCGCCAGCTGTCGCGCTCCGACGCGGGGTCCCTGTATCTCCTCGACGACATGGGCGGCGGCAAAGTGCTGCGCTGGAAGCTCGCCCAGAACGACTCCGTCGACGTCGACTTCGAGGAGCGCGTGCTCCCGATCACGAAGAAGTCGCTGGCCGGCTACGTGGCCATGACGGGCGAGACGCTCGTGATCGACGACGCCTACCGCCTGCCGCCCGGCGCCGAGTACTCGATCAACACGTCGTTCGACGAGGAGAACGGCTACCTGACGCGCTCGATGCTGGTCTTCCCGATGACGACGCACACGGGCGAAGTGATCGGGGTGCTGCAGCTCATCAACCGCAAGCGCCCCGGCGCGCCGGCGAAGCTGACGGCGGAGACGGTGCCGCACGAGGTCATCCCCTTCGAGAAGGAGATGGTCGAGCTGATGCGGTCTCTCGCCGGGCAGGCCGCCGTCGCCGTCGAGAACAATCTCCTCTACGAGTCGATCGAGCGCCTCTTCGAAGGCTTCGTCACCGCCGCCGTCACTGCGATCGAGCAGCGCGATCCGACGACGTCGGGCCACTCGTTCCGCGTCGCGGATCTGACGGTCGAACTGGCGAAGGTCGTCGACTTCCTCGACGACGGCGAATACCGCACCGTTCACTTTAGCGCCGATCAGATCCGCGAGATCCGCTACGCATCGCTGCTGCACGACTTCGGCAAGGTCGGCGTGCGCGAGCAGGTGTTGGTGAAGGAGAAGAAGCTCTACCCGCTGCAGCTCGAGACGATCCGCTCGCGCTTCGAGTTCGCCATGAAGGCGGTCGAGGCGGAGGGGCACCGCCGCAAGCTCGACTACGTGCTGCAATACGGGCGCGACGGCTACGACGCGTTCGCCGCGCGCGTCGACGCCGAGGTGGGGGAGGAGATGGAGCGGCTGCGCAAGGACCTCGCGTTCGTGACGCAGTCGAACGAGCCGACGGTGCTCCCGGAGGGGGAGTTCCAGTATCTGCAGCAGCTGGCGTCGCGTGAGTTCGAGGACCTCCGCGGCGACAAGCGCCTCCTGATCAACCAGGAAGAGGTGCGCATCCTCTCGATCCGCAAGGGCAACCTCGACGCCACGGAGCGGAGCGAGATCGAGAGCCACGTCACGCACACGTACAACTTCCTGCAGAAGATCCCCTGGACGAAGGACCTGGCCGGCGTGGCCAACATCGCCTACGCGCACCACGAGAAGTTGAACGGCCGCGGCTACCCGCGCCGGCTGACTGCAGCCGAGATCCCGATCCAGTCGCGGATGATGACGGTGTCGGACATCTACGACGCCCTGACCGCGAGCGACCGCCCCTACAAGCGCGCCGTGCCGACGGAGCGCGCGCTCGACATCCTGAAGATGGAGATGGGGGACGGGCTGCTGGACGGGTCGCTGGTGGCGTTGTTCATCGAGGCTCGGGTGTTCGAGCGGGCGGGCGTGCTTCGGACATAATCGCTTCACATACCGCCCGCCGCGCCTCCACTCTCTCCAACAACATCACGCGTGCCTCCGCGCCGAACCATTCCGGCACCGACACCGCCTGCGTCGCGCTTCGCGCGACGTCGTCGATCGTCAGCCCCTCCCGCCGCGCGCGGGTGAGGCGCTCGGCGAGGCCGCGGACGCCGGCGGCGTCGATGATCGTCGCGGCGGCGACGGCGCGCTCGGCGTCCGTCTGCGGATCGGCTAGCCGGCGGATCGAGGCGGCGACGCGGTGCAGCTCCGCCTCGGGAATGCCGGTCGCGAGCGACGTGCGCGTCAGGTTGCCGACTTTGTCGAGCCAGTTGCCCAGCCGGTGGAAGGCGAGGAGGAGCTCGAAGTCGCGGTCGTCGTCCGCGTCGTAGAGCTTTCGGGCGATGCGGGCGATCCGCTCGACCTCGTCCATGCGCGAGACGCCGTCGAGGTCCTGGTAGAGCGGGCGTAAGTAAGCGGCGATGGAGTCCATCGCCGCCTATCTACTAGAGCGAATTCAAAAATGCCATCAACTTCGCGCGGGAGCCGGCGTCGAGCGCGGCGAAGCGGTCGCGCGCGGCGCGGCCCTGGCCGTCGTGCGCGAGAATCGCGGCGTCGAGCGTCGTGGCCCGGCCGTCGTGGAGGAAGCGCGTGATCATGCGCAGTCCCCACAGCGGCGCGGTGCGGATCTCGCGGCCGGTGGCCTGGGCCATGGCGATGCCGTCACCCAAGGGCCCCATGTCGTGGATCAGGAAATCGGAGTAGGGGTGGAACGGCACGTTGTCGAGCGCGGCGATGTCGCTGTGGCCGGTGTGCATCGTCGGCACGTGGCACGACGCGCATCCGAGCTGCGCGAACACCGTCTCGCCCGCCTGCGTGTCGGCCGTCTGGGCTCCACGCGGCGGCGCGCCGAGCATGGTCATGAAGTCGTTGAACTTCGCGACGCCGTCGCCGAGGTCGTTGAGATCGGGGCGCGGGTTCCACTTCAGCAACCTGCAGTCGCCGTTCGGGCAGTTCTCGTTCGGGAACATCGGATTCGTGATGCCCATCTCGTTGAGATACGCATCGCCCGAGAAGACGAAGAGCGACGGCACCTGCGACTTCCACCCGAACTTGCCGACGGTCGTCGTGCCGGTGGCGGGATTGAAGACCATGTTGACGCGGCCGGCCGTGCCGTCGTGGCGCTGCGCCTGCGCCGCCGCGAGGGCGACGAAGTCGCCGTCGGGAACGGCGTCGACGAGGCCGAGGCCGAAGAGCGGCGGCGTACGCCGGTGCGCGACGATCGTCGCCTGCGACGGCACGACCTCGGCTGCGAAGTCTTTCGTCGAGCCGTCGGCCTTGGTGATGCCGTGGTCCTGGATCAGCGAGCCGCCGAACTGCGCCAGCGGATCGAACTGCCCGTTCGTCGTCGTGCCGAAGCGCGTGACGTTGCGTTCGCTGCCGCCCCCGACGGCGGGAACGCTGTGGCACTCTGCGCAGGAGCGGCCGTTGAACACCGGTCCCAACCCGTCGGCGACGCTCTCGACCTCGGCGAAGTCGTCCTTCCCTTCGTCGAAGCGCTCGAGCTGCTCGGCCGTCAGGCCGGGGATCGGATCGCCGAACGCGATGGGCCGGTCGCTGATGGCTGCGGTGGCGACCATGAAGGTCGCCACCGCGAGAGAGAGCGGAAGGGCTGCTTTCCGCATCCGCATCGTGTCAGTTCCCCGCGACGAAGAGGTGTCCGGCGTTCTGCGAGTAGATCTTCCCGTCGTTCCCCATCGACGTCGGCGTGTAGGCCGCGCCGAGGGCGAGCTGCTGGAAGATCCGGGTTACGCCGGTGCCGCCCTGCGGGATCTTGAAGAGATTGCCGTCCTCACTGTTCGCGTAGACGTTGCCGGCCGCATCGATGCCGAACGCGTTCACGCACCACTCGAAGCCGAATGGATTCGTCGACGTGCAGGTGACGTTGCCGTTCGCGTCGCGCGTGCAGCTCATCGTGTTCGTGTTCTGGTACGACCACTCCTTGTTCATGTTGTGGTTGAGCTGCGTGACGAAGTACTGCTCGGAGTACGTCGGGTCGCTGGCGTTGCGGTCCGACGGGCAGAACGCCTCGTCGTTGCAGTACGAGCCGACTTCGCCGTAGTGGTTGTCCTTCGTGACGATCGAGTACGTCCCGCCGTGCGAGTAGATGCCCGGCGTCACGTCCCAGCCAAACAGATACGCGCCGAGGTAGTCGCCATTCGCAGCGAAGTGCATCAGGTGTCCCTGCGCGTAGTTGTAGCGCGTGTAGGCGCCGAAGAGGATCGAGCCGTCCGGCGCGACGACCGGCGTGGCCGACGAGTCATCGATGATGCGGCCGCCGCCGGGGCGGTTCGTGGCCGGATCGACGCCGAGGAGCGCTCCGACGCGGCAGCCGCCCGGCGCGCCGTTCGGCGGGAACTGGCCGCCGGCCGAGTGCGGGACGCCGCAGCCGTCGTTGAAGCGGTCGCGCAGCGAGCGGATCCACTTCTGCGTCAGGTTGGAGTTGATGGCCACGAGGAACGTCTCGCGGCTGAGCAGATGCGCGCGCGTGGCCACGTAGATCGTGCCGTCCGGCGCGACGGCCGGAGCGATGTTGAGGCCGGGGCGCTGCGTGCCGCACTGCACCGTCGGCGGGACCGCGGTCGGCGACGGCGGCCACGGGCCGTTGATCAGCGTGCCGTCCGCGTTCACCGGGAAGGCGTTCGAGCACTGCGCGTTCCCCGCCGGCGCACCGACGGTGAGGGTCGAGTAGCTGACCTTCTCGATGTTGCCGGACGGCGACACGCGGATGATCCACGAGTCGACGATGTCCTGCGAGTAAAAATCGTTGCCGCCGCCGAGGCGGATCACGTTGTAGAGGATGTTGCCGTTGGCGTCGACCGTCAGCGGGCTGGCCGTATAGGTCTTGTTGTTGATGCTGTTGAACGGGTTGATGCGCGTGCCGACGCCGGTCGACTTGTTGACGCGGAAGATCGTGCCGCCGGCGCCCGGGACGTAGAGCGAGCCGTTGGCCAGCGCGGGGTGGAAGACCGGTTCCCAGAAGTCGTTGCCGTTGCCGGGCGCTTTCCAGTCGGTGGTGAACTGCCACACCTGGGCGAGCGTGCCGCCGCTCCAGGTGTACTTGGTCTCGCCCCACGTCTGCGTCGCGTAGTTCGTGATGTCGTACGGGCCCTGCTTGAACATCATGTAGACGTCGTTGCCGTCGACGAGCGGCGCCTGGAAGTGGGCGAGGAGGTCTTCTTCACCGAAGAACTCTTCGGCCTGGGCCATCTCCTGCGGGACGAGGGGGTCGTAAACGAGATTGACGATGTTGCGGTTCAATGCTTGACCAACCACCGAGGCCTGGCCGGTGTGCTGTGGGTTGAGCGCCCACTGCGGCCAGTCCTGGGCGAAGACGGCACCGGCGACGAGGAGCGCCAGGGAACATCCGAGGAATTTCGATTTCATAGAACGGACCTCCTTAACGTGTTGAATGAGAGAGAGTTGGGCCTGCGATGAGCGAGAGGCCGACACGGCCTCGGCTCGGTTGATGCCGACACGAATCGCTTCTGGGGTACGCCGTCGAGTGGATCGTCTTCCGAGAGACCGGGGTCAGAGAATGCCCTGCTGCTGGAAGGAGTGACTTAGCGGCGGAGTTCCCTACCCACAATTTTGGAAAGCATTAACCTCGCGCCGCGCCGGGCGTATAAGGTTCCATGCGAACCAAGCTTTTTCTTGCGCTTTCCCTCGCCGCCGCGCCGCTCCTGGCTTCCTGGGGCGACTGCCCGAACTCCGCGCCGCGCTCCGCGGCGCTCCCCGTAGCCGGTGCGACCAAGATCACGGTGATCGGCCGCGCCGGATCGCTCAAAGTCATGGGCCGCGCCGGCGCGGGCGAGGTCCGCGCCAGCGGCACGGCCTGCGCCTCGAGCCGCGGCGACCTCGCCGACATCCAGCTCCGCGCCACGCGCAGCGGCGGCGAGATCCGCATCGAGGCCGAGATTCCGGACATCTCCGGCTCGTGGTTCGGCGAGCGGCGGCTCGACTTCGAGGTGTCGCTGCCGGCGAACGTCCCGGTGAACGTCATCGACGGCTCCGGTGAGCTGACGATCGAGAACACCGGGCCGCTCGACGTCGAAGACGGCAGCGGTGAGCTGACGATCCGCCGCGTGAACGGGAACCTCTCCGTGACCGACGGCTCCGGGGCGATGACGATCGACGACGTAACCGGCAACGTGCGCATCCGCGACGGCTCCGGCAGCATCGACGTGCACCGCGTCAGCGGCAGCGTGATGCTCAACGACGGCTCCGGCTCGGTCGACGTCGAGGACGTCGGCGGCGACTTCATCGTCGAGAGCAAGAGGAGCGGGCAGGTGAGCCATGAGCGGGTGCGGGGGCGGGTGGACGTGCCGCGGCGGAGATAGTGCGCGGCGAGCTCCTCGTCACCATCGTCGCCGGCGTCCTCCTCGCGTTGCCCTACGCGCTTTACGCGCGGCGGCGCCGGCGTGCCTTGGGCTACGGCCTCGTGCTGGCCGCCGCGGTGTACATCGTTTTCGCGATTCGCGCGGGCGACGCGCGGGCGGCGGGCCTCGAGGTCATCGGCCTGTGCGCATTCGCCGTCATCGCCGTGATCGGAATTCGGAAGTCGGCGACGGTGCTCGCGCTCGGGTGGATCGCGCATGCGGCGTGGGACAGCCTGCTGCATCCACTCGAGCATTCGGCATACGCGCCGTGGTGGTATCCGGCGGCGTGCATCGGCTTCGACCTGACGGTCGCGGTAATCACTCTCGCAAGACGTCGGTCGCGGTGAAGACGTCCTTGACTTCCTTGCGCGCGGCCTCGCCGAGGTCGACGCGGAACTGGCCGCGCTCGTGCCAGACCTCATAGACCTCGGCGACGGTGCCGCGGTGTCGGCCGCGCAGGATTCGGACGGTGTCGCCTTTCCGGAACGGCGCGCCGTTGATGCGCGCGCGATAGCGGTACAACGGCGGGAGAACGACGAGCGAGGTGAGGAAGCCGACCAGAAGGCCGATCAACGTGACCGCGGCGACGCCGATGACCGCGGGGCCGAACAACCGAATGGCGCCAGCCGAGAATGCGATCGTGAACGCGGCGATCCAGATCGTGAACGGCCAATCCTGCGCGAAGAAGTAGTGGAGCCGTGTCGGTTGCACTCCCTTCGATTGTCTCTAACTTTCGCGCCGCTGCGAGCGTCCTGAGAACACATGAAGGCTCTCTCGTGCCTCCTCACGGCGCTCGCCGCCGCCGCGCCTCTGTTCGCCCAGCAAGTCGGCGATCCCGACTTCGACGCCCGCGTCGACAAGCCTGCCTTCGTCCGCGTGCATCCGAAGGTGCTCTTCGACGAGGGGCATCACAACGTCCACAAGACCGGCGCGACGTACCGCGCCTTTGCGGAGTTGCTGCGCAACGACGGGTGCGCGGTCGACGTGAACGCGCGCCCGTTTACGGCGGAGACGCTGCGCGGCTATCGCCTTCTCGTCATCGCCGGAGCGCTCGGCGCACCGCTCGAAGACGAGGCGCACGCGCAGCAGCCGGCGTTCACGAAAGAGGAAGTCGACGCCGTGCGCGAATGGGTGCGGCGCGGCGGCGCGCTGCTCCTCCTGACCGATCACGAGCCGGTGGCCTCGGCGGAGGAATCGCTCGCGCGCGCATTCGACGTCCAACCGATGAAGACCGTGGTGGTCGACGAAGAGCATCACTTCGAGAACACCTATCCGACGAACATCCTGGCGAGCCGCGACAACGGGCTCCTCGCCGATCATCCGATCACGCGCGATGCGAAGCGCGTCGTGATCTTCGGCGGTCAGTCGCTGCGCTTTCCGAAGACCGCCACGGTCCTGATCGGCATCGGAAAACGCGCGCACACCGAGGGGGCGCTCGGGAACGGACAGGCCGGCGCGCTGCGGTTCGGGCGCGGCCGCGTCGTCATCACCGGCGACATGGGCATGCTGTCGGCGCAGCTCTTCACGGAGAACGGCGTGACCGGGAAGTGGGGGATGAATGTCGCAGGCATCGACAACCGGCAGCTCGTCCTCGGCATCGAGCGCTGGCTGCTGCAGTAGTACGAAGGGTGTCGTACTATAGCCGGCATGAAGATCCTCATCGGCTCACTCCTTCTCGCCGCCGCCTGCGCGCACGTGGCGCCGCCGTCGTGCGACGTCGCTCCGGCCGCCGATCACCATCAACACCTGCTCAGCGCCGAGGCGGCGAAGCTCGGCGGCGATCCCCCGCTTCCGGCGGTCGCGGCGCCGCCGGAGATTGCGCGTCTCCTCGCCGATCGCACCGCGCACTGGAACGACGCCAAAGCGATCGCCGATCTCTTCACCGAAGACAGCATCGTCTACTCGACCGATCACAATTGGATCCGCGGCCGCGCCGCCGTCTCCGAATACCTCGGCGGCCGCTTCGCGCGGGCGTACGACGTCACGCCCGTCATGGTGCAGCTCGACGGGAACACCGGAACGCTCGTCGGCTACTTCACGCGAGCGGGAAAACCGTTCGGCGAGGTGCAGATGGCGCTGCGCAAAGGCGGCGACGGCGTGTGGCGCATCGCCGCGGAGTCGCCGGTCTTTCCGGGTCCGGACTCGCGGAGCGAGTACACCGCGGAGCAGCTCATCGCCAAGCTCGACGCGGCCGGCATCCGCCGCGCGGCGGTGCTCTCGACGGCGTACTGGTTCGGCAGTCCGTTTCACCCGAACGTCGAGAACGAGCTCGCGAAAGTGCGCGCGGAGAACGATTGGGCGGCGGAGCAGGCGGCGCGCTATCCCGACCGCCTCATCGCCTTCATGAGCGTGAATCCGCTGAAGGACTACGCGCTCCAAGAGCTCGAGCGCTGCGCGAAGAGCGGCCGCTTTCGGGGCGTGAAACTGCACTTCGGCAACTCCGGCGTCGACGTGAAGAACCCGCAGCACGTCGAGACGGTCAAGCAGTTCTTCCGGGCCGCGAACCGCCTGCGGATGCCGATCGTCGTGCACCTCTGGACCCTCGACCGCACCTACGGCCGCGAGCACGCGGAGATCTTCCTCAACCAACTCCTCCCCGAGGTGCCCGACGTGGTCGTGCAGATCGCACACTTCGCCGGCGGCGGTCCGGGGTACACCGACGAGGCGCTGGGCGTCTACGCCGACGCGATCCAAAAGGGCGATCCGCGCACGAAGAATCTCTACTTCGACATCGCCACGGTTGCGGACGAGCAGTCGGAGGCGACGCTGAAACAATTCGCCGCGCGCATTCGCCAGGTGGGCGTGAAGCGCGTGCTCTACGGCAGCGATCTCGGCCCGCCGTACGCGCGGCAGGAGTGGATGACGTTCCGCACGACGGTGCCGCTGACGGATGAGGAGATTCGGGCGATCGCCGAGAACGTCGCGCCGTACTTTTGAGTTTGTAAAATTCTCGGATGAAGCCGACAGACCTTCCCACCTTGCCGTTTGCAAATCAACAGAAATGGGCGGACTGGCTCGCCAAGCATCACGACAAGTCCACAGGGGTGTGGTTGAAACTAGCTAAGAAAAATACGGGCATCACCTCCATCACTTATGAGGAGGCGTTGGATATCGCCCTGTGTTACGGCTGGATCGATGGTCAAAAGGGTAGTTTCGATGATCAGTATTGGCTGCAAAAGTTCACCCCACGCGGGCCCAAAAGCATCTGGTCGAAGATCAATACCGAGAAAGTGGAACGGCTCATTACCAGCGGTGATATGAAGCCCGCCGGACTCAGAGCCATTGAACTCGCCAAGCAAGACGGTCGCTGGGACGCGGCGTATGCTTCGCAGAAAAGTATTTCCGTCCCAGAGGATTTTCGTTCGGCATTGGATAGGAACAAGAAAGCGAAGGCATTCTTTGCGACACTGAACAGCGCAAATCGATATGCAATCTTGTTCAGAATTCACAATGCTAAAAAGCCAGAGACACGTGCAAAGAAGATCCAGCAACTGATCGAGATGTTGGAAAATCACCAGAAACTTCACTAACGAATTGGGCGATCGGGCGAACTAAGAACTAAGAGCTAGTGCCGGAAGTGCCGCTCGCCGGTGAAGACCATGGCTACGCCGCGCTCGTTCGCCGCGGCGATGACCTCGGCGTCGCGCACGGAGCCGCCGGGCTGGATGACGGCGCGGACGCCGGCGTCGGCGAGGAGGTCGAGGCCGTCGCGGAAGGGGAAAAACGCGTCCGACGCGGCATAGGCGCCAGCGGTCGGCTGCGTCGCCTTCGTCACGGCGAGCTTGGCGGCGTCGACGCGGCTCATCTGCCCCGCGCCGATGCCGATCGACTGCGCCTCGTTCGTGATGACGATGGCGTTCGACTTCACGTGCGCGCAGACGATCCAGGCGAACTCGAGGCCGCGCAGCTCTTCGTCGGTGGGCTGGCGATCCGTGACGGCGCGCCAGTTCTCGCGCGGAGCGATGCGGTCGACGCTCTGCTCGAGAATGCCGCCGGCGGCGGAGCGCAGCTCGACGTCGTTCTGCGGCGGCGGCGCCTCGATCAAGCGGAGGTTTTTCTTCTTCGCCAGAATCGACCGCGCGCCCTCGGAGAACGACGGCGC
This sequence comes from Thermoanaerobaculia bacterium, assembly GCA_035276475.1. GTDB lineage: Bacteria > Acidobacteriota > Thermoanaerobaculia > Gp7-AA8 > Gp7-AA8 > DATDFB01. Next base: position 47,733 of record DATELQ010000066.1, on the reverse strand, counting down.
AACGATGACTTCGAGGAAGAGCGACTCGATGACGCGCGCGGCGTCGTCGTCGAACTCGCGGTTCGCGCCGACGATGCCGCCGAACGCCGACACCGGGTCGGCCTCCACCGCCGCCCGCAGCGCCTCGGCGTACGTCGCGCGCCGCGCCACGCCGCACGGGTTCGTGTGCTTGATCACCGCGGCGGCCGGCTCGCGGAACGCGTGCGCCAGGCGCAGCGCCGCGTCGAGGTCGAGGAGGTTGTTGTACGAGAGCTCTTTCCCTTGCAGTTGCGTGAACGAGCCGCCGGAGAACGTTGCCGACTGCTGCGGGTTCTCGCCGTAGCGCAGCGTCATCGCAGGATTCAGGAACCGCGCGATCGTCGCGTCGTAGCGCGACGTCCGCTCGAACACCGCCACGGCGCAGCGGCGGCGGAATTCGTCGGAGATCGCGCCGCTCTCGAATTCGCGCAAGAAGTCGGCGTAGAGCGACGGATCGGGGAGCGGCAGCACGTGCTTGTGATTCTTCGCCGCGGCGCGGAGCATCGACGGGCCGCCGATGTCGATCTGCTCGATCGCTTCGTCGACCGTCACGCCCTCGCGCGCGATCGTCGCCTCGAACGGATAGAGATTCACGACGACGAGGTCGATGGCCGGGATCGACAACCGCTCGACGTCGCCGCGATGCGACTCGTTGTCGCGGTCGTAGAGAATCGCGCCGAAGACGCGCGGCGTGAGCGTCTTCACGCGCCCGCCGAGGATCTCCGGGGCGCCCGACCATGTCGCGATCGGCGTCACGGCCACGCCGTTGTCCGCGAGGTGCTTGGCCGTGCCGCCCGTGGAGAGGATCTCCACGCCCCGCGCCGTCAGGGCGCGGGCGAGATCGATGATGCCGGTTTTGTCGGAGACCGAGAGGATGGCGCGGTCAATGTTTCGCATTCGGAACCGCGCCGCCCGCCTCTCGCCAGATGTACGTAAACAGATTGGCCGTGTCAGTGACGGCGTGGGAGTAGCAGACGGAGGCGACGCCGAAGGCGGTGGAGTGATCGTCGAACGTCGCCGACGTCCCGCGCGTGTACTCCTCGGTGACGAGCGGCGTCAGCTTCGCGGTGCGGGTGAGGATGCGGTCGACGAACATGCCGAGGCGGAGCTGCGGCTCGGCGCCGTAGAAGACGGTCGGGAACTTGGCGACGCGCATCTCGAAATAGTGCGCGTAGTCGGCGTCGCGGTAGGGGTTGTTGGCATCGGCGATGAGATGGGCGAGGAGGCCGAGGTGCTCGGCGACGGCGCTCATCGGCTGGTTGGCCTTGAGCATCGCGATCGTCGTGTGCGTCTCTTTCTCGATGCGCTCGCGCAGCACGCCGTGCTGCCCCTCCTCGGCCAGCGCCTTCTCCACGCCGCGCGCGTATTCGCGGTGGAAGTCTTTGATGACGAGGTAGAGGTCGGGCGGGGAGAGCTTGGCGCCGGCCGAGGCGATCTGGCGGTCGGCCGTGAGCGTCCAGGCGTGCGCGTTGAATGGGAGGAGCGCGAGAATCAGCAGCAGTCGCTTCACGCCTCGCATCGTACATGAATTTCGATGAGCATCTGGCCGCGCTCGCCGCGTGCCGCCTCTGCCCGAACGTGCTCGGCTCGCCGGTCACCGGCGCCGTCGCCGGCGCGACGGTGATGCTGGTCGGCCAGGCGCCCGGCCCGCGCGAGATGGAACAGCTCCGCCCGTTCGCCTTCACCGCCGGCCGGCGGATGTTCTCGTGGTTCGAGCGCCTCGGCGTGCGCGAAGAGGAGTTCCGCGCCGCCGTGCACATGTGCGCGGTGATCCGCTGCTTTCCCGGCCGCGACCCGAAGGCCGGCGGCGACCGCGTGCCGTCCACCGAGGAGATCGCGAACTGCGCCGGGCACCTCGACCGCGAGATCGCGCTGCTCGCGCCAAGGCTCGTGATCGCCGTGGGAACGCTCGCGGCGGCGGCGTTGGTGGGCAGCGCGAAGTTGAACGACGTCGTCGGCCGCGTTCACCGCGTGAAGCGCGCCGGCAAGGCCTTCGACGTCGTCGTCCTCCCGCACCCCTCGGGGCGCTCGACGTGGACGAACAAGCCGGAGAACGCCGCGCTGCTGCAGCAGTCGCTCGATCTGATCGGCGCGCACGCAGCGTGGCGGAAGACGTTCAGGCGTCGAACGCTTCGCGCGTGAGATTGCGCGCTCCGCTCTCCGTCACCGCCAGATTGTCCTCGATGCGAACGCCGCCGTACTTGCGAAAGCCGTCGACGCGCGCCCAGTCGACGTACTTTGCGTTGTCGCTCTTCTGCAACTCGGCGAGGAGCGGGTCGATGAAGTAGAAGCCCGGCTCGATGGTGAAGACGTTGCGCGGCTCGATCGGGCGGGTGAGGCGGAGGAACGGGTGCTCCTTCGGCGGCGTGACGGTGGCGCCGTGCGCGTCGGACATGTGGCCGCCGATGTCGTGGACTTGCAGCCCGAGGTAGTGGCCGACGCCGTGGGGGAGGAAGGTGGAGCTGAGGTGCGTGTCGACGACGCCGTCCGCGTCGATGCCTTTCACGAACTTGAAGCGGACGAGGAGCTCGGCCACCCGGCGGTGCGCGAGCGTGTGGATGTCGGGATACGGCACGCCCGGTTTCACCGCGGCGCAGAGCGACTGCTGCGCGTCGTCCATGGCCGCGACGAGCTCGCGGAATTCGTCGCCGTTCGTCGAATACGTGCGCGTGATGTCGGAGGCATAGCCGTTGACGGAGGCGCCGGCGTCGATGAGGAAGGAGTGCCGCCGCGTCGGATCGACCGGCTCGCGGTCGTGGTTGACGTAGTGCAGCACCGAGGCGTGCTCGTTCAGCGCGACGATGTTGTGGTACGGCAGCTCCTCCTCGGTTTGGCTCGACGCGCGGAGGTAGTCGATGTGGATGTCGTACTCCGCCGCGCCGGCGCGGAAGGACTGCTCGGCGGCGCGATGCCCGCGCACGGCCTTGCGGTTCGCCGCGGCGATGCACTCGATCTCGTAGTCGGTCTTCCAGGCGCGCTCCCAATGCAGGAGATCGAGGAGCTCTTTCGGATTGTCGAGCCCTTCGCCGATGAACGCCACGCGCCCCGACGGGAAGTGCTGCTTGGCCTCCTCGGGGGTGCGGATGATGCGGACGTCGAAGAACTTCGTCCACGCACCGCTCGGCGTGTCGGGCGGCTTGTACCAGTAGTCGACCGGCTGGAAGAAAACGAGCTGCGGGGTCTGGCCCGGCGCGTAGACGATGAAGCAGTGCGGGTTGTTCGTGACCGGCACCCAACTCTTGAAGTGCGGGTTGGGCTTGAACGGATACATCTCGTCGTCGAGAAAGGCGATGTGGATCGCCCCGCTGAAGATGACGGCGGCGTCGAAGCCGGTGGCGCCGAGGGCAGTGTCGTGGCGGCATTTGACGGTGGCGATGTGCTCGGGATAGAGGGCGTCGAGATCGCTCATGCGCGGCGAAGGATATGCGAAAAAACTCGAGGCGCGCCGACCCCTCAGGGATTATCGGCGCGCCTCCACTCGCTAGCGCTCCCGGAAAAAACCGGGCTGACCCCGCTTACTGCGCAAGACGTGCCAATTGGTCGATCGACAGCATCTGCTCCTCGCCGCCGGGCGTGCGGAAGATGACGTGGTACCACCCCTTCACTTTCACCGGCGTTCCCACCTTGAACGTCCGTCCGCTGGTGAGGTCGAGAAAGACTCTTTCGTAGACGGAGCGTCCGAGGCGCGCCGACTGCGACCATGGGGCCCAGCACGCGGCGCGGCCGACGTCGTCGTACGCGGTCGGGCGGTCGGCGAGGTCGAGGAGCGACGGCGACTCGCCGCGGAGGATCGAGAAGAGCAGCCGCTCGCTGAAGGCGTCGGCGACCTCGCGGATCGAGTCGCGGAACAGCGTCGCCGTCGTCAGGGCCACACGCCGCAGCGACAGCGTGCGGCCGCTCGTCGTCCGCCACAGCGGCGCGTCGAGGTCGCCCGTGAACGGGTTGTGCGCGAAGTGATCGGCGCGCACCGCCCACCCTTTCCGCGACGCGTGCTGCCCCGGCGTGATGGCGGCGAGGATCGGCACGCCGTGCTCCTCGGCCGCGCCGACGCGGTACGACGGCCAGGCGATGATCGCGCGCACCGCGCCGACGATCAGCGCGACGGCGGCGCCCATCAGTCCCGGCTCCGGCGTGAAGTCGAGCGTGATCTCGATGCGCTCGCGGCGCGGCCGGACGCCGATCGCCGTCGAGCGGCGGTTCGCGCCGGCGACGATGATCGGCGCCGGTAGCACGAGCGCGAGCAGCAGGGCCAGCTTCTGGATGGTGCGGTCGCGCCCGCGCTCCTCGCGCGGCAGCTCGAAGGAGATGTTGACGTGGCAGCTGAACGCCTGCAGGCGGACGCGGCGGCCGCTCTTCGCTTCCCAGCCGTCGAGCTCCGCGCGCACGAAGCGGATCTGCTCCCACAGGCTGCGCACCACGCGCGCCGTGCAGCGCGGCGCGACTTCGATGACCGGCGTGACGACTTCGAGCACGCCGCCGTCGAAGTAGACCGCGCCGCCGGTCGGCAGCTGCGACGACTTCGTGGCGCGCTTCAGCAGCGGCCGCTCGATGAAGCCCGCCGGCGTTCGCCAGACGTCCTCGGGCGCGGTTTCGCGCTCGTCGACGAAGACACGGAACTCCGATTCGAGACCGATGACGGGCATGTCGAGCTCTGCGGAGTAGGGGAACCGTGGATCGAACATTGATATGGGCGCATACGAGGAAAGAGCAATCCATGCACCATCGCGCAATCCCGAGCTCAGGCGAGCTCCTCCCGGTCATCGGCCTCGGCACGTGGCAGACGTTCGACGTCGCGGGTGCCGCGCGCGCCAAGCTCGTCCCAGTCGTGGAGCGCTTCGCCGCCGGCGGCGGGCGCGTCATCGACACGTCGCCGATGTATGGGCGCGCCGAGGAGGCCGTTGGCGAGCTGAAGCCGCCGGACGCGTTCCTGGCGACCAAGGTGTGGACCGAGGGACGCGAGCACGGCATCGAGCAGATGGAGCGCTCCATGCGCCTGCTGCGCACGAGCCGCATCGACCTCATGCAGGTGCACAACCTCGTCCACTGGCGCACGCATCTGGCCACGCTGCGGCAGTGGAAAGAGGAAGGCCGCGTGCGCTACATCGGCATCACGCACTACCGGACCGGCGCGTTCCCCGAGCTCGAACGGATCATGCGCGCCGAGCCGCTCGACTTTGTGCAGCTCCCGTACTCCGTCGGCGTCCCCGACGCCGAGCAGCGCCTCCTCCCGCTCGCGCAGGAGCGCGGCGTCGCCGTGCTCGTGAACCGGCCGTTCGAAGAAGGAGCGCTCACGCGGCGCCATCCGCGGCAGGCGGAGCTGCTGCTGCGCTGGATCGTGTCGCACCCGGCGGTGACGTGCGTGATCCCGGCGACGCGGAATCCCGAGCACCTCGCGGAGAATTTGCGCGCGGGGGAGGGGGCGCTGCTCGACGCGAAGGAGCGCGCGCGCTTGCGCGCGCAGCTCCTCAGTGCGTGACGAGCTGGAAGAACACCGTCAGCTCGTGCACCACTTCGACGGGCTTCCCGTCCTTCTTCATCGGGCGGAACGACCAATCCTTGATGGCGTTGACCGCCGCATCGTCAAAGATCTGGTTCTTCGCGTGGTCGAGGATCGTGACGTCCTTCACGCGGCCGTTCGTGCCGATGACGTAGCGTACCAGCACGCTGTCTTCCCAATGCTTCTTCACCGCCTCGGAGGGGTAATGCGGATACTCCTGCTTGATCGGCGTCAGCGGCAGCTTCGCGTCGCGATCGACGTAAACGCGCCCGTCGTCGGGAAAGACGAGGCTGAACGGCGTCGTCCCTTTGCCCCCAAGCTCGCCGCCGAGCTTCCCGCCCTTCTCGCCGTTCGGATCGCCGTTCGGCACGGCGTCGGCGACGGCGACTTTCGGCGCCGGCGGAGGCGGCAGGGGCGGCGGGATCTCGACGTGCGGCACGAGGTTCGGGATCACCCGCGGCGCCATCTCCAGGAGGGCGGGCGGGGGAGGGGGGACGTTCTGCGCTTGTGGCTGCGGCTTCGGCGCCGGATCCATGACTTGCGGCGGTGGGGGCGGGGGCGGCGGCTCGGGGAGCGACGTCAGCGAGTACGCCATGCTGAGGTGCGGCGAGTGATCGGGAAACCCGACCTGCCAGACGGTGCTCAGAAGAACGCCGGCGACGGCGATGACGTGCGCGGCCAGTGACACCGGCAGCGTCTCGTAGAAAACTTTCTTACTGCGCTTGCCAACGGTCTCAGGGACGACGGTCTCGAACATAGGTTGTTTTTGGTAATGTGAACGGGGTGAAGCATCGTAGCATCTTCTGAGCGTCCCGAAGGTTACAGTCGCGATTCCGGCGTCGCCGTGCTCATCGGGTTGGCGAGCGCCGGCGTCGTCGTCTGGCAGAACGCGCGGCTGGCCATCCTCTGGGACCTCAGCTACATCCTCGAGAACGCCACGCGCATCGCCGCGGGCGACGTTCCGTACCGCGACTTCCCCTTTCCATACGCACCGCTGACGTTCACCGTCCAGGCGGCGATCATTCGGCTCTTCGGCCGCGCCTACTGGCACCATGCCGCGTACGCGGTCGTCGCCTGCGGCGTAGCCACGGCGCTGACGTACCTGATCGTGCGGCGCTTCGTCCCGCGCGCGACGGCGGTGTTCCTCACGCTGCCGCTCGCGCTGCTCGGCGTCTACTGCATCCTTCCGCATCCGTTTTACGACCCCGACGCGTGCCTGGCGGTGCTCGTGTTGATCTTCGCGTTGCGCGAGCGACGCGTGGCCGTTGCCGCGCTCTGCGTCGTGCCGCTCTTCGTGAAGCAGAACATCGGCCTCGCGTTCGTCGCGGCGCTCGTGCTTCTGTTGATCGTCGAGCGACGCTGGCGACTGCTGGCCGGACTTGCCATCGGCGCGGCGACAGCGACGATCCTCGTCGCCGCGATCTTCGGCCTTCACGACTACGCGACGTGGACGTTCGCCTACGCCGCGGCGCGGCGGCTGCCGCCGCTGTCGATGATGCTCGGCGTCTACGCCGACCCGATCGTCTGGGGCGGCATCGCCATCGTCCTTCTCGGACTTCGCTTCCGATGGTTGCTGCCGCTGCCGTGGCTTTGGACGCTCTACCGCTTCTTCGCGAGCGACGATCCGAACGAGCGCGAGATCAACCTCCTGCGCGCGTGGCCGGTGCTCCTCGTCGTGGCGACGATCGTGGCCATCGCGATGTGGCGGAAGGAGACGCCGCTCTTGCGCGCCATCCCCCTCCTCGCTGTCGCCACCATTCATGGCGCGTTTCTCTCGCAGGCGACGTGGGGCTCGACCTACGGCATTTGGCCGCTGCTCGTCATCCTCCTCGCGTTCGTTTTTCGCGCCGCGAAGGCGCCGCCGGTCATCGCCGCGATCGTTGCGGCGATCACATTGCTCCACGCCGCCGACTACATCGCCAACGAGCGCCGCCTGACCTACGCGAAGTGGAACGAAGGGTCGATGCACACCTCCGCGCTGCCGGCGCTGCGCGGCCTGCGCGTGCGCGGCGAGTGGCTGCCCGACTTCGAGGAGCTCGTCGCCTGGACCGACGCGCACGTCCCCCGCGGCGACGGCATCCTCTTCCTTCCCGGCGAGGATCTCTTCTACTTCGCCACCGGTCGCCGCCCTCAGTTCCCGGTCGTCATGCTCGACCCGACCGTCAATCCGTACTCGCCCGCGCAAATCGCGGCGCTCGCAGAGCAGCGCCACATCCGCTGGGTCATCGTCAAGCGGCGGCTGCAGGTCAACGGCACGCCGTACCGGGAGCTCGGCGACACGATTCACCTGCTGAGCGCCCGCTACCGACCCGTCCAATTCCTTCGGAATTACGTCGTATTCAGAGTGCCGGACAGTCCCCGCCCACACGACTAGACGGGTCGGTAGGGCAACAGCAAGTCGGGAACTGTCCGGCACTTGCTAGACTGCCGCTGAAATCGGTTATCCTGTTACAAATCCGTTAACGCATGAAGAGAACGCTAGCGATTCCCTTGTCGCTTCTCGCGACCGCTGTAGCGGTGCGCGTCGGCCTCATCTTTCGCTACCGCTTCGACTCCGACGAGCCGCAGCACATGCACGTTGCCTGGGGTTGGGCGCACGGCCTCGCGCAGTACCGCGACGTCTTCGACAACCACATGCCCCTCTTTCATCTCCTGTCGTCGCCGCTCTTCGCCGCGACCGGGGACGATCCGCGCCTCCTCTACGCCGCGCGCCTGTCGATGCTGCCGCTGTTTCTCGCCGCGCTCTTCTTCGTCTGGCGCATCGCCCGGAGCCTCTTCGACGACACCACCGCGTGGTGGTCCACCGCCCTCGCGGCGCTCGTCCCCCCCTTCTTCCTCGGATCGCTCGAGTACCGCACCGACGACCTCTGGCTCGTCCTCTGGCTCGCCGTCATCGCCGTGGCCGTCGGCAACTCTTCGCCCGTACGCAAAGCCGCGATCGGCGGCCTCCTCCTCGGCGGCGCGTTCGGCGTGTCGATGAAGAGCACGCTCTACGTCGCCGTGCTGCTCATCGCCCTCGCCGCCACGTTGGCGCTGACGATGCGACGCGCGCCGCTGCCGCCGGGACGCCTCATCGCGAAGTGCGTGGCTATAGCCGCCGCCACGACCGCCGTCATCCCCCTCCTCATCGCCGGCGTCTTCGCCGCGATGGGCTTGTGGCAGCCGTTCGTCTACGGCGTCTTCGCGCACAACTCCGTGCCGTTCGTGCACGCGTGGCACGTCCTCTGGTTCATCCCGCTCTACTTCACCATCCGCGCGATCGCGCTGCGCATCGCCCGCTCCGACGGCGATCCGAGCCTCGTCCGCCGCCGCCTCTTCACCTTCCTCGCCTGCGGCGTCTACCTCGCGCTCTACGCGTCGTTCGCGCCGATGACGAACCTCGAGACCTACCTGCCGTGGTATCCGCTCGCCGCCGTGCTGGCCACGCCGCTCCTGATGCGGCGCGAGCGCTGGCTGCCGGCGATCGCCGCGGCCATGCTGCCGGTCATCATCGTCGTCGCGCAGCCGTGGCGGAACGCCGCCGAACACTCCATCGTCCTCGTCGAAGAAGTGCTCGCGCTCACCAGTCCGAGCGAGACGGTGATGGATCTGAAAGGCGAGACCGTCTTCCGCCCGCGCCCCTTCTACTTCGTCCTCGAAGCGGTCACGAACCTCAAGCTCGGCGTCGGCGTGATCCGCGACACCATCGCCGACACGCTCGTGCAGTCGCGCACGTACGTCGTCGCCGGCGTCGAGCTCTTCCCTCCCGCGGCGCGGCGCTTCGTCGAGCGCTACTACGTGCCGTGGGGCGCGGTGCACGTCGCCGGCGCGCAGCTCCAGCCGCTGCGCGACGGTCTCGGCGAGTCGTTCGACATCGCCGTCCCCGGCCCCTACGTCGTCCTGGGCGAGCGCGGCGTCGTGCGCGCCACGATCGACGGCTGCGCCGTCGGACGCTCCGGCATCGTGCTCGCCGCGGGGCGCCACCGCGTCATCGCGCACGAGCGGGCCGAGCGCCCCGTCGTCGTCTGGTCCGGCACTCTGCGCAGCCTCCGCTTCCGATCGGAGCGATAATCCGCGCACCACAGATGGCGAAGTACATCCAGCGCATCGCGCTGCTCGGCAAGGAGCGGTGGATCGGCTGGGAGATCGACGGCGTGGGGACGGAGGTGGCGGGGCTGATGCTCGCCGACGAGCTCTCGCCGGAGGAGCTGCGCGCCCGCGGCATCAAAGAGTTTCACCCGCTCGACTTCGAGACGTTCCTCGGCATGAATCCCGACGCCGGGAAGCCGACCGCGGCGCTGCTCGACCAGGACATCGACTTCCGCCTCGACGCCCTGCAGGTCGGCATGGAGCGCATCCGCAGCCGAGGGGAGACCGCCGTGCCGCGCAACGTGCTGACGCACATCTTCGGCAGCGAAGAGCAGCTCGAACACCCGCGCGTGCAGAAGCGCCTCTTGGAGTGGGCGCTCAGCGGCGCGGTGGAGCTCGTGCGCGACGACGACTGCTACCTCCGCATCGTCGGGCCGTTCTGATTCGCCCCCGTCCGACCGCCTTTCACACCAGAAATCGGCGCGTTCGTCCCAAATAACACGCGGCCTCGCCCTTCGGGCGCTACGTTGAGCGACGTTAGTACGACCGAAAAGGAGGTCATGTGTGAAAGGGCGCATTCTCTCCCTCGTCTCCATACTCTTGGTGCTCAGCGCGGCGGCGGTGGCGCAAACCGATCCGGGGCCGCGCGGCGGGGCGGCGGGCGCGGGAGGCCCGCTGGCATCCGTCGCGGCAAACCAGCCCACCAACATCCTCAACTTCTTCAACGACGGGCAGATCCGGTTCGGGACGATCGACGGCGTGATCAAGAACTTCTTCGCCGGCGAGGGCGGCGGCCTCGGGCCGCGCTACAACTCGCGCAGTTGCGCGCGCTGCCACGCCACGCCGGCCGTCGGCGGCACGAGCCCGCCCCTCAATCCGTTATTCGAGGATGGGAATGCGCACGGCGCGTCGAACACGGTCCCGTCGTTCATCACCATCAGTGGTCCGATACGCGAGGCGCGCTTCGTCTACTTCGCTGATGCCTCGGGGAACCCGGATTTCAGCAAGCCGAACGGCGGCGTCGAGCCGCTCTTCATCATCGCCGGCCGGCCCGACGCGAACCCGTGCACGACGTCGAACATCTCCCAGCCGAACTTCGCCGGCGCCGTCTTGCACAACAACGTCATCTTCCGCATCCCCACGCCGCTCTTCGGCAGCGGCTTGATTGAGAACATCGACGACACCGAATTGCTCAAGGCCGTGGGCGGCAATCCCTTCGGCATCTCCGGCACGCTGAACCGCAATCCGAACGACGGCACGATCACGCGCTTCGGCTGGAAGGCCCAGAACAAGTCGCTGGAGATCTTCGCCGGCGAGGCCTACAACGTGGAGCAGGGCGTGTCGAACGAGCTGTTCACGCAGGAGCGGCCGACGCCGGAGGAGGAGCAAGCCCTCGGCCTGCCCGACATCTGCAAGCTCAACAAGATGCCGGAGGACCACACGAACTTCAGCGCCAGCACGGTCGGCACGCCGAGCGACACCGTCGCCTTCGCCATGTTCATGCGCCTTCTCGCGCCGCCAACGCCGACGACCTCGACCCCGTCGCAGATGAATGGCCAGATCGTATTCACCGACATCGGCTGCGGCGCGTGCCATCGCCAGAACTTCATCACGGCGCAGTCGGATTTCACCGCGGGCCTCAACAACGCCCGCGCGAACCTCTACAGCGACCTCGAGCTCCATCACATGGGCACCGGGCTCGCCGACAACGTCGTCCAGGGCAACGCCGGCGGCGATCAGTTCCGCACCGCGCCGCTGTGGGGCATCGGGAAGCGGCTCTTCTTCCTGCACGACGGCCGGACGAGCGACATCCTCGCCGCGATCACCGCGCACCAGTCGACGAACTCGGAGGCTAATTCCGTCATCTTGAACTTCAACGCGCTCTCGGTGAGCGACAAGCAGGACATCCTCAACTTCTTGCGATCGTTGTAAATGAACAGGTCACGGGTGACAGGGAACGGGTCACAGGTGGTGTTCTCGCGGAGGCGCAACCTGTTACCCGTCACCCGTCACCTGTGACCTTCGAACACGGAGACCGCCGATGACGCTTCTCTTTGTGCTGTGGCTCTCGACGATGACCGTGGTGCCGAAGAACACGATCCTCGTCAAAGGGGCGGTGCCCAGCGCGAGCGACGCGTCGACGCCGGTGCCCGAAGATGGGGCGGTTGCGGGGGGACGCTATCGCAACCGTTACTTCGGGCTGACATACCCGATCCCCGCCGGCTGGACGGCCCAGCCGGCGGGACCTCCGCCGTCCGACAGCGGCGCCTACACCCTCGGCGAGTTCGCGCTCGTGGACGGCGCGCGCGTGCGGGCCCACGTCCTCATCACCGCGCAGGACCTCTTCTTCGATTCCGTCCGCAACACGGCCGCGTCGATGTACGACGTCGAGAACGGCGCCGGCGCGGTCGACATCAGCGGGCACTCGTTCCGCCGCGTCGCTTACAAGTCGCGGCACACGGCGCTGCGCTGGCGCATTCTCTCGACCGATGTCCGGTGCCACGCGCTGACGTTCACCTTCACCGGCGGCGACGTCGCGGCGCTCGACGCCGCGGAGAAGGCGATGCGCGGCCTCACGCTGCGCGACGCCGGACCGCCGTGCGTCCGCGACTACGCCCGCGACCACGTCGTGGCGAAGAGCGATCCGGGATTCCCGCAGCGCTACAACACGATTCCGCTGCGCGTCATCGTCGACGCCGAGGGAAAGGTGAAGCACGTCCATCTCCTCAGCGCGTTTCCGGAGCAGTCGGCGCCGATCCTGGCGGCACTGCGGACGTGGCGCTTCGCTCCGGGGAAAACCGAGGTGGAGACGGGGATGGTCTTCGGGTTGCCGCGTCAGAGCTTCTGACCGAGCAGTTGCTCGAACCGCTCCCGATAGCTCGGCCCGAGCGGCACCGCCGCGTCGTTGCGCAGCACGATCGAATACGCCCCCTCGGCGCCCACCATCAGCTTGCGCACGCGCTCGATGTTCACGATCGCGCTGCGGTGCACGCGCACGAAGTGGTCCGGATCGAGCTCCGCCTCGAGGTTCTGCAGCGACTCGCGGATGAGGTGCGACTTCTCCTCCGTGTACAGCCGCGCGTAGTTCCCCTCGGCGGCGATCCAGTCGATCGCCGCGGCCTTCACGAACAGCACCTGGTCGCGCCCGCGGATGGCGAAGCGCTCCCGCCACCGCCGCCGCGCGGCCGGGCGCGGGGCGACGAGGATGCGGCGCACGCGGTCCATGGCCCGGTCGAAGCGCTCCTGCGAGAACGGCTTGACGAGGTAGTCGGCGGCGTTGACGTCGAAGGCGCGCAGCGCGTACTCCTCGTGCGCCGTGACGAAGACGACCGTCGGCTTCGCGCCGGTGTCCGTGGCCGAGGCGATGGCGAAGCCGTCGGCGTCGGAGAGCTCGATGTCGAGAAACAGCACGCTGGCGGTCTCGCTGGCCATCACCTGCGCCGCCTCGCGGCCGCTGCCGCACTCGGCGACGACCTCGACGTCGGGATGCGCTCCGAGAAGCATCCGCACTCTGCTGCGCGCCAGCGGCTCGTCGTCGACGATCAATGCACGGATCACTGCGCTCCCTCCACTTCCTCGACCTCGATCGCGTCGTCGTTGCCGCCAACGCCGAGGCTGCGGCGCAGGAGGTCGGCGAGCGTGACGATCATCCGGTCCGCCGCCGCGGCGTCGGTCTCGATCGTGTCGGCGATCGACTGCAGCGCCCCGAAGACGAAGGCGGGCTGCAACTGCGCGCGCAGCGCGTCGAGCTTCGCCCGTGCCAGGAGCGTCTGCCCGTCGACCTCGCGCTGCCGCCGCTGCGCCGCCTCGCGTTGCGCGAGCAGCAGATTCGTGACGATGAAGATCAGCGCCAGGATGGCGATGTTCCGGTGCGTGCGGATGGAGATGGAGAGGTCGGCCATGTGCAGCGACGGCCGGTCGCCCTCGCTCAGGTTCAGCACCACGCCGCCGGCCACGGCGCGGAAGACGGCGAGAATCGGCAGCAGCGCCGCGACGATCGCAGCGTTGCGCGCGAGGTGCGGCTTGCGCAGCGGCAGCCGCTCGGCGATGGCGATGACGAGCGGCGTGAGCGCGGCCCACATCAGGCTCGAAGCCATCTGGAAGAGGAGGATGTAGTGCACGCGTTCGGTGGAGCCGCTGAGCGCGAGCGAGCGCCGGTAGAACTCGCTGGCCGTGAAGAGGCCCGCGGCGAGCCAGATGCCGATGATGCCCATCGAGATACCGAAGAGCCGTGCGAAATGCGTTCTCGTCATGCGAGCCTCAGCGGAACGCGCACGCCGGCCACGAACTCGTCGCCGTCGCGGCGGAACGAGAGGGCGTCGGGATCGCGATAGAGGTAGTCGAGCCGCGCGCGCGTGGCCGGCACGCCGATGCTCGCGGCGCTGAACGGCGCGTCGGGCGCGCAGCCGGGGCCGGAGTCGCGCACTTCGATGAGCAGCGAGCCGTTCTCGCGAAAGGCCCGAACGGCGATGTGCCCGCCGTCGGCGCGCCGGCGGATGCCGTGGACGACGGAGTTCTCGACGAGCGGCTGCAGCACCAGCGGCGGGACGCGCGCGCGCAAGAGGGCGGGATCGGCGACGCTGACGTCGGCCTGCAGGCGCGCGCCGAAGCGCACTTTCTGCAATTCGAGGTAGCGCTTCACGAAGTCGAGCTCCTCGGCCAGCGGCACCTCGGTTCGCGTAGCCGCGTCGATCGACGCGCGCAACAGCTCGATGAGTCTCAGGATCGTCTCCCGCGCCGCGCGCCGGTCGGTGTGCACGAGCGCGGTGACGGCGTGGAGGGTGTTGAAGAGGAAGTGCGGCTGGAGGTCGCCGCGCAGCCGCCGCAGCTGGGCCTCGGCGAGCGCCGCGTCGGTCAACGCCTCGCGCCGGGCCCGTTCGTCCGCCTCGGCGCGTGCGCGGACGAAGTTCGTCACGCCGGCGATGACGCAAAAGAAGAGGAAGTGGAGGTGGACGACGGCGACGGCGGTGGCCCGGAACTGCTCCGCCGAGAGCGGCTGCGAGAAGAGTGCGGGCGTGGCCGCGTCGATGACCGCGCGCAACGCAGCGACGGCCAGGCCGGCGAGGACGAGCAGCGCCGCATTGCGCCGGCGGCGCTCGCCGCGGAGCGGCAGCGCGTCGGCGATGGCGATGACGAACGGCGTCAGGAGCGCCCACGCGGCGCACACCGGGACGGTGTGGAGCAGCCGCTCATCGCCGTCTTCCGCATAGCCGCGCGCCGCCGCGATGGCGTGCTCCTGCGAGGCGAAGAAAAAGCCGAGGAATGCCCAGACTGCCGCGATCAGAAAGGCGAGAAGAACGAGCTGCTTCAACCGGGAGCGGGACGGAAACACGATGCCTGATGTTCCGCCGCCGGACGCAAAGAGGCAAGTAAACAAATGATGGACGGCGGCGTTATGACTGGCTCTTCAGCGTCTCCAGATCGGTCTTGAGGAACGTCGTCACGCCGCGGCGCGCCGCCTCCTCGTCGTCGACTTGGATGAGGCCTAGGTGCGTGAGATCGTCGTCGACGCCGTCGAGATCGTAGCCGACCCACAGCGCCGCGCCGCGCTCCTCCGTCGGCCCCATCGATATCGACTGCTTGCGGACGTTCTTGATGTAGCGGGCCACGTGGGGGATGGTAAGGCGTTCTTAGGTTCTTAGGTTCTTAGGTTCTTAGGTTTGTCGTATACATCGAACCTAACAACCTAAGAACCTAACAACCTAAGAACCCACCATGCTCGAGCTCATCATCCTCATCGGCCTCCCCGGATCGGGCAAGTCGACGTACTTTCGCTCCCACTTTGCCTCGACGCACGCGCATGTCAGCAAAGACCTCATGCCCAACGCGCGGCGGCGCGACGACCGGCAGGAGCGCGACATCGAAGCAGCCCTGACCAAGGGCCAGTCCGTCGTCGTCGACAACACCAACCCCTCCCGCGAAGTGCGGGCGCCGCTCATCGCGCTCGGGCGTCGGCACGGCGCGCGCATCGTCGCCGTCTACTTCGAGACCGACGTGAGGACGGCCATCATGCGAAACCGCCAGCGCGAGGGGAAAACGCGCGTTCCCGACGTGGCCATCTTCGCGACCAGGAAAAAGCTGGTGGCACCAACTCTCGAGGAAGGCTTCGACGAAGTGCGGGTGGTCGCGTCGTGAGGCCGGAGACGCTGCTGCGCAAAGTCTTCCCGCCCATGCTGGCGACGCTCACCACCACGCCGCCGCGCGACGCGAGCGAGTGGGTCTACGAGCTCAAATACGACGGCTTCCGCGCCGTCGTGGCCCTCTCCGGCGGCGCGCTGGCGATGTGGAGCCGCAACGAGATCGACCTCGCGCCGCGCTTCCCCAAAGTCGCCGACGCGCTGCGCAAGCTGAAGGTGCCCGAGGTCGTCTTCGACGGCGAGATCGTCGCCCTCGACGAAGAGGGGCGCTCGCGCTTCCAACTCCTCCAGCAGGGCAACCGCGAAATCATCGTCCTCTTTGACATCCTCTGGCTCGACGGCCACGACCTCCGCCACCTCCCGTACAGCGACCGCCGCGAGCTCCTCGAGAAAACCCTCCGCCGCCCGCCCGCCCTCGTGCGCGTCTCCGAGCAACTCGACATGAGCGGCGACAAGGCCCTGCTCTACGCCGCGGAGCACGGCCTCGAGGGCGTCATCGCCAAGCGCCGGTCGTCCGTCTACGAGACGCGGCGCTCGAAAGAGTGGCTGAAGATCAAGGCCGTCAACGAGCAGGAGCTCGTCGTCGTCGGCTGGAACCCGTCGACGCACTCGTCGAAGGAGATCGGATCGCTCCACCTCGCGGTCATGGGCGACGACGGCGAGCTGCACTACGCCGGCAAAGTCGGCACCGGCTTCTCGTACAACCAGCGCGTCTGGTGGAAGGAGACGCTCGGGAAGGACGTCGTGCCGAAGCCGATGGTCAAAGATGCGCCGCGCGAGCGCGTGGCCACGTGGGTCCTTCCGCGCTACGTCGTGCAGGTCGCCTTCACGGAGTGGACGGGCGACAACCGCTTGCGTCATCCTTCGTTCCTCGGCATGCGCGACGACAAGAGTCCGAAGGAAGTCGTGCGGGAGCGGCCGCAGGGCGTCGTCACGCTCACGCACCCGGAGCGCGTGCTCTATCCGAAAGACAAGATCACAAAGAAGGACGTCGCCGACTACTACGCCGCGGTGGCCGAGGCCATGATCGCGACGCTGCGCGACCGCCCGCTGGCGCTCGAGCATTGGAACCAGGGCATTCACGCCCCGTCGTGGTTCCACCAGAACGTCGGCAAGGAAGCGCCGCCGTGGGTGACGACGATCGACACGCCGACGCGGGCGTCGAAGCGCTCGACCGTGCGCCACCTCGTTGTCGACAAGCCGGAGACGCTGCAGTGGCTGGCGCAGATGTCGGTGCTGACGATCCATATGTGGTCGTCGCGCGGGGCGAACCTCGACGAGGCCGACTGGCTCGTCTTCGATCTCGATCCGGCGAAGGGGAAGGGGATCGAGCAAGCCATCGACGCCGCCATCGTGATGCGCGGCCTGCTCGAGAATCTCAAGCTGCCCTCGGTGCCGAAGACCTCAGGCAAGCGCGGCATCCACGTCTTCGTCCCGCTCGCCGCCGGCACCACGCACGAGCAGGCCGCCGACTTCGCCTGCGCCATCGCCGGCGCCGTCTCCAACGAAGTGCCCTACATGACCGTGGAGCGCGCCATCGCCAAGCGGCGAGGACGTCTCTACCTCGACTGCATGCAGAACGGCTACGGCAAGACCATGGTCGCGCCCTACTCGCTCCGCGCCATCGACGGCGCGCCCGTCTCCGCGCCGCTGAAGTGGGAAGAGATCACCAAGAAGCTCGACCCGCTGAAGTTCAACCTCCGGACGATGCCCGACCGCCTGGCGAAGGTCGGCGACCTCTTCGCGCGCGTGTTCGAGGAGCGGGCGACGCTGCCGGAGTTGAAGTAGTTACCCGTTGCAGGCGCAGACCGCTTTCCGAAACTCCGGCGTCGATATCAGATGCAGGATCGCCCGGTCGAGCGCATGATTCAGCGTCTCCTGGTAATTCACCACGCTCCCGGCATAGCCGTAATTCTCGGCGAAGCCCTCGGCGCGGCCTTTCCAGCACGACGTGCCGCCCGGCGACTTGAGCTCGCCGGAGACCGCGATCCGGCCGTCGTAGCCGGCGCGGTGCAGCACGTTCTCGTTCGTGTTGATCTGCTCGATCGTCACGACGAGCGACGGCGCCGCGGCGGCGTCGGTACCGACCGACGATTTCTTGAGCACGCTGTCGAGGCCTTGTTTCGCCCACGCCGCCACGTCCGACGTCGTCGTCACCGGCGCCGGCGGCGAGCTCTTTCCTTCCACGAAGCGCTTGCCCAGCGTTCGATCCTCCCGCGCGTCCTCGATGCGCGCGCCCGACAGCTTCGCGCACGGCGGGAACGTCGAAAACTCCCCGGGACTGGCCATCGACTTGTACTGGAGCGGGACGTCGAGCGTCGCCACCGTCGACGGCGTCGAGCAGCCTGCCAGAATCACGAGCGAGAGGAGAATGGACTTACCGTTCATATTCCCTCCAATGAGCGATGACGAAACTCTATCTCGTTGCCGGACGTATGACAGAATCCGCAATGCGTCCAACTTCGAAGGAGGAGATTTTCCCATGAACAAGCGACTCGCACTCTCTCTGTGTGCCGCGGCCCTGCTCGCGGTATCCGTCTCGGCGCAGACCGCCGATGAACTGCTCGAGAAAAACATCAAGGCCCGCGGCGGCATGGACAAGCTCAAGGCCGTGCAGACCATGAAAGTCACCGGCAAGATGAAGATGGGGCCGATGGAGGCGCCGCTCGTCATCACCAAGAAGCGCCCGAACAACATGCGCGTCGAGTTCACCATCCAGGGGATGACCGGCGTCCAGGCCTACGACGGCACGACCGGCTGGATGGTCATGCCCTTCATGGGCAAGAAAGACCCCGAGCAGCTCTCCGCCGACATGCTCAAGGAAGTGAAGGAAGAGGCGGACTTCGACGGCCCGACCATCGACTACAAGGCCAAGGGCAACAAGGTCGAGCTGGTCGGCAAGGAAGACGTGCAGGGCACGCCCGCGTACAAGATCCACGTCACCACCAAGGACGGCGAGGAGTCGAACATCTACCTCGACGCCGACAGCTACCTCGAGATCAAGTCCGACTCCAAGCGCAAGGTCCAGGGGCAGGAGATGGAGACGGAGACGATCCTCGGCGACTACAAAGAGACCGGCGGCCTCCTCTTCCCGATGTCGATCGAGACCCACGCCAAGGGCCACGAAGGGGCGCAGAGCATCACCATCGAGAAGATCGAGCTGAACCCCACCGCCGTCGACGCGTCGCTCTTCAAGATGCCGGAAGTGAAGAAGCCTGCCGAAGAGCCGAAGAAGCAGTAGGGAGCATCGCGTGAAAAAGCTGAACGTTCTCGCGCTCGTCGCAGCGCTCACTGTCCCTGCGCTCGCCGACGACGCCATCAAAATCGACTCCTCCACCTTCGGCGGCCTCCGCGCGCGCTCCATCGGGCCCGCGGTCATGGGCGGCCGCATCGCTGCGATCGATGCCACGACCGAGGCGCCGCTGACCGTGTACGTCGGCGCGGCGAGCGGCGGCGTCTGGAAGTCGACCGACGGCGGCACGACCTTCAAGCCCGTCTTCGACGACTACAACCAGTCCATCGGCGCCATCGCCATCGACCCGGCGAACAAAGAGACCGTCTGGGTCGGCACCGGCGAGTCGTGGATGCGCAACTCCGTCTCCGTCGGCAACGGCGTCTACAAGACGACCGACGGCGGCAGCACGTGGAAGTCCGTCGGCCTCGACGACACGGAGCACGTCGCCCGCATCGCCGTGAACCCGAAGTCGAGCGACACCGTCTACGTCTGCGCGACCGGGCACGCCTGGAACGCCAACGAGCAGCGCGGCGTCTTCAAAACAACGGACGGCGGCAAGACGTGGAAGAAAGTCCTCTACGTCGACACCAACACCGGCTGCTCCGACGTCGCCCTCGACCCGCAGATGCCGAACGTCGTCTACGCCGGCATGTGGCAGTTCCGCCGCCAGCCCGACTTCTTCAGCTCCGGCGGTCCGGGCAGCGGCTTCTACAAGTCGACCGACGGCGGCGAGCATTGGCAGAAGATGACGAACGGCGTCCCGGCCGGGAACCTCGGCCGCATCGCCGTGGCCGTCTCGGCCTCGCGCCCGAGCGTGCTCTACGCGCTCATCGAGGCAAAGAAGAGCGGCCTCTATCGCTCCGACGACCTCGGCGAGCACTGGCGCTTCGTCAACGACTCCTTCAACGTCGTGCAGCGCCCGTTCTACTTCGCGCGCGTCGTCGTCGATCCGACCGACTACAACCGCGTCTGGAAGCCCGGCTTCATGCTGACGTATTCGACCGACGGCGGCACGTCCTTCACCGGGTCGATCATGGGCGGCAACTCCGTCCACTCCGATCACCACGCGCTCTGGATCAATCCGAAGGACCCGAACGAGATGTTCCTCGGCACCGACGGCGGCCTTTTCCAGTCGCGCGACCGCGGCCTGCACTGGAACTTCCTCAACGTCCTGCCGGTCTCGCAGTTCTACCACGTGACGTACGACATGGAGCGCCCCTACAACGTCTACGGCGGCCTGCAGGACAACGGCTCGTGGACAGCACCGTCGATGACGCCCGACGGTGTCTCGAACCGCCATTGGCGCAACCTCGGCGGCGGCGACGGCTTCTCCGTCGTCTCCGATCCGAACGACTCCGACATCGTCTACCTCGAGTCGCAGGGCGGGCGCATCGTCCGCGTCCGCCGCGCCACCGGCGAGACGCGCGAGATCAATCCGTTCGCGGCGGCGGGGGAGTCGAAGCTCCGCTTCAACTGGAACACGCCGATCTACGCCAGCCCGACGCAGAAGGGCGTGATCTACATCGGCGCGCAGTATCTGTTTCGCTCGAAGGACCGCGGCGACTCGTGGGAGCGGATCTCGCCAGATCTGACGACGAACGACCAGAGCCGCCAGAAGCAACTCGAGTCGGGCGGCCTCACCGTCGACAACTCCAGCGCCGAGAACTACACGACCATCATCACCATCAACGAGTCGCCGAAGAACCCGAACGTGATCTGGGTCGGCACGGACGACGGCAACCTCCAGGTCACGCGCGACGGCGGCAAGACGTGGACGAACGTCGCGCCGAACGCGGCGGGCGTGCCGAAGGGGACGTGGGTCTCCGGCGTCGAGGCCGGGCATTGGGACGAGAACACCGCGTACGCGACGTTCGACGGCCACCGCACCGGCGACATGAAGACGTACGTCTACAAGACGACCGACGGCGGCAAGACCTGGCAGCCGCTGGCGACGGCCGAGATCAAGGGCTTCGCGCAGGTCGTGCGCGAGGACCTCGTCAACCCGAAGCTGCTCTTCGTCGGAACCGAGGCGGGGTTGTACGTGTCGCTCGACGGTGGCGCGGGGTGGGCCCAGTTCAAGGAGAACCTCTCGCCCGTGCCGGTCGACGACATCGCCATCCATCGCCGCGACGGCGACGCCATTCTCGCCACGCACGGGCGCGGCATCTACATCATCGACGACCTCGCGCCGCTGCGCGCGCTGACCGCCGACGCGTTGAACAAGGACGTGGCCATGCTGCCGTCGCGGCCGTCGCCGCTGACGATCATGGCCGGCGAGGCCCGCATGGAAGGCGACGGCGAGTTCGCCGAGGGGGGCGTCCCGGAGGTCGCGACGATTACGTATTACCTCAAGAAGCGGCACATCGTCGGCGAGTCGAAGATCGAAGTGTTCGACGAAGGCGGGAAGCTGATCTCGTCGCTCCCGGCCGGGAAGCGCAAGGGCATCAACCGCGTGCAGTGGCAGATGCGCATGCGCCCGCCGCGCATGCCGGGCGGCAACTCGGTGATCTTCTCCGGCGGCGCGTTCTTCGGCCCGCGCATGCCGGCCGGCAAGTACACGGTGAAGTACACGAAGGGGAGCGAGACGTACACGCAGACGATCGAGCTGGTGCCCGATCCGCGCGCGACGTACACCGCCGAGGACCGCGCGCTGCAGCAGAAGACCGTGCACGCGCTGTACGACATGGTGGAGCGCTTCACGTTCCTGACCGAGCGGACGATCAATCTGCGCGATCAGGCCAACGAGCGCGCGGCCAAGCTCTCCGGCAACGACAAGACCCAGCTCTCCGCGCTCGCGAACAAGGCCGACGCGATGGTGAAGACGCTCGTGGCCACGCGCGAAGGCGGCTGGCTCTCCGGCGAAGAAGAGCTCCGCGAGCGCCTCGGCATGCTCTACGGCGGCGTGAATTTCTACGACGGCCGCCCGACGGACTCGCAGCTCAACGAGATGAAGGTGCTGTCGCAGGAGCTGGAGACGAAGCAGGCCGCGTTCGACGCCATCGTGGCGAAGGACCTGGCCGCCGCGAACAAGGCGCTGAATGCGAAGAAGCTCGACGCCATCAAGCTAATGTCGCAGGACGAGTGGGAGAAGAAGGAGCCCGGCAGCGAGACTCCGGCGGCGACGGCTTTGTTGTACCGACTGTTCTGATTTGTGGAGGACAGGCAGTCTTGCCTGTCCTCTACGAGTTGATGAGGGCGAGGATGTCCGTCGGCACGCGGCTCTGCAGCTCAGGAAACTCCTCGATCAGCCGCGAGATATTCATCAGGTCCTTCTGGCGCTTGCTGAGCCGGCGAGTCTCATCCTGCACCATCCAGACTTTGCCTTGAAGGACGTCTTCGGGCGCGGCAACGGGCAACTGCAAGTCCATCACCTCGCGAATTCGTGCGCGGCCGACGAACGGCTCGTAACGCGCTTCGGTCTGGATCAGCAACCGAAGCTTGGAAACCAGCGCGGGAACGTCCGCGAGAGCTCTTTGCGCGCGCTGCAGATCGTGCGTGGCGATCACCACTTCGAATTCTTCCGTTACGACCGGCGCGCTGTACGCGTTGACGGCCACATCGCCGACGACGCAGTAATCGAAACCGGCCAACGCCGCGAGAATCCGTTCCAGGTAGTCGCTATGGTCGCTCACAATCCTCTTCCAAAACTCGAGCGACCGCACGGCACCACTCTACACCCGCGTTCAATCGTCCTGCCCTCCGTCCAGAATAGACTCGCTTAATTGACTTAATCCTGCAAACAGGGGGTAAGGATTTACGCGGAACTGTCACTCCTCTTGCAGGAGGAGTGACGCCATGCGCTTGCTGACGTTTTCTGTTCTCTTCGTTGCAGCTTCTCTCCAAGCCGCCTCTCCGAACGCCGCAGCCCCCGTCCGCATCCACGGCGGTACGGTCATGGTGCGTTCGAGCGTGCACGCCACGATCCTTCTCGTGCGCAACGGCAACGGCGACGGCGCCGCGGAGCACCTGTTCCAGGTCTGGTCGAACCCCGGCCTCGAGCAAAGTGCGCTCTACCGCGGCGCGGATGTGGAGTACAGCGGAACGTCGCTGATCGTCATCGCTCCGTCCGAGCAGATCGCAATGACGTACAACGTCGCGGGCTACAAAGCGCCAGCCGTCCCGGCACCGGAAGGTTTCTCGACGACCGTTTACAACGTTGCGGGAATGAACCATCAGGTCGGCGCCAGTGTGGAGCGGCTCACGATCACGACCGGCAATCCAGGCGGCCGGTTGCGCACGAATGAGTGTCAGGATTGCGGCTTCCTGCCCTTCGAAGACCCGTGGGGCTCGGCCGGCGGCGGCAGCGGCTCCTGCAACTCCGGCGGCGTCGGCTCGACGAGTTGCTCCGTCTCCGGAACCGGAGGTAGTTGCAGCGTGACGTGCGGCGCCGGCTACGCCTGCTGCAAGGTCGGCAACCCACCGTCCTGCACCTGCGTCAACTGAGGCTGTGAGGAGGACAGGCAGTCGTGCCTGTCCTCTACAATCCCTCCGTGTACTTCCTGCTGTTCGCGCTCTCCCTCGCTGCCGGCACCTCGACTCAGTCGGAGCGAGCGCAGATGGCTGCGGACGGCGTCCGCGCCTACGCCGCGCCGGAGCTCGCCGGCGCGTATTTCTACGTGAGCGGCAAGGTCAGCGTCGAGGTTCTCGTCGGCGAGGATGGCTCGGTCACGGAAGTTCGTCATCAAGCGTGCGAATACGAGCGTCTCCTGTTGTTGGCCGAGGCGGCCGCGCGGGATTGGAAGTTCACTCCGTCGAGCGCGGGCAGGCGAACGATCACGTTCGTCGTCGAGCCGGAGACCTGGACGATGGAGGAGACGCGCGTCGCCGCGCGCTACGAGACGCCGCTGACGCTTCGTACGCAACTGATCATGTCGATCGTGCTGCGCTGGCCTCGGGTCGATGGGCAGCCGCCCGAAAAGAGCTGCGCCGTCCACCACGAGTGGATGCACATCGAGACGCTCCCCATCGTCTACAGCGGCATGCCGCTGGGCCATCCCGACGGCGCGCTGTACGACGAATGGGAGCACGCGTTCCTGACCGGATTTCCCAACAGCGGCGAGTCGATCGGCATGGGCGACGCGATGGTCCTGGAGCAGTTCGCGGAGGCGTACATTTGCAACTCGTGTCAAAAAGCGCGAAGGGAGTGGCTCGCCGCGCATCATCTGGAGCGGCCGCCGCGGTGAGGAGAAGCGATGCCCGACAGCGATGTGATCTACAAGGTCATCATGAATCACGAAGAGCAGTACTCGATCTGGCCGGCCGATAGGGAGAACCCGCTCGGGTGGAACGACGTGGGCAAGTCCGGGACGAGAGAGGAGTGCCTCGCCTACATCAAGGAAGTGTGGACCGACATGCGCCCGCTCAGCCTGCGCAAGAAGATGCAGGAGATGGGCTACGAGTAGCGAACGCCAGCCGACCAGTCACGAA
This sequence comes from Thermoanaerobaculia bacterium, assembly GCA_035276475.1. Classification (GTDB taxonomy): domain Bacteria; phylum Acidobacteriota; class Thermoanaerobaculia; order Gp7-AA8; family Gp7-AA8; genus DATDFB01. The sequence continues at coordinate 23,351 of DATELQ010000066.1, read as the reverse complement.
CGGATGACGGGCCTGCCGTGGGATGCGTCGTACCACGACGGCCCTGCGCCCTGGGACGTCGGCAGGCCGCAGCCGGCAGTCGTGCGTCTGGCATCGTTGGGTGCGTTCGCCGGAGCGGTGCTCGATGCGGGCTGCGGGACGGGGGAGAACGCTCTTCACATCGCCTCGCTCGGATTGTCGGTCGTAGGCGTTGATGTAGCCGAGACCGCGCTGGCGATCGCCCGAGAGAAGGCCGCCGATCGTGGGATCGAGATCGAGCTCGTTTTCGCCGATGCGCTCCACCTGGATCGTTTGGATCGCCGGTTTGACACGGTGCTGGACTGCGGCCTGTTCCACACCTTCGATCGCGAAGAGCGGCCGCGATACGTGGCCAGTCTCGCCTCGGTGATCGGGCACGGCGGAGCTCTGTACGTGCTGTGCTTCAGCGACGAGGGTCCCGATACCGGCCCGCACCCCGTCACCGAGGAAGAGCTGAGAGCGGCGTTCCACCCCCGCAATGGATGGAACGTCGCGGCCATCGAACGCGACCGGCTTCAGACGCGATATCACGATGACGGCGCACCGGCGTGGGTTGCGACGATCAAACGGACTTAGACGCCGAGGCGCGAGTAGCGCCGCACTGAGCCCGGGCGCGCCTCGAGCGCGCCCGGGCTTGCGATCTCTCTCCGACTACGGTTTCGGCGTCGTGGACGTGTCGTGCGCCGGAGCCTCAGCCGGCGTCGTCGTTGTCGTCTTCGTCGTCGCCGGCTTTTGAGCGGTCTTCGCCTTCTTCTTGCGGCGCGAGACGCCTTTCAGCCGTTTGACTTCCTCGACATGCGGCACGAGGACGGCCTTTTCCGGATCCTTGGCGAGCTGTGTCCCGATCGAGTACGCCTGCGAGGCGATGAGAGTGATGCGTTGCTCGCGAGCGAGGTTACCTCCCTCGATGCCTTTCAGGAATGCGCGAGCCTCGTCGGCCACTGCCTGCCAGCGGAGCGACTCTTCCTGCAACTGCCGGACGTCGTCGAGCGGCTGGCCGATCGCCTGCGATACGTTGTCGAGCACGCCGATGACATTGATCGATGCCTCCACGACGGGCTTCGGATGCGTGCGGAGACGATTTTTGATCAGCTTGCGCTGCTCCTGCGTCAACGGCTCGACTTCCTCGATCTGCGACCGCATGGTGCGCAACTGCGAAATGACTGCTTCGGGAGTTAACTTCGTGATTTCAGGTAGAGCATTACTCATGACATAGCCTCCTGATAGGAGCGGTCAGGCCGGAGGTAACGTCACGACTCGTCGACAAGCGCGAGGCAGCCACCGGCTGGAAGTCTCGGCGCACGCCGAGCTTCCGGTTGATGTTTCCGAGGTGTGCGCACACGAGCGACCAGTACGTCCGTACCATTGACAATTACAAAAGCCGAAGAGCCTTAAGGTTTTCGGCTTCGTAACAAGGTACGCATGAGTGCGTCGGGAGGTTCCGGTCCAGCGCCAAGATGTAACCGTGCGCAATGCATATGCGCACATACACACAATGCCTCCCTTTTCTCCGCGCCGCGTGCGTCTTGACGGAATGGTGGTGATTCCTTATAAATTCAGCGAGGAGGCAATATGCGATCGGACATGCGACTCGTTCTTTTCGTCATCTGTGCCTTGCTGCTCCTGACTGCAGCTCCCGGATTCAGCGTTCGCGGTGGCGGCGGCAGCGGCGGTTGCCAGGACTGCTACACCTATGCTGACCCTTCGACGGGGATCTCCTGGGCGTACTGCGCCCCTCCGGAGGATGGCGGATGGGGCATGACGGGCTGCAAGGTCGATTGCGTCAAGTACGGCAACGATCTTGGCGCCTGCGGCTGCAGCACCTCGGGCGACGGTTGCATGTACATCGTCGTTCAGGGCTGATTGCTCCGTGCGCTATGTCCTGGTGATCGCGTTCGCGGCTGTGAGCGCCGTGGCGGCGCCTCGTCCGCTGACGACCTGTGCCAACGCGTCCGACTGCCGCGTCACAGGTACGCTCCTTCTTCGCAGCGGCAATGCGGTGAAAAAAGTTGCCCTCAGCGGAGGTGTGGCCGAAGTCGGGTCCGACGTTGCCAATTGGCAGGCCACGCTCGACGCGGACGGATTCTGGATGCCGCAGCAACCGTTCGATCCGCAGCAGCCCCTGCGCGTCTGGAAGACCGCTCCCCTGCGTGGCCGCTTTGCCCTCGCGGAGCAAGACACGATGCCTAAGGCCGTCACCGTCTCGGCCGATCTGCCGGGCATCACCGGCGCTGGCTTCACCTGTCCGGTTGACGCTGGCGGCGCGTGGTCGTGCGCCGTACCGGCGATGACGTTGGATCTCGTCATCCGCGCAAAGACATTCACGCCACATTACCTTTTCAACGCGAAGATTCCGGGAGACCTCGGTGTGGTAACGCTGCGACACGGTGCGTCGGTGGCGGCGTGGCTCGACAGCCGGACGGCGAAGTCGCTGGCAAAACCGGCGCGCGCGCGGCTGATGCGCATGACCATGGCGATGTCGCCCGACCTCGGCGACAAACTGACCGCTCCGGTGGCGGAGGCGGCGTTCAACGCGCGCGGTTTGGTGCAGCTCGCGCCGCTCGCGCCGGGAACGTATTCGTTGGAGGTGACGGCCCCCGGCTTTGCACCGGCGATCGTCGACCGCATCGACGTCTTTGCCAATGCCGAGTCGAAATTGCGCAACGTCATCAAGCTCGACCCGCCGCTGCCGATCCGCTTTACCTTCGACCCGCCGCGCGATCCCGCGGGCAGATCGTGGCACGTTACCGTCGATCGCCGGAGCGAGTACACGTTCCGTTCGACCTCGGTCGCGTCAGCGGTGACCGATGCGGCAGGCCGCGTCAACGTCAACGGACAGGCGGTCGGTCACTACACGGTCATCGTGACGGATTCACGCGACAACCGCTACGTCTGGCGTGAGCTCGACATCCGCGGCGAGCAGGACGCGGAGCAGACGATCGATATCCCCGTGCTGCGCCTGCACGGCAAAGTTACCGCAGCAAGCGAGCCGATTCCCGCGCATCTCCTCTTCGGCGGCCAAAGCGGGAGCGAGCGCATTCGTGTCGATGCCGACAACGACGGCACATTTACCGTCACGCTGCCACGCGCCGGCAAATGGCGCGTCGATGTCGATGACGCAGCCAGCGGAATCCACACCGCTGTCACCACGAACGTCGACGAGAGGCACGACTCGCTGCAGATTGATTTGCCGAGCACCGAAATTCGCGGATGGGTAAGGGGGACGGACGGCAAACGCGTCGCCGGCGCGAACGTTCTTCTGTCGAACGACGACGGCGTCATCACCCGGCGTTCGGAGGCCGACGGCACGTTCCGCTTCCGCGGCGTTCGCGCCGGGCCGGCAACGCTGAATGCAGCCGATCCGCGCACCCGCGAGTACAGCCGCTTCGTCACCATCACCGCCGCCGAGGGTGCACATGTCGAGAACATCGAGCTCGCGCTGCAGGAAACGCTCACGTTCAAGGGGATGGTGACGTCGCAAGGGCAGCCGTTGATCGGTGCTCGCGTGACCGGTTACGGCTTCGGCGGCGGACCCGCGTTGCAGCAGCGGGCCGTGACGGGACTCGACGGCGGATTCGAGTTGTCGTTTCCCGCCGCGGCATCGCAACTCTCGCTGCTCGTTGCCGCGCCGGGACGGGCGCTGCAGGCATTCGCAATGCCGCCGACCGACCGTCCCGTCACTCTGGAAGTCGCGGCGAGCGGCGGCACGCTGCGCCTTCATCTCGGCGGCGCGTCGCGTACCTGGCTCACGTCGCAGGGCGCGCTCATCTCGATGCCGGACATCATCGACTGGACGCGTGCGCACGATCCCACCGCGCTTGCCTCGGAGACGTGGAGCGTGCCGGCTATGGCGCCGGGGCCGTATCGATTCTGCATCGCGAAGAGAGACGGTGCTGCCCAAGTATGCCGCGACGGCGTGCTCGCGCCGGGCGGCGTACTCGATCTCGCGCCCCAGTGAGGTATCAGCGCACGTCCGCCATCGGCGATCGCGAGGCATCGTGGCCTTAGCTAACGAATCGTCTTACGACCTTCGACTTCGTACGAAGGTACGCATGGGCCCCTCGGGAGGTTCTGTCGAGCGCCCAAATGTAACGGTGCGCACCTCGTGCGCATGTGCACGCGGGGCGTGTAGCAATCCTACATGGCCTTGGCGCACGTGCACGCGGGGCGTGGTGCAATCCTACATGGCCTTGGCGCATGTACACGCGGGGCGTGTAGCAATGCTGCACGGCCTTGGCGCACATACACGCATGACGTGCAGCATTGCTACACCGCCTTGACGCACGTGCACTCGTGGCGTGCAGCATTGCTACACAGCCGTGGCACACGCGCACGCGTGGCATGCACCATTACTACACCGCCGTGACGCACGTGCACACGGCGATGCAGCGGCACACCGAGCGTGTCCGTCATGTGCGGAGCGCTCGCGTGCCGCCGCTACGGGATCATCATGACAAGGAGCCGAGATAGGCTTTGAGTGCAGCGATCCGATCGCGACTGGTCGCGCCGTCGACATCGCGGTAACCGAGCTTCGCGCACTGCGCAATCCCGGCGGCGAAGATGGCGTTCGTCTTTTCGTACCTGTTCCGGGCTGCCAGAACCGCCGCGGCATCGAGCACCGCACCCGCATCGTGCCATCGCCGATCGCCGCAGAGGATCTCGGCGATGATCGTGAGCGTGCGGACGGTCTTGAGAAGATCGCCAATGACGACGAGCTTCCCTACGCACGCACTCAAAAGCTCGAGCGCGTCCGCACGACGGGCGCTGGCGATCCAGATGCGCGCACGCAGGACTTCTGCTCGCGCGCGTCGAAAAACATCGCATGCTCGGGTTGAAAAAGCGCGTCGGCGCGCTGCAGGGCGTCCAGCGCCGAGTCTGCGTCGCCCGACGCGAGCGAGATCTCCGCGCGCTCCAGCCATGCCCGGCTCTCGGTGCCGACCGGCACGCCGGCCGACTGTAGGCGACGGACGTGCTCCGCCGCCTCGGCATCATTTCGCTCGCACTGCGCGACGATGGCGCGTATCGCGAGGCGAACGTGCCCGACCGCGGCGTCGGGAAGGCGATCAGGCATTGAGGCGCTCATGTCGGGAAGGCGTGCTGATCGCATAGCGTCGTTTGCCGATCTCGCCGCCTGCTCCATAGCCGGCACGGAACCAGCGCCAGGAGCGATCCGTGCTCCCGATGACGTTCGAGGTGACCATCCACGCGTAGTCGTACGCAGCGAAGCGGTCTTCCCACGGATCGGAGCGCGGCAGAAAAAGTTCGTCGCCTTTCATTTCATAACCTCCGATACGCGCCCGGCCCCATGCCATGAATGTCCTTGAACCACCGGTAGAAGGTCGGCACGCTGCCGAAGGCGGCTCGAATGGCGATCTCCTCGGCGGGCAGAGGTGTCGTGCGGAGGAGCTGGGCGGCGTACGCGACCTGGCGTTTGCGCAGGTAATCGCGAAGGGGCATGCCGAGAATCTCCGGTGCGATGCGGCTCAGGTACGGCACGGCGAGGCCGATAACTGCCGCGCACTCAGAGACTCGCGCGGCGGTGGATCGCCTGTAGCAGTCTTTCAGGTAGTGCCTGATGACGCGCTCGAGGCGCTGGCGGTGGGCGTGGGTGAATCGTGTCCGTCGTGGAGAGGTATCGGGCACAGGCATCGCGTCCTGTTCAGGGGTGACACGATCCCTGCGCTCCCTACCTGCGCGGGAGCGGAAAAATCACAGCGCAACGCCCGATGGGTCGAGAATCGACCCTAGTTCACGAGCGGCAGAAGGCGCGAGTTCGCGAGGATGACGAACAGCGTCTGCCAGAACACGGATTGCGGCTGTGGCGGCCGGATCTCCGCGTCGTCCAGAACTCTCACCGACTGCGGATGCGGCGGTCGAATTTCGGCATCGTCGGCAAGCCCCGCAACCGGAACGAAGAAGAAGGCGACGATGGTGAGAACGGCAGCGCTACGTCGAACCGCGGAAGAGACACTTCGCATAGGCCCTCCTTCAGCCAAGAGTGTTGGCGAATGAGAGGGCGCCCTCGCCGAAGGAGAGTACAGCCACGGCTGAAACTCTTAACGGTTTTTCAAGGGCGGCGGAACGAAGAGGAGGGCGGGCTGCCGCTCGGCGCGACGTAAGAAGCCTCGCACCGTCTCCAGGTCGTTTGCGGTGAGCGTCCCTGCGGAGGCGGCTTCCTTGATGTAAGCCAGAGCGCTCAACGCGCCTGTAAGCATTCCTGCGTTCGTGAATACACGAAACAGGCGTGTCGCAAGATCCACTATTTGCTGCGTATGGCCCATGCCCAGAAGACCGTCTGCGATATCGAGTCCGACGAGCGCTGCATCGGTGATCATGCCGCGCAACTCAAATTCCGCGGCAATGTCGCGCAACCGACGGATGGCTTCGGAGCGCTTACCAGAGTGCAGGAGTACCTTCGCAATTCCCCACTCGGTGCTGATACGCTCGCTCGGCGGACCGATTTCGCGGAACAGCACGAGTGCTGTGTGGAAGTGCATGCTGGCGGCGCTCAGATTCCCTCGCAAAACCTCGCATTTCCCGAGGGCATTTGCGGCCCGAGCGATCCACTCGGACTTGTCTACCGACTCACCATAATCTGCGACCTGCTGAAACAAAATGATGGCTGTCTCCAGATCGCGCGCTTCGAAGCGGATGGAGGCGCGCAGGTACACGGCTTTCATTCGCAAATCGTCGTCACCGAGGTGTGCGAATGCGTGCTCCGCACGTTCCGCCATCGCTGCCGCATCGCTCAGCCGCTGCTGTTCGTACAGCACGTTCGCGCGGCTGTAGGCAACGCGCGCAAGGCCGAGCGAGGGCGAGGCGACACGCTTGTGCAAGTGTTCGGCATGAGCGAGCGATTCATGCGCCTCCTTGAATTCGCCGAGCATGCACTGAGCGTAACCGCGCTCTTCCCACGCTCTCCCTCGAATCTCGTAGACCGCGGCCGCTGGATACAGATCGTCGGGAAGCGCTTCGGCAATGGAAATCGCGGCGTCTGCAAACGTCAAGGCAGCGAGCGGCTCGTCATCGGCGATGCTCGCAGCATGGGCCGTCAACCGGCGAACCACGCCACCACTGCGAAACCGCCGTTCCGCGAGCAGATTCTTCCAGGCGGCTTTTGCGGGAGCGCCGAGGAGCGGTTTCAGGAGCTCTTCCGCTTCCTCATCCTCCTCGGCGATCCGTTCCGCGTACGCTGTGAGCGCGTCCAGCGTCGCCGACCCGGCGGCCTGCTCCCACAGATCAACATCGCCCAGGTCTTCCTCGGCGACCGCGAAGAAGTCGCGCGTCGCACGGCAGGAGGCGCAGGCAGACGTGTGCCGCTCGATCGCGGTTCTCCGTTCGGGCGACACCGCGTTCGGACTAAACGCGTACACGATTAGCTCGTCTTCGGAGATGTGGTTATCCATGGCAACTCTCCGTCAGCGCCCGATATGCGGCCAGCGCGCGCTTCCGGCACTTGTGCAGGTACACGAGCACCGTGCCCGGCGTCGAATTCATCGCCTCCGCGATCGCCTCCGTCGTCTCGCCGTTGAGGTAGTACCGCTGCAGCAACGTGCGGCACCGGCTTCCGCTGCCGGCGAGCAGCCGCGACAGAAGGAGCTTGCGCGCGATCTCGTCGAGCAGCGCGTCGCCCGGCGTCGCGGCACAGGGTCTCTCGCCGCAGAAAAGGGCGTCCGCGGCGTCGGCGCGCTGGAGGTAACGCCGCGCGGCGTTGCAGATCGCGCCGATGAGGTACGGCTCGACCTTGCGCACCGAGGCCGCGTGGGTGATGTAGGTGGCGAAGACATCGTGGACCAACGTCTCCGCCTCGGGGATGGGGATGTGAAACTTCCGAACCGCGATCTTGCGAAGCCTTGCCGCGTACAGCAGATAGACCTCCTCAAACGCTGCGGCTGCAGCGGCTGCCGCCGTCCTCTGCGGCTCAGCCGATGATGCGCGCTCTGCGTCGGGTCGCGGCTCCTGCATCTCTCCTCATCCAAGGAGTGACGGCGCGGGGAGATCTCCTACCCCAAGGTTATGAAATGTAAGGTCAATCCAGTAGCAGGGGTTATGAAATGTAAGGCCGCACCACGCCTCGCCTCGGGTAGAACGGACGCCGTATGCCGGAGAATCGCCCGCGGCTGCCCAGGCGCGACGCCCTGATCCGTTTCTTCGCGGAGCGGCCGGCGTTGCCGGTACGTGAGGCGGCCGCTCTGCTCGGCTGGCCATCGGAGAGACTCGCCTCGGAGGCGCAAGAGGAGGACGCGCTCCTTCCCGGCGATCTCGTGGAGTGGAGCGAAGTCGCGTTCCAGCTTTTGCGGGTCTGGCCCCGTGCGGCGCTGCTCCGGCAGCTCGGCAAGGCATCGGCTCTTCTCCCGCGCGGGCTGCACCTGACGCCGGTGCGCTGGAATCTCCCGATGTATCTCGTTCGGGCGATGGAGGTCCAGGCCGTCTTGAAACGGGCGAACCGCGACGACGTGCATGGCATCGCGGCGGAGGAGCATGTCGCGGAAGCGCTCGACCTTCTCATCGACGACGAAACCTTAGCGTTCTTCCGTAAGGACGCGGAGTTTCTCGCCGCGTACGAATATCCCGAGACAGGCAACCAGGAATGAGTGACGCGGCGATGGATACAGCCAGTCTGTCGATTTGCCTCACAAGACACTTATGAGAGCCGGTTCGAGACAAAGCATCAAGTTAGAGCGTCAGCCGTTAGTTCCTCGCCGGCGACTGTTACGTTTCCAGAGCGAGGAGGCGGATCACGCGGAACTGTGCATCCGCGTGATGGAGCGCTTTCTCGATGCAGTGGATGACGATCCGAAATTGAGGGCGCTCAAGATCGACGTCGGTCTGTGGAGTCTTTATGCGGATGTTCTGCAAGAGGAGCTTGGACCCTATGCGTTCCGGCTGGCATACGAGACATTCTCGAAGGACCCTGCTTTGATTCAGAAGCGAGCGATGCGGGCCGAACGCGACAGCAGGCTGGCCGAACAGGAGCCGGAGAGACGATGAGCTGGCAAGCCTTACGCGATCTTTACGACGACATCGAGACGCCGATTGCCCTTACGCGATTTGCACGCGAGATCATCGATGACATCATCGCCGAAGCACCCGTCTCGGAAGATGCGAAGAGCGACCTATGCAAAGAGGTTCGGAACGCTTTGGACACGCATTTGGAAGGCGAAGCATACGTGCTGGCGAACTACTTAGTCGTTCTTCTGAAGAAGTTTCCAGCCGCCGATCCTTACCTGCATTTGAACGAGGAGTGATCCGCGATCGAGCGGCCGATGCTCCGTTGCACCTCGGATCGAGCGATCCATTTGCGAATCCCGCCGCCGTCCGCTTGATGTACCGTGCGCCCGTCGCCGTCGCCGAAGTCATTCTTCGTCCGGATCAATCGCGCGGGCGCTGAACGTTCGGCCCTCACTCCGGGCCGCGTGGCGCGTACGTGGGCGATTCCGGCGACAGCGCGTGCGCGATGATGGCGACGATCACGCCGGCGACCGGCAGCAGCGCGATCGCGAAGATCACCCATCGCGCTCGCGTCGGCTTAAGGTAAAGATCGATGCCGCAGAGGAGCGCCACGATGAGGATGATGAACTCGGTGTGATCGAGCGCGAAGAAGATCAGCGCCAGCGGGGCGATGAAGTGGTTGCTGTACGCCGCGGCGGCGGCGATGAAGGCGTAGAGCTCCAGCGCGAGGACGAAGAATCCGAACGGCAGTCGCCGCACCATGAATCGAGGGTACGCTCTCAGCTCCAGCGCCGCCACGGCCGCGCTACTCTACGCCTCGCATGCAGCTCGCCACCCCCCGCCTCCTCCTCCGCCCCCTCCACGGGCATGCAACAAAAGGACTCCGGCCGCGAACGAATTTTCTCCGCATCGGGGCCGGCGAATTGTCGTGGATCGGCAGCTTCGAGCGCGGGCACAAGTGCGGCTGCTGCACGGTCCAAATGATGCCGGACCGCAAGCACATGTTCGTCATGGCGGGCGGCGCCGGGTACATCCTCGACGCGAAGTCGCGAGCGCTCGTCGAGGAGATCGGCACGGAAGTCGTCGGTGTAATCGAGAACAGGCCGAGGACGCTGTTCGTCGTCAATCACGACGACACGATCTTGGAAGCGTTCGGCAAGAGCGGCCGCCTTTGGAAAACGGCTTCCATCGGTTCGGGAGGAATTCGAGAAATGGCGTTCGCAGACGACGCGATCGTCGGCGAGGCGCGGCACCCCTCCCGGCCGGGATGGGTCGAATTCTCCGTGAGCCTCGCCACGGGCGAAGTGCGGCTTCTTTGCCGATCCCGAGTTGCGCATTTTGACGGGTAGGGTTTTCCGCTCCGAAGACACACCTTGATAGGGTCCATCTGAAGTTGCAAGAGGAAGGCGGAGCGCCTGCGTCTCTCGGAGAGGCTGCGTCTCGACGCGTTGCACGCACTGTGAGGAGAGCACCATGGGATTACACCACAATTACGTGTACATCAATGTGTGGCAAGTGCAAGAGCTCAATGAAAAGCGCGCTGATAAGCGTAAAGAACTGCATCCGTATGACGTAGGTCTATTGAAGATCGAATTCGGGACGCCCCGCTGCTCGCCGGGTAAAGAAGATCCGGCGCATCCATTACCCTATTTGCTGACCAAGTACACTCCCGGCGATCACCCCGCGGGCGGTCTCGTCGACAGGAAAGACCTCCCCAAAGAAAACAACGTGATTGGCATCCTGTACCACGCAGGCCGTCATGACACGAAACCCGTGGCCATCGACTACATGAACCTGGGGCATGGCAGCGCGCTCGATGGCAACGCCGACTGGCCGGAAACTGAAATCAGCGCAAAGGGCTCCGCGAGCATGTCCGCCAAAGGGGACCACGCTCTGCCCAAATGGATGAACTTCTATTTTCCGGTGAAAATCACGACCCCGAAAGGTCTCGTGCTCGACCTGCTGCTGGGCCAGACCGGTCCGGCAGATGGATTTTGGATGAGACTGGCTCATGACATCAAGGCGGGCTACGATGCCGCGAAGGCCGGTATCGAATACTACGAAGGAGATGAAAAGGAAGCTCTGAAGAGAACCAAGGCGTTCGTAAAGGACGTCGGTAAGATCGCGCAGGAAAATCACAACCTGTGGTGGCTGACGGTCAAAGGTACAGAGGACTATCCGGTTCACACCGTTGACAAGCATTTCTTCTTGTCCACTGAACTGGACCCGAGGTGGCACGGCAAGAAACGAGTGAAGAACAGCCTTGTGTATACAGATCCCGGCTCACGATCCGCCCGTTTCTACTACCACTCCGAAGACCCGCCGAAAACGCATTCATACTATACGTTCAATCTGGTTCTCTACGGCGACGCCACCGGCGGCAAGCCTGAAGAAAAGCCCAAAGAAAAGCCCGAAGAAAAAGACCATGTCCGGATGCTCTTGTTCGACGAGAACCGGACATTGCTTCGCCACGACCTTGACGGAACCGACAAGCCCATCGTTGAAAGCAGCGAGGACATCGCGCCGATTACGTTCCAGTATTATAGGGTACCGCTGCGAAATGTATTTACGGAAGGCGATGTATGTTGTTATTTCTTGGGTGTATACGAAGGACCCCCATACACCATGGTCGTTTGCAGCATTCGGGGCGACTGGCCGGAAAAGTCATTCACCGCTTGGGCGAAACCGGCGTTTCACGGGCCGAGGGTATATTTTTCGACAGAGGTGCCTGTCAGGGATGAAATTTTCCGTATCTCTTGCTTTGATTCCTCGAATCATTCCTCCCATTCGATCGCGACGTGTGGCGGCACAAGAGACATGGGTTGGGGCGGGGGTAACGGACCGACGCGACTGACCATACCACCGGGCTCCGACGATCTTTATTACTTGGCCGCCGGCCGGAGCAGCAGGGGCGAAAGAACCGGTTACCACTTATACCGGCACGATCTCGTCACAGATAAAACGACGGTGATCCAGGAACCGACCAGCAGAGACGACTGGGGTGTGGACGATATACAGTTCGTCGTCCGCAAAGGCCAGATCTATTTCTCCATGCATCAACATTTATACCGCGTCCCCGCTGATCAGAGCGAGAGGGCTCGGCGCATAAGCGACGAAAAGGTCGCCGAACGAGAAGGCGGTGAGAATCGCATATGCGCTTCACCGGATGGGGCGTACATTTTCTTTCAGGGTCAGTTTGAAAGCAGTTCCTGCGGTCCCATTTTCAGGGTGTCGACGAGAGGCGATCAGGTCGTCAAGATCTGGCCGAAAGATCCGAACGATCACCATGGTGGTCAGATTCAGGCTGTGTCGGACCGGTTTATCTTTCTGGACGACCCTATTTCCGGTCTCGGGAGGAGCATCGATTTCGACGGCAACGAGTACGACCTGAGGCAGCTGTCGTCGTCCGAGATCAATTTGGTGTGCTCATGCGACCACTGCGAGAACATACGGAACGGGTTGGAGTGCCACTGCGAGGATTGCCAGGAAGGGTTATCGCCCACTTGCCAGAAGCAGACGGTGCCGTCGCGGGCGTTATGGTCCCATGCGGTCGCGAACGTGGTTGTATTTGAAGAGCAATTATTCGGAACTGTCACAGTCAAGTCGATCGGCCAGGATGGCAACCCTGACAAGGTGAGCTACAACCTGGTCCAAGGCGAAATTCCGAAAGACGCGACACCGGAAACCAGAATCAAATTCCGCTTCATCCGCGAGGGTCACCAGGTGGTCTCTGCACCGAGAAAGTCTTGAGCGCGCATTGCAGCGGCTTCTTCACATGAAACGCTGAACCGCGGTGTACACGGCATCACCCGTGGCGATCGTGCCGCCCTCGACGATCTCGCCGAACACGCCGCCGCGCCAGTGCGGCTTGAGCGCAGCGCGCAGCCCTTCCCCCGGCCTCCGCGGTGAGGAGAAGCGATGCCCGACAACAGCGATGTGATCTACAAGGTCATCGACAGGCACTCTTGCCTCTCCTCTATAAACACAGGCCGCGCATGCCGATGACAACCGCATGCGCGCTACTCTACGCTCGCATGCAACTCGCCACACGCCGCCTCCTCCTCCGCCCCCTCCACCCCGACGACGCGCCGGCCGTGCAGCGCCTCGCCTCGGCGCACGAGATCGCGGAGAACACGCTGCTCGTCCCGCATCCGTACCCCGAGGGGGCGGCGGCGGCGTGGATCGCCAAGCCGAGGGAGGCGGACAGCCACGTCTTCGCCATCACACTGCTAGAGGGCGGCGACCTCGTCGGCGTCATCGGGCTGGAGGCGAAGCCCGATCACGGCCGCGGCGAGATCGGCTACTGGGTCGGCGTCCCGTACTGGAACCGCGGCTACGTCACCGAGGCCGCGCGCGCGGTGCTCGGCTTCGGCTTCGAGTCTCTCGGCCTCCACCGCATCTTCGCCATGCACTTCACCCGCAACCCCTCCTCGGGGCGCGTCATGCAGAAGCTCGGCATGACGCACGAGGGCACCCTGCGCCAGCACGAGAAGAAGTGGGACGTCTACGTCGACTGCGAGGTGTATGGAATCCTTCGCACGGAGTGGCGCTAAAGTAATCGCATGCCGCTCGCGCACGTCCTGTTCGCCATCATGCTCGCCGGCGAGCCGGTGCGCTTCCTTCCCGTGCCGCAATTCACCATGCGCCAGGTGCGGCACACCGCCGACGCCACGCGCGCGGGGCTGACGCGCTGGGCGTCGACCGAGCACGGGCGGATGATCCTCGAGTCGCTGGCGTCGAAGGAGTACGACGTCATCGTCCTCGAGGACGACGCCGACGACAGCGCCGGCAACGCCCCGCAGCCCGGCATCGCTACGCTGATCGCGTCGAGCGATCACTCGAAGGTCAAGACCTACGTCATCGTCCTCAACCCGACCTTCTACGCGGACCTCAAGAACATGAAGCCGCTGCGAACCGAGGCCGGCACGCTCGCGGAGCTGATGTCGGCGGCGTGGGCGGCGGAGATGCTCCACGTCTACTACTACGCGCAGGGCGTGAGCCTTCCGCATCACCCGCGCCCCGACTTTCAGGAGATGTGGCGGGCGATGGCGACGGAGCTCGGCTTCCCGACCATGCGCCACGACGACGAGGGCGAGGTCCGCCACGACGCAGGGTTCGTGCAGGTCCTTCCGTGATCCTCGCCCTGACGCGCGAGGTCCCCTCGGCCATCAACGACTGCGAGCTCACGCACCTCAATCGCAATCCGATCGACGTCGACGCCGCGCGCGCGCAGCACGCCGCGTACGAGGCGGCGCTCGAAGCGGCCGGCTGCACGGTGCGCCGTCTGCCGCCGCTCGACGACATGCCCGACTCCGTCTTCGTCGAGGACACCGCCGTCGTCGTCGACGAGCTCGCGGTGATGACCCGTCCGGGCGCGGAGTCGCGGCGCGGCGAGACCGCGAGCGTGGCCGCGGCGCTGCGTGCGCACCGCCGCGTCGTGGCCATCGAGGAGCCGGGGACGCTCGACGGCGGCGACGTCCTGCAGCTCGGCAAGACCATCTACGTCGGCGTCTCCGCGCGCACGAACGCCGAGGGGGCGCGGCAACTGCGCGAGCTCCTCGAGCCGTACGGCTACGTCGTGAAGGCTGTCGACGTCACCGGCTGCCTGCATTTGAAATCGGCGGTGACGAAGGTGGCCTCGGACACGGTGCTCGTGAATCCCGACTGGATCGACAAGACGTTGTTTCAAAAGGTCATCGAGGTCGATCCCGCGGAGCCGTTCGCCGCAAACGCGCTGCTCGTCGGCGATACGCTGCTCTGCGGCGCTGCGTATCCCCGCACGAACGCGCGGCTCAAAAACGCAAAAACCGTCGATGCAAGCGAACTTGCCAAGGCCGAAGGCGGCCTGACCTGCTGTAGCATCCTCCTTACCGTATGAGCCGACTTCCACCGGGGAGCAGCGGATTGCCGCTGCTCGGCGAGACGCTGCCCTTCGCGAAGAACCCGTTCCGCTTCCTCGAAGAGCGCTTGGCCAAGTACGGCCGCGTCTTCCGCACGAACGTTCTCGGAAGGAAAACCGTCGTCGTGGCCGGCCCCGAGGCGGCGGGGCGCTTCATCGACGGCAGCGTCGTCATGCGCGAAGGCTCCATGCCGCCGCACGTGCAGGAGCTCTTCGGCGGGCGCAGCCTGCCGCTCCTCGACGGCGACGCCCACGCCGCGCGCAAGAGCACCGTGCTGGCTGCCTTCACGCGTGAGGCCATGGCGTCGTACGTGCCGATCATCGAAGGCGCCGTGCAGCGCTCGTTCGCGAAGTGGGCGGGCGCCGGCGAGATCCGCTGGCTCGACGAGATGAAGCGGCTGGCCATCGAAGTCATCTGCTCGACGTTCTTCGGCCTCGAGCCCGGCGACGAGATGGATCGCCTCCGCAACGACTACGACATCCTCACGCGCGGCTTCGCCACGCTGCCGATCAACCTGCCCGGGACGCCGTACCGCAACGCGCTCAAAGCGCGCGACCGCATCCTCGGTGTTCTGCGGCGCATCGTGCGCGAGCGTCGCGCCGCGCCGTCGGACGACGGCCTCTCGCGCATTCTCAAAGGAGGGGAGGTCAGCGACGACGACCTCGCCCTCGAGCTGCACCACATCGTCGTGGCCGGCTTCATCGTCTACGGAGAGCTTGCCGCGATCGTGCGGCAGTTGACCGACCATCCCGACGTGCGCGAGCGATTGCAGAAGGAGGGGCTGATGCTCCAGTCGCCCTACCTCCTGCAATTCGTCAACGAAGTGAAGCGCCTCACGCCGATCGTGCCGGTCGTCTTCGGCAAGAGCCGCAAGGAGTTCGAATTCGACGGCGTGGCCGTGCCCGCGGGGTGGATGGTGTTGTGGGCGGTGAACCCGAGCCACGCCGCGCACGGCGTGTACGACGACGCGCAGCGCTTCGACCCCGACCGCTTCTCGCCCGCGCGCGCCGAGGACCGCCGCCACGAGCACGCCTTCGCGCCGCAGGGGGCGGGGCCGATCACCGGCCACCGCTGTCCCGGCCTCGACTTCGCCACGGTCTTCATGTCCGTCTTCACGATCGCGCTGCTGCGCGGCTACACGTGGGAGCTCCCGCCGCAGCGCTTCGACTACGACTGGAGCAAAGTGCCGCCCGAGGTGCGCGACGGATTGCGCGCGCGGGTTACGGCGAGCTGATCGCCGGCATCCCCAGCTCCCGCCACAAAAACGCCAGCACGTCCGTCTGCCCGGCCACAAACTCCGACAGCGCGCTGCCGATGCCGTGGCCGGCGCCGGAGGTAGTGCGCAGCAGGATGGGGTAGGGGGAGGCATTGGCGGCCTGCAGGCGGGCGGTGAACTTGCGCGAGTTCATCGGATCGACGCGGCCGTCGTGGTCGCCGGTCAGCAGGAAGACGGCGGGGTACTTCGTGCCGTCGGCCACGTGGTGGTATGGCGAGTACGCCAGGATGGCGCGCAGTTGCTGTGAGTCGTCCGGCGAGCCGAACTCGGTCTGATTGAAGGTGCCGTTCGGCGACTTCATGAAGCGCGGCACGTCGTAGATGCCGACGTGCGTGACCACGGCGCGATAGAGCTGCGGGTGCTGGGTGATCTGCACGCCCATCAAGAGGCCGCCGTTGCTGCCGCCCTCGATGGCCAGCTTCGACGGGTTGGTGTACTTGCGGGCGATGAGGTGCTGCGCGCAGGCGTAGAAGTCGTCGAAGACGTTCTGCTTCTTCAGCAGCTTCCCCGCCTCGTGCCACGACTCGCCGTACTCGGCGCCGCCGCGCAGGTTGGCCACGGCGACGACGCCGCCGGCGTCGAGCCAGACGCGATGGCGCAGCGACATGCCGGGGCGGATGTTGATGGAGTAGCCGCCGTAGCCGGTGAGGATGGTCGGGTTCGTGCCGTCGAGCTTCGTGCCGCGGCGGTGGATGATATTGATCGGTACTTTCGTGCCGTCCTTCGACGTGGCCATCTCGCGCGACACGACCATGTCGCTCAAGTTCGGCGAGACCGTCCGCAGCGCCGCCGGGCTCACCTTCTTCGTCTTCGTGTCGTAGCGGAACCACGAGGACGCCGCGGTGAAGCTGCCGTCGCGGAAGAGCAGATCGTCGTCGCCGAGGCGGACCGTCTCCGTCACCGCGGAGATTGGCGGGATGGGGACGCTGCCGAGCGGCTTGCCGGCGCGGTCGAACGCCAGGAGCTCCGACGGCCCGCCGGCCATCATGGCCACGTACAGCACGTTCTTGCCGGCCACGAAGCCATCGACGGACATCGGCTTCTTCGCCGCCTGCGCGACAGGCTTCATCCGGTCGGGCAACGGAGGCTGCGCAGTCGTATCGACGATTGTCTGCGCCGTTCCGAGGCGAGGGTTCTCCAGCGGCACGCGCAGGATCTTTCCGTTCGGCGCGCCGTTGTGCGACATCAGATACAGCGCGCCGTCGCCGCCGAAGCCGGCCTGCGGAATCTTGTCGGCGAAGCGCGTCACCTGCGTCCACGAGCCGTCGGACCGGCGCAGCCAATGCCCGACTTCGCCGCCGTCGCCGTTGCGCACCGCGGCCAGCACCCAGCGGCCGTCGTCGGAGGTCTCGAGCGTCGTCTCCGCGATGCGCGGGAACTCCTTGCCCAGGGCGTACGTGTCGGCCGAGGTGGGCGTGCCGAGCTTGTGGAAGTAGATCTGCTGGTAGAAGTCGCGGTCTTCCTTCGGCCGCTCGTTGCCTCGGGGGTAGCGCGTGTACCAAAAGCCGGACGCGTCGGGATTCCAGGCCACGCTGCCGCCGGCGGTGGCGAAGTTGACGCGCGGCACGACGTCGCCGAGCTCCCTGGCCGTGGCCACGTCGTAGACGTGAACGGAGCCGTCTTCGCTGCCGTGCAGGGAGAGCGACACGGCGACGCGCCTGGCGTCCCGCGAGGGGACGAAGAAGTCGATGCCGATGCTGCCCTTGGCGTCGGCGGCGTTGGGGTCGTAGAGCACACGCTCCGAATGCGCGTCGTCGGGCTTGTCGAGCACGACGAGCAGCGGCTGCTCTTTCGGCGGCGCGTTTTTGAAGGCGAAGAGCTTCCCGCCGCGCGCCACCACGCCGAAGTAGCCGAGGCGCGGCGCCTTGTACAGCGCGGTGAGGCGCTGGGCGATGGCATTGCGCTGCGGCACGGCGTCGAGGATGGAGCGCGTCAGGGCGTTCTCCTTCGCGACCCATGCCTTCACCGCCGGGTCGTCGGCATTCTCCAGCCACTGGTAATCGTCCCGGAAGGTCGTCTCGCCATACTGCTGCACGACGGGGTGCTTGCCCGCCGGCGGATAGGCGATGGCCGCGAGGATGAGAAATACCGTTGCGCGCATGGGGATAATCTACTCCCTGAGCTGCCCGATCCGCGCCTTCGTCAGCTCCGTCTTGCACCCCGCGACTTCGAGCGGCTGGATCGAGCCGCCCTCCGACTCGCTCCCCTCGTAATCGCACTGGGCATCGCGGTACGCAATCCACGCCCGCTCCGCCTTCTGCAGCTTCGCGCGCCGGTTCGCGTCGAGCTTCTTCAGCAGCGCGCCGTAGGCGGCGTTGAGCTGCGCGTCGGCGCGGCGGAGCTGCACGCCGGCGCAGCGGTTCATCTCCGCCTGCGTCTGCGGCGAGTCGCACGGATCCGGCGGCGTCAGGGCGAGGAGGAGAAGGAGCGCGGCGGTTCCCATGCCGGCGATGGTACGCCCTGATGCGCCGCGCGCAGGATCTCGTCCGCCAGCGTCCGCTTCAGCAGCAGCGTCGCCGTGCTCGCGCGGCGGAACGACAAGCGCGTGTACTCGAAGAACACCCCGCGCACCGGCTCCGTCGCGATGTCGCTCCAGGGGATGAACAGCGGCGGGTGGCCGGGCCGGAAGATCGGCCACAGGCTGAGCCGCATCCCCATCGCATTCGCGGCGATGTTGAGGCACCCGTTGTAGCCGGTGGCGTAACGCATCCGGCCATAGCTGTGGGGCCACTCCACGGTATAGGCGATCGGGCCTTCGGCGCGGTAAACGCCGGCGAGCTCGCGCCAGCCGCCCACCGCGGCGATGAGGTGCATCGACAGAAACCACACCGCCAGGAAGAGTGGTGGAAACGCGATCAGGATAAAAAGCGGAGGATTGCTCACCAGCCGCAGCTCTGTCCCTTGTTCTGCGCGTCGAGCCACGTCCGCAGCGGCGCGAAGTAATCGAGAATCGCCGTCGCGTCCATCTGCCGCTGTCCGGTCAGCGCCTCCAGCGCCTCCGGCCACGGGCGGCTCGCGCCCATCGCCAGCATCTTGTCGAGGCGCGCGCCCGCTTCCTTGTTCCCGTAGATCGAGCAGCGGTTCAGCGGCTCCTTGTTCCCGGCGATCTGGCAGAGCGACCGGTGGAACTGGAACTGGAGGATGCGCGCGAGGAAATAGCGCGCGTACGGCACGTTCGCGGCGATGTGGTACTTCGCGCCGGGATCGAAATCCGCCTCGCTGCGCGGCTCCGGCGGCGCGACTCCCTGGTACTTCAGGCGCAGCTCCCACCACGCCTTGTTGTAATCCGCCGGCTTCACCTCGCCGGAGAACACCTTCCAGCGCCACTTGTCGATCATGATCCCGAACGGCAGGAACGCCACCTTGTCGAGCGCGTCGCGGAGGAGGAGCGGGATGTCGGCCGACGCCGGCGGCTCCTTGTCCAGAAGACCGATCTGCACCAGATACGACGGCGTGACAGAGAGCGCGATCGTGTCCCCCACCGCCTCGTGGAACCCGTCGTTCGCGCTGTTCTTGTAGAGGAACGGCGCCTTGTTGTAGGCGCGCTGGTAGAAGTTGTGGCCGAGCTCGTGGTGGATCGTCTGGAAGTAGTCGGCCGACTTCGAGATGCACATCTTGACGCGGAGGTCTTCTCGATCATCGATGTCCCAGGCGCTGGCGTGGCAGACCACGTCGCGGTCGCGCGGCTTCGTGAACAGCGACCGCTCCCAGAACGTCTTCGGCAGCGGCGCGAAGCCGAGCGATGTGAAGAAGCGCTCGCCGATCTTCACCATCCCGACTTCGTCGATCTCTTTGCGCTCCTGCAGAATCTTCGTCAAGTCGTAGCCGCGGTCGGCGTTCGGCGGCGCGACGACGTCGTAGACGTTGCCCCACTCCTGCGCCCAAATGTTGCCGAGGAGATGCGCGGGGATCGGCTTGCCGGGCGGCACGACGGCGTCGCCGTATTTCTTGTTCAGGTTCCAGCGGACGTAGCAGTGCAGCGAGTCGTACAGCGGCTTGACCTGGTTCCACAGCCGGTCGACCTCGGCCGCGAACGCGTCGGGCGGCATGTCGTACTTCGAGCGCCACATGGCGCCGGCGTCGTGGTACCCGAGGTCGCGGGCGCCTTCGTTCGTCAGCTCGACGAAGCGCGCGTACTGCTCGCGCATCGGCCGCGAGATCAGGTGCCATCCGCGCCACACTTCGAGCAGCTTCTGCGGGTCGCGCGACGTCTGCATGATCTTCGTGATCTGCTCGACGTCGAGGCATTGCTCTCCGGTTGCGCCCGGCGGGCAGTACTTGCCGGCGCCGTAGATCGCGTCGAGCTCGGCGAGGATGTGCGCCATCTCCGCGGTCTTCTTCGGATCGGCGGGGCCGGGCGTGGTGAGGGCGAGCTTGATCAGGTCGAGCTTGCGCCGCACGTCGTAGGGAAGGTTCTTGACCTTGTCGTAGCGCGCGGCCTTCTTGGCCAGGTCGACGCCGAGGGCGATCTGCTTCTCGTTCGCCTGCGCGTAGATGAGCTGGGTGTCGTAGGTGATGAAGTTCTCCGCCACCCAGGAGGCGCGTTGTTGCTCGACGTTCACCGCGGCGGACTTGGCCTCGGCGTCGGTCACGAATTTTGCCGCTGCGGCGGCGGTTGGCGGAGTGTCTGTCATTGCGGATGGGGCCGCCGCGGCGGCCAGCGTCGAGAGAGCAAAGATGCAAGCGGCGCGCATCGGCGGAGTATAGCGGTGACGAACGCGCTGTCACATCCGTACAACAAATGCATGGACTACCATGCGCGAATCGACACCTGAGGAGAACTGAATGACCTTGGCTTCCCGCTTCACCCGTGCCGCCGCGATCGTCGCTCTCGTTGCGATGGCCGTCCCGCTCGGCGCGCAGACACCGAATGCCACGCCGCCGCCGCGCCGCCGCTCCGCGCTGCCGCCGGGGGTCCCCACCGTGAAAATCTCCGGCGTCATCACCGACGCCACCACCGGCAAGCCGCTCGCCGGCGCCACGGCCAGCGCCGACGGCCGTCCCTCCGCGCCGACCGGCGCCGACGGCAAGTACGAGCTTCTCGTCGTCAAGGGCCGCAACGAAGCCGTCACCGCCGCGCAGTTCGCGTACTTTTCGAAAACGCAGCCGGTCTTCGGCGCGGAGGGCGCGGTGTTGAACTTCGCCCTCGACCCGAAGGCGACCGTCACCGTCAAGCTGGTTGCGCCGCAAGGCGATCCTGCGAAGGACACGTACGAGCTCGAGATCGACAGCTCGCAGTTCGCGTATCTCATTCCGTTCAGCGGCTACGCGCGCGCCGACGCCGGCAACTTCTGCAAGGACGACGGCACGTCGTTCACGCCCGACAAGCACGACATCAAGCGCGTCATCGGGCCGGCCACCGCGGTCAGCTTCTCCAAGTGCTGCACGATCGGACCGATCATGAAGGCGACGGTGGAGATGAAGAACGGGCAGGTGATCCCCGTCTACTTCAACGACAGCTGCTTCGGCAACGAGGTCGACTTCCTCGGGCGCGAGAAGAGCAGCGGCGTGTATCAGTACTTCAAGTTCACCGACATCGCCGAGGTGGATTTCCCGTAAGATCCGCGGCGCAGATGACGACGACGCTCGACCCCGCCGCCCGCTTCGCGCGGGCGGCGGTCTTTGATGACATCGACCGCATCCACGACGCGCAGCAGCGCCGGCGCGACGCAGTCGGGGCCACGAGCGCGCGGGAGCGCATCGCCAAGATCAAGCGGCTTCACGACGCGCTGCTCGCGCGGCGCGACGAGATCCGCCAGGCCCTGTGGGACGACTACCGCAAGCCTGCCGCCGAGGTCGACCTCTCCGAGATTTACCCAGTCCTAGGGGAGGCGCGGCACGCGCGGCGCCACCTGCGCGAATGGATGGAGCCGCAGTACGTCCCCGCGCCGATCGCGCTGCTCGGCTCGCGGTCGCAGATCGTCTACGAGCCGAAGGGCATGGCGCTGATCATCTCGCCGTGGAACTTCCCGGTGAACCTCACCCTCGGCCCGCTCGTCTCCGCCATCGCCGCCGGCAACTGCGCGATGATCAAGCCCTCGGAGATGACGCCGCACGCCAGCGCGTGCATGAAGCGGATTTTGGCCGACCTCTTCGATGAGGACGAAGTCGCGGTCGTCGAGGGCGACGCGACGGTCGCGGAGGCGCTGCTGAAGAAGCGCTTCGACCACATCTTCTTCACCGGAAGTCCGAACGTGGGCCGCATCGTCATGCACGCGGCGGCGGAGCACCTGACCTCGGTGACGCTGGAGCTCGGCGGCAAGTCGCCCGTGATCGTCGACCGCAGCGCGAACCTCGACGAGGCGGCGAAGAAGGTGGCGTGGGGGAAGTTCTTCAACGCCGGCCAGATCTGCATCGCCCCCGACTATGTGCTCGTCGACGAGAGCGTGCGCGCGCCGTTCGTGGAGAAGCTCCGCCGCGCCATCGACAACCTCGGCGGCGACGCTTCGCGCGGCGTGCTCGTGAACGAGCGCCACGCCGCGCGCGTGCGGCGGATGATCGGCTCGACGTCGAGCGACCGCGCGCTGCCGCCGACGATCGTGGAGCAGCCGGCCGCCGACTCGGCGCTGATGCGCGAGGAGATCTTCGGCCCCGTGCTGCCGGTGCTGCCGTACTGCACGCTCGACGACGCGCTGCGCATCATCGCCGAGCGCGAGAAGCCGCTGGCGCTCTACCTCTTCAGCCGCGACCGCCGCGTGCAGCGCGACGTCCTCCTCCGCACCCGCGCCGGCGGCACGGCCATCAACGACACGCTGCTGCACTTCTATCAGCTCAATCTGCCGTTCGGCGGCGTCGGCAACAGCGGCGTCGGCAAGGGCCACGGCCGCTTCGGCTTCGAGGCGTTCTCCAATGCGCGCGGCGTGTTCGAGCAGCCGACGCGCTTCAGCATGATTCAGCTTCTCTATCCGCCGTACACACGTTTGAAGCAGAAATTGATCGACCTGACCCTTCGCTACTTCTAGTGCTGAGTGCTGAGTGCTGAGTGCTGAGTTGCGCTCACTCAGCACTCAGCACTCAGCACTTTCTTCATAGTGAGACGCCTCTCCATACCGCTCTTCATCGTCGCCGGCATCGCCTGCGGTCTCGCCGCGGTTGCGTTCCACTCGCTCGTCGAGCTGATGCGGCGGCTCCTCATCGATCCGGCGCAGCGCCATCCCGCGCTCGTCATCGCAGTCCCTGCCGTCGTCTTCGCGCTCATCGCCCTC
>DATELQ010000065.1:0-13176 GCA_035276475.1 Thermoanaerobaculia bacterium | reverse complement strand
CCGGCGGCGGGTTCCAGCGCCGCGGCGGCGGCGGCGAGCGCCGTCCCGGACAGGCGATCTACATCCTCGATCCCACGACGAAGAAGCCGAAGGGTGTCTGGATTCGTCCGGGCATCACCGACGGCCACTTCACGCAGGTCGTGTCGGGCGAGGTGAAGGAAGGCGACGCGGTGATCGTCGGCCTGGCCACGGCGAAGGTCGAAGGACCGCCGCCTCCGGGCGCGCAGGGACCACCACGGCCGGGCGGCGGTGGCGGCGGACGGGGGCGCTGAGTTGGCGCGCAACGTCATCGAGATCCGCGGCCTGACGAAGGTCTACACGATGGGCGAGGTCGAAGTGCGCGCGCTGGCGGGCGTCGACCTCGACGTCATCGAAGGGGAGTTCATCGCTGTCATGGGTCCCTCGGGATCGGGGAAGTCGACGCTGATGAACATCCTCGGCTGCCTCGACCGCCCCACCGACGGAACGTATCTCCTCGACGGCATCGACGTGTCGCAGCTCAACCGCGACGAGCGCGCGGTCATCCGCAACGCCAAGATCGGCTTCGTCTTTCAGAGCTTCAACCTCCTGGCCCGCACCTCGGCGCTCGAGAACGTCGAGCTTCCGCTGCTCTACGGCGAGCTCGGATGGTCGGGCCATCAACGCCACGACGCGGCGCGCAACTCGCTCGCGCGCGTCGGTCTCGGCGGGCGCGAAGGGCACTACCCGTCGCAGCTCTCCGGCGGCCAGCAGCAGCGCGTGGCCATCGCCCGCGCGCTGGTCACGAACCCGGCCATGCTCCTCGCCGACGAGCCGACCGGCAACCTCGACTCGCGCACGTCGGAAGAAATCATGGGCATCTTCCAGCAGTTGAACGATGACGGGAAAACCGTCGTGCTGATCACGCACGAGCCCGACATCGCCCAGTTCGCGAAGCGCATCGTGCACGTGAAGGACGGGCTCATTCAGTTCGACGAGCGCGTGCAGCAGAAGCGCGTGAACGTCAAAGGCATCGAGGCGCCGGCAGCGCCGGTGCCGGTCGGTTGATCACATCATGAAAACAGCAACGCAGCGCCTCTGGAACATCACCGTCGTCGGCCTCAAGGCCATCTCCCGCAACAAGCTCCGCTCGTTCCTGACGATGCTCGGCATCGTCATCGGCGTCGGCTGCGTGATCGCGGTCGTCTCCATCGGCAACGGCGCCGCCAAGTCGGTCGAGAACACGATCAACTCCCTCGGCACGAACTACATCATGGTCTTTCCCGGCGCCACGACGTCGGGCGGCGCCCGCATGTTCACCGGCAACTCCACGATGACGCCGGAGGACGCCGACGCCATCAAGGCGGAGTGCCCCGCCGTCGCCTACGTGACGCCCTTCGTGCGCACGGCCGCGCAGGTCGTGGCCGGCGAGCTGAATTGGGGGACGAGCATCCAAGGGGTGAATCCCGACTATCCGCTGATCCGCTCCTGGAACGTCGATCAGGGGACGTTCTTCACCGACGCCGACGTGAAGGCCTCGGCGAAGGTGGCGGTGCTCGGCAAGACGGTCGTCGACAATCTCTTCCCGAACGGCGAGGCGGTCGGACAGATCATCCGCATCAAGAACGTGCCGTTCAAAGTCGTCGGCGTGCTCGAGAAAAAGGGCGGGAACATGATGGGGCAGGACCAGGACGACCTCATCATCGCGCCCTACACCACGGTGATGAAGCGCCTCTCCGGCAAGCCGAAGATCGACATGATCCAGCTCTCCGCCGTCTCCGCCGACAAGGTGCAGGAGGCGCAGGACCAGATCGACGCGCTGCTGCGCCAGCGCCACCGCATTCCGCCGCGCGGCGACGCCGACTTCTCCATGCGCTCGCAGGAGGAAATCGCCCAGGCGAACGCGGCGCAGATGAAGATCCTGAGCGCGCTCCTGCTGTCGATCGCCGCGATCTCTCTCTTCGTCGGCGGCATCGGGATCATGAACATCATGCTCGTGTCGGTGACGGAGCGGACGCGCGAGATCGGCATCCGCATGGCCATCGGTGCGAAGGGACGTCACGTGCTGACGCAGTTTCTATTCGAGGCGCTGACGCTCTCGATCGTCGGCGGCTTGATCGGCGTGGGCCTGGGCGTCGGGGCCTCGACGCTGGTCGGCCGCGTGCTGAAGTGGCCGATCGTGATCACGCCGGAGTCGATCGCGCTTTCATTCGGCGTGGCCGCGGCGGTCGGAATCATTTTTGGGTTCTTCCCGGCGTTCAAGGCCTCGCACTTGGATCCGATTGACGCGTTGCGGTACGAGTAGCCCGCTCGACCAGATCCAACGCCCCCATCCGCTGCGCGTACGCCGCGAAGTACTTCGTCGGCCCGCGCCAGCGCAGCGCGTCGACGTCGTCGAAGAGCTCCGCGTCGTCGCGCAGAGTGGCCAGCGTGCGGAAAAGCAGCGCGAGCTCGCGCTGCTCGCGCAGCGTGGCGGCGAGGCGGCCGCTGCCGGCGACGTTCGCGCGCCACTCGTCGCCGTTCGCGGGGATGGCCTCGATGTGCTCGAAGCGCGCGAGCACGGCGGCCGCGGACTTTGCGCCGAAGCCGGCCAGGCCGGGATAGCCGTCGGCGGCGTCGCCGACGAGCGCGAGGTAGTCGGGGATCGACTTCGGCGCGACGCCGAACTTCTCGCGCACGCCGTCGACGTCGCGCACCTTGCCGCTCTTGCGGTCGACCTGCACGACGCGGCCGGCCACGACGCACTGCGCGAGGTCCTTGTCGGGCGTCCAGATGCAGACCTTCTCGACGGCGGGATTCGCCGCCGCGAGCGCGGCAGCGGAGGCGAGGGCGTCGTCGGCTTCGAGATCGACCATCGGCCAGACCACGACGCCCATCGCCGTCAGCGCCTCCTCGAGCGGATGAAACTGCGCCCACAGCGCCGCGTCGATGCCCGCGCCGGTCTTGTAGCCGTCCCACAGCTCGTTGCGGAACGACTCGATGACGTGGTCGGTGGCGACGCCGATGTGCGTCGCGCCGGTCTCGATCATCTGCAGCACCATCTGCAGCACGCCGCGCACCGCCCCGAACGGCGGGTCGCCCTTCTTCATCCGGCGGATGCCGTAGAAGTGGCGAAAGAGCTCGTAGGTGCCGTCGATGAGGTGGACGATCATCGTTTCTTCGAGAATACCGTGACGCCGTCGATTCCTTCGAAATCTTCGTCGGTCGTCAGCAGTTCGGCGTCGAAAGATCGGGCCACCGCCAGCATCATCGAGTCGGCCATCGACAGCTTGTGGGCGAGGCTGAGGTCGGCCGCCGTTAACGCCAACTTCTCGGAGAGATCGACAACACGAGTATTCCTCATCATTGCGACCGCACCGATCGCTTCTGGATCTGGCCGACTGCGTTTCACGACTTTGTACACCTCGTACAGCGCCACGGTTGGAGTCAGCACGCCTGCGGGATGTTTCAGCCGCGCAGCGAAGGCTTCAGCATGCGGGCCGTTGCTCAAGACTTCGAGCCAGCCGGACGAGTCGATGACGATCAAAACCGATCCTTCTTCTCGCGAAAACCGGTCGTTGGGATGCCTGGGAACATCCCCCGCGCTTCCGACAGCGGCCGATCCGGCACGAGCCAGATCACGCCGCTCTTTGTAATGACGTGAAACTTTTGTCCAGGCTTGATGTTCGCCTCCAAGCGGACCTCTTTCGGAATGACGACTTGGTACTTTGAAGAGACCTTCGTCTTCGACATCGCTGATCTCCAATCGATCTCCGTTATCGTAAAACGAATTCGTCCGGCCTACTTCCCGATCACGAAAATCGCAATACCCAGCGCCACGAGCAGCGCCGACACGATCCTCCGAAAGACATTCTCCGGAATCCAGCCGAGGAGCAGCTTGCCGAGGAGCGTGCCGGCGAGGACGCCTACGCTGGCGGTGGCGACGATTGGCCACACGCCGAGGAGCGCGCGGCCGGTGGTGAAGGCGTAGATGGGGAGGCGCGCGCCGTCGACGACGAGCGCGATGGCCACGGCGGTCGCCACGAAGACTTCCTTGCGCACGTCGAGGGCGAGCATGGCCGCGGCGCGGATGCCGCCCTGGTTTCCGACGAAGCCGCCCAGGAAGCCGGAGAGCGCGCCGGCAAACCAGGCGCCGCGCGTGCCCATGCGCACGCGGTCGCTGTAGCCGGCCACGCCGAGGCCGCCGGCGATGATGAGCAAGGCGGCCATGCCGAACTTCAGCGTCGGGATCGACGCCACGGCGTGCAGCAATGCGCCCGCGAGTGCGCCGGCGGCGCTCATCAGGCCGAACGACTTCAAGACGTTCCTGTCGACGCGGTGCCGCAGCGTCCAGAGGCGCGCGCTGTTACCGATGAAGTGCGGGACCGAGGCGGCGGCGACGGCGAGGCGCACGCCGATGCCGAAACCGAGGAGCGGAGTGAGGATCGTGCCGATGCCGAAGCCCGCCACCGCCGAGATCGCGCCCGCGGCGAACGCGGCGGCGAAGATGAGCAACGCGAAGGTCAACTCGCGCGCATCCTGAGCTCGGGCTTCGGGGCGTTGCGCAGCGGCGCCGGCAGGCGCACGGCGCAGCAGGCCCGCTCGAGCTGCGCGCGGTCGCGCTGCATCTCCCGATCCTCGGCGATGAGCGCCAGAAGGCAGTCGAGCGCTTGCGCCTGGCGCGCGTCCGCCGGAGGCACGATGCGGTAGTGCATCCACTTCCCGTCGCGGCGCGCGGCCACGACGCCGGCGCGGCGGAGGTAACCGAGGTGACGCGAGATCTTCGGCTGCGACTCGCCGAGGATCTCGACGAAGTAGCAGACGCAGAGCTCCCCGCCGGCCAGGAGGTTGAGGAGACGGAGGCGGGTTTTGTCGCCGAGCGCCTGGAACAGCGCCACGAGGTCGGTCTTCACGCGCGCAGTATAGACATTAACATTCGCATATGCGTTTCACGCTCGCGTTACTCTTCTTGGCCACAACAGTCACGGCGCAGGACCAAATCTCCGCCGACCGCCCCGGCATCGCCGACGGCAGCCAGACCGTCGGCCGCGGCACGTTCCAGCTGGAACTCGGATGGGAGCGCGATCACTTCGCCGACGCGCGCGCGTGGTCGACGCCGCTCCTGCTGCGCTACGGCGTGAGCGCGCCCGTGGAGCTGCGTGTGGAGAGCCAGGGGTTCACGAGCGAGGGGTGGGCGCCGCCGTCGATCGGGATGAAGACGCACTTTCTCGACAAGCCATCCCTCGGCGTGATCGCGCGCTACTTCCCGCCGTTCCGCTCCGCGCATTCGTCCGCCGACGTCCGCCTCGCCGCCGACGTCGATTTGAATGAAACGTGGGCGCTCAACCCGAACGTGGGCGTCGTCACGCGCGACGACGGCGACGGGCGCTTCGCAGCGGCGCTGGCGGCCCTGACGGTGGAGTACAACGTGACGAAGACGTTCAACCTCTTCGTCGACGGCGCGCTGCAGGCGCCCGAGGCCAA
The DNA here is from genome assembly GCA_035276475.1 of Thermoanaerobaculia bacterium. Lineage (GTDB taxonomy): Bacteria > Acidobacteriota > Thermoanaerobaculia > Gp7-AA8 > Gp7-AA8 > DATDFB01. The sequence goes on along the minus strand of DATELQ010000065.1, from coordinate 7,755 downwards.
GCGCGGCAAGTCGGCGGTGCTCGCCGACACCGGCGCCGTGTGGATCATCGGCAACGACCTGCAGCTCGACGTCGAAGCCGGATGGGGCGCGCACGGGCGAACGGTGCCGAACGTGTTTGTGGGGGCGGGGATCAGCCGGCGCTTCTAGCCGGCACGGCCGGCGGCGTAGGTTGGCAAAGCCTCACGCATGACTTACGCTCGTGGCAGCTCTTCTGCCGCGCAATTTTTCACGCATGGAACGCTACCAGCCGCAGGCCCGCGCCGACCGCGTCATCGCGGTGAGCCGGTTTCTCTTGGCGCTGTTCGCCACGATGGCCCTGCTGCTCGATCCCGACCTCATCCCCGTGCCGCTCGCACCGCCGCTGACGGTGCTGACGCTCTACGGCGTCTACGCGCTCATCGTGTTGCTCGTCGGCCGATACGCCGGCACGCCGCGGCTGCGCATCGCCCAGCTCGTCGTCGACTTCATCGTCTTCTCCACCGTCATCACCGTCACGCACGGCGCCATCAGCCCGTTCTTCGTCTTCTTCGTCTTCTGGATGTTCTGCGCGCTGCTCCGCTTCGGCGCACGCGGCGTGATCGTCGCCGGCATCGCCACGGCGTTCGTCTACGTCGTCCTGGCCGTGTCGCAGGAGACGATCCGCAGCGATCCCGGCTACCTCCTGCTCCGCGTCACCTACCTCACCGTGATCGCCCTCTTTCTTCTCCACCTGGCGCGCTACCAACAGCGCTCCGGCGACGAGCTCTTGGCGCTGGCCTCGTGGCCGCGCGAGGTGCCGGCGAAGCTCGACGCGCTGCTCGCGCAGAATGTCCGCTCCGCCGCGGCGCTCCTGGACGTGCCGCGCGTGACGCTCGTGCTCGAGGACGCCGAGGAGCCGTGGACGACGGTGGCGGAACTGCGCGGCGAGGACGTGTCCGTACGCGCACTGCCGCCCGGCGAGCCGCCGCTCACGAATGCGGACGCGCGCGCCGTAGCGGTATCGGGCGGCACGCTGTCGGGGAAGCTCCTCTTCGGCGGCGCGGAGACGTGGAGCTCGGACAACGCCGCGCTCGCGGAGATCGCCGCGCGCCTGGTGTCCTCGCAGCTCGAGCAGTTCGCGGCGCAGGACGGCATGCGCCGCGCCGCTGCCGGCGAGGAGCGCATCCGCATGGCCCGCGATCTTCACGACGGCTTGCTGCAGTCGCTCACCGGCGTGTCGCTGCAGATGCAGACGCTGATCAAGCAGACCGACGACTCGACGATCGCCGCACGCCTCGGCGCGCTGCAGGAAGTCATCGCCGGCGAGCAGCGCGAGCTGCGCCTCCTGGTCACGCAACTGCGTCCCGAGCCGGGCCTCGCAGTCGAGGCACCGCTCGATTTGCGCCTGGCGGCGCTGGCGGGGCGCATCGGCCGGCAGTGGAACGTCGACATCGACGTCACGGTGACGCCACCCTCCCCCGCGCTACGCGGCAACGTGGCCGCGGAGGTCTACAGCCTCGTCAACGAGTCGCTGGCGAACGCGGCGAAGCACGCGCACGCCACGCGCATCACGGCGAACGTCGCCGCGAACAACGGCGAGGTGCAGATCACCGTCGAGGACAACGGGACGGGCTTCCCGTTCATCGGAAAGTACGACCTTCCGTGGCTGCAGGCGAACCGCCGCGGCCCGCTCACGCTGAAGGAGCGCGTCGTCGCCCTCGGCGGGCATCTCGTCCTCGAGTCGACTTCAAGCGGCTCGAGGATCGAGATGCGAATCGCCGTGTGAGCGCTACTCCAACTTCTTCGCGAACTGCACGCTCGGGTCCTGCGTCACGTTGTCCGTCGTGGCGCCGTAGATGTAGAGGCTCCCGCTGTTGACGGTGACGGAGATCGTCTCGCCGCCGGTGATGGCGTAGCCGTCGAGCATCGCTGCGGAGCCGGTCTGCGTGAAGAACGTCGGATCGAAGTTCTTGTTGTCGACGGTCTTCACGATGATGCCGTCCTTGTCGCGCACGGTGAACTTCACGTTCGCGCCGTCGGTGAGCGTGCGCACGCCGATGTTGAGGCGGAACTTGACGACGTCGGCCGGCGCGATGAGGACGCCGGTGTCGCCCTGGTGCAGCGCGTCCGTATCCTTGAACGCCTCCTCGGTCAGTCCGCTCGTTCCCGCCGCGCCGCCGTCGTTGAAGACGCGCGCGAGCACCACCGGCAGCGGCGCGTTCGGATCGCCGACGACGTCGACCGTACCGAGGCCGCTGGCGATACCCATGGCCGGGAGGAGATCGGCGTAGGCGATCGTCTTCCCCGGACCGAGCGAGTACGTCAGCTCCGTGTCGCCCGGATGGAACACGAGCTTCCCGGAGATCGTCGAGGTTTGGGAGTTGTAGAGCTGCACCGAGGTGCGGAAGAACGAGCCGCCGCTGCCGGCGGTGGAGCCGACAACGGGGATGTAGCGCTTGAAGACGACGGGCGGCGGCGGCGCCGGCGCCGTCTGCACGAGCACGGAGACGGCCTCCGAGGCCGGCGACGAGACGTCGCAGCCGGTGCTGCGGTTGCGGGCCACGACGCGGTAGTAGTAGCGCGTGTCGGACGTGACGGAGTGCGAGAACGTGGCGTGCGTGTCGGTGAGCGTTTGCGTCGACGCGCCGCTGAAGTCGGCGGCAGTCGACTGGTCGATGGCGTACTCCGTCGCGTTCGCCGTCACCACCCACGATACGTCGTACGACGCGCCGCTCGAGGCGCTCGCCGGCGCGCTGAGCACCGGCGTCCCCGGCGTGTTGCACGTCTGCGTCGGCACGGCCACGTGGACGCTCGCCGTCGCGCTCGGACCGCCGGAGATCTGCGCGGTGATGGTGGCGTTGCCGACGGCGACGCCGGTCACGCTGAAGTTCGCGGAGCTCGACCCCTGATTGATGCTCACCGACGCCGGCACGGTCGCAATCGACGTGTTCGACGAGGAGAGGTTGACGGTGGTGGCGCTGCCGACCGGCTGATTGGTGCTGACGGTGTAGAAGGCCTTCGCGCCCGGCGCGACGTTCTGCCCGCCCGGCGAGATCCCCAGCGTCAATGCCGGAAGGGTGATCGAGCCGTTCTGGAGCGAGAGGCCGCCGTTGGCGACGGTCTCCTTCGTCGTGCCGCCCTGGTTGGTGAGCTGGGTGGTCGTGGAGTCGAGCGTGAGGGTGATCGACGAGCCCGGCGCTCCCGATCCCGACAACGTGAAGACGATGTGCGCGACCTGATCGCCCGGAGCCGATTTGTTCAACGTGAACGGCACGGTGGCCGACCCCTCGGCGAACGTAGCGATCCACGAGATCGAGTTGCTGGTCGGCGGCGCCGACTCGAACGTGGGCGTGAGGCCGGCGGTGATGCCGGCGCGCGTGAACGTCGCCGAGGAGACGGCCGACGCCGGCGAGTAGGTGACCTTGATGCTGAACGACTGGATCTTCGAGCCGGCCGCCTGGTCGACGCCGAGCGGCGTGGCGCCGACGTCGCGGACGTAAACGGGGATATCGACGGTGTTGCCGCTGGCCGTAGCCGAGCCGACGGTGACGACGTCTGTCGCCGCCGCGGCGACGAGGGGGACGAAAGCCGCGGCGATCGCGGCCACAACTCGGGCGATTCTTTTCATGGACGTTCCTTGAGTGGCGGAGTGATGGATTGGACGGCCTTAGATTTTACTCGTTCTTACAATTATTTTCATTTCTGCCGATCCCTCGGCGGACGCGCACGCATGACAGTGCTGCGCGTGCCGGTGCGATCGGTCAACAAGGTGAGCTGAGGATCGATCTTCAGCGCCGCCGGCGCGGAGAGCTCGATCTCGGCGACGACGCCGCGCAGCGCCGCGCTGTCGTACGAGACGAGGTAGGCGGCGCTGCCGGCGAGTTGGCGGCTGATCTCGAACCGCGGCTGCGCGTCTTTCATCGCGCCGGCGCGATGGACGGCGACGACGGCGGCCGCGGAGCCGTCGAAGGTCACCCGCAGCGACAACGCCTGCGGCGCCTCGCCCTCGCCCGTTCCGGTCACGATCACCGGCACGACGACTCTGCCGCCGCGCCGGAACGGCTCGCCGAGGACGACGCTGCCGGAGAGCGGCGCGGCGTCGAGGCGCGGCGCCACGGACATCGGCGCCGGGCCAGTCAGGAAGAGGTAGTTGACGAGGTAGAAGATGTCGGCCGGATCGGTGACGCCGTCGCCGTTGGCATCGCCGGAGAGCATGCCGGCCGGACCCTGCGGCGCCGGACCATTCAGGAAGAGATAGTTGACGAGGTAGAAGATGTCGGCCGGGTCGATGACGCCGTCGTTGTTCGGATCGAACTGCTGGCCGACGTAGGTGAAGCCGGCGTTCAACGTGCCGCTGCTGCTGTCGGGGTTCGTGACGGTGACGTTGACGGCGCCGACGGCGTGCGCGGGCGTGGTGGCGGTGATGCTGCCGGCGTTGACGACGACGACGTTGGTCGCCGCCGCGCCGCCGAAGGTGACGGTGGCCCCGCTCTGGAAGCCGCTGCCGGCGATGGTGACGTGGGAGCCGCCCGCGGCGCGGCCGGCATGCGGAGTCACGCTCGTGACGGTGACGGTGGCACCCGCGGTGACGGTGACGTTCGCCGACTTGGCGTCGGAGCAGCCCGCCGCGGTGGTGACGGTGACGTTGAGCGTGAGCGTACCGGCGGCGCCGGCAGTGAAGTTGATCGTGCGCGTGCCGTTGCCGGAGTTGATGGTGCCATTGGTGATCGACCAGGCGTAGGTCGCGCCGACACCGGCGTCAGCGACGCTGGCGGTGCCGCTCGCTCCCGCGGTGATCGGCGAGGCCACGGTAATCGTGGCGTTCGGGTTGGGATTGACGGTAACGGTGGTCGTGGCCGACGCGGCGCTGCTGCAGCCGTTGGCGGTGACGACGACGCTGTAATCGCCGGCGACTGAGGCGATGTAGTTCTGGCCTGTGGCACCGTTGATCGGCGAGCCGTTGAGGCGCCACTGATTCCCGCTGGCGCTGCTCGAGTTGAGCGTGACGGAGCCGCCGGCGCAGAAGGCGGTTGGGCCATTCGGCGTGATCGTCGGCGTGGCGGGCGTGGCGTTGACGACGACGGTCGTGCTTCCCGCCGGCGAGGTGCAGGCGTTGAGGGTGAAGGTCACGAAGTACGTGCCGGCATTCGCCGTCGTGGCGTTGGGGATGGTCGGAGTCCGCTGATTCGATGTGAAGCCGTTCGGGCCGGTCCACGAGTACGTGCCGGTACCGTTGTCGGGGGTGCTGAGCGCGATCGTCGCCCCTTCGCAGTACGGGCCGCCGTTGCTCGCGGTCGGCGCGGCCGGGATCGGCTTGACGGCGACGTTGGTGCTGCCGGGCGCCGACGTGCAGCCGTTGACGGTGATGGTGACGGAGTAGACGCCGCCATCAGCGATCGTGGAGTTCGCGCGCGTCGGGTTCTGCAGCGTGGAGGTGAAGCCGTTCGGACCGGTCCACGCGTAGGTGGCGCCGGCGACGGTGGGCGTGCTGAGCGAGATCGTGGCGCCTTCGCAGTAGGAGCCGGTGTTGTTGGCCGTCGGCGCCGGTGGCGCGGCGTTAACGACGACGTTCGTGACGCCCATGATGGAGTTGCAGCCGTTGACGATGACGCTCACGTTATACGAACCGGCATCGGCGATCGTGGCGTTGGCGCGCGTCGGATTCTGCTGATTCGACGTGAAGCCGTTCGGGCCGGTCCACGCGTATGTGGCGCCGCTGACGGTGGGCGTGCTCAGCGCGATGGTCGCGCCTTCGCAGTACGGGCCGCCGTTGCTTGGCGTGGGCGTGCCGGGATACGCGCTGACGGACACGTTCGTGCTTCCCGCCGCCGAGGTGCAGCCGTTGACCGTGACGGTCACGGAGTAGGTGCCGGCATCGGCGGTGGTGGGGTTGGAGCGGGTCGGATTCTGTAGGGTCGACGTGAAGCCGTTCGGGCCGGTCCACGCGTACGTGGCGCCGCTCACGGTCGCTGTGGTGAGCGAGATCGTCACGCCTTCGCAATATGGGCCGCCGTTGCTTGCCGTCGGCGTCGAGGGAATGGCGTTGACGACGACGTTGGTCGTGCCGGCGGCCGAGGTGCAGCCGTTGACGGTGACGGTCACCGAGTACGTGCCGGCGTCGGCGGTCGTGGCGTTGGCGCGCGTCGGGTTTTGCAGCGCGGAGGTGAAGCCGTTCGGGCCGGTCCACGCGTAGGTCGCGCCGCTCACGAACGCGGTCGAAAGCGAGATGGTCGCGCCGGCGCAGTACGGGCCGCCGTTGTTGGCGGTGGGCGTGGCGGGCGTGGCGTTGACGATGACGTTGGTCGTGCCGGCGGCCGAGGTGCAGCCGTTGACCGTGACGGTCACGGAGTACGTGCCCGCATCAGCGGTCGTGGCGTTGGAGCGCGTCGGGTTCTGTAGGGTCGACGTGAAGCCGTTCGGGCCCGTCCACGCGTACGTCGCGCCGCTCACGGTCGCTGTGGAGAGCGAGATCGTGTTGCCCGGGCAATAGGGACCGCCGTTCGACGCCGTGGGCGTCGCCGGGATGGCGTTGACCACGACGTTGGTCGTCCCGGCGGCGGAGGGGCAGCCGTTGACCGTGACGGTGACGGAGTATGTGCCGGCATCAGCCAGCGTGGCGTTCGCGCGCGTCGGGTTCTGCAGCGCGGAGGTGAAGCCGTTCGGGCCGGTCCACGAATAGGTCGCGCCGCCGACGGCCGGCGTCGAGAGCGAGATCGTGGCGCCGACGCAGTACGGGCCGCCGTTCGACGCGGTCGGCGTGGCGGGCGTGGCGTTCACCACGACGTTGGTCGTCCCGGCCGCCGAGGTGCAGCCGCTCACGGTGACGGTGACGGAGTACGTGCCCGCGTCGGCGGTCGTGGCGTTCGTGCGCGTCGGATTTTGCAGCGCCGAGGTGAAGCCGTTCGGGCCGGTCCAGGCGTACGTTGCGCCGCTCACGAACGCGGTCGAGAGCGAGATCGTGGCGCCGGCGCAGTACGGGCCGCCGTTGGTCGCCGTCGGCGTGGAGGGAATGGCGTTGACGACGACGTTCGTCGTGCCGGCGGCCGAGGTGCAGCCGTTGACCGTGATGGTCACGGAGTACGTGCCGGCATCGGCGGTCGTGGCGTTCGTGCGCGTCGGGTTCTGCAGCGCCGAGGTGAAGCCGTTCGGGCCCGTCCAGGCGTACGTTGCGCCGCTCACCGTGGGCGTCGAGAGCGAGATGGTCGCGCCGGCGCAATACGGGCCGCCGTTGCTCGCCGTCGGCGTGGCCGGAGCGGGATTCACTACGACGGTGGTGCTGCCCGCGGCGGAGGTGCAGCCGCCGACGGTGATGGTCACGGAGTAGCTGCCGGCGTCGGCGAGGGTGGCGCTCGGACGCGTCGGATTCTGATCGGAGGAGGTGAAGCCGTTCGGGCCGGTCCACGAATACGTGGCGCCGGCGACGAACGCGGTCGAGAGCGAGATCGTCGCCCCTTCGCAGTAGGGGCCGCCGTTCGAGGCGGTCGGCGTCGCCGGCGTCGTGGTGACGACGACGTTCGTCGTGCCGGCCGCCGAGGTGCAGCCGTTCACCGTGACGGTGACGGAGTACGTGCCGGCGTCGGCAGTCGTGGAGTTCGTGCGCGTCGGGTTCTGCAGCGCCGAGGTGAAGCCGTTCGGGCCGGTCCAGGCGTACGTCGCGCCGCTGACGAACGCGGTCGACAGCGAGATCGTGGCGCCTTCGCAGTACGGGCCGCCGTTGCTGGCGGTCGGCGTCGCCGGCGTGGCGTTGACGACCACGTTGGTCGTGCCGGCGGCCGAGGTGCAGCCGTTCACGATGA
>DATELQ010000064.1:0-35283 GCA_035276475.1 Thermoanaerobaculia bacterium | reverse complement strand
GGTGACTCTGGCGATCGGGCCGGAGGGCGGCTTCATCGATGCGGAGATCGCGTCGCTGGAGCGCGCGGGCTTCGAGGCGGTGACGATGGGAGAGAGGATTTTGCGGGTGGAGACGGCGGTGGCGTGGGCGGTGGGGATGCTGCGCTAAACTTCGGCTGCATGGCCAGCCTCGCTGAGATCGAGCGGTACGCCGAGCGCGTTGCCCGCGAATTCCGGCCGGAGCGGATCATCCTTTTCGGCTCCCATGCGTTCGGCCTCGCGCGCGAAGATTCCGACGTCGATCTGCTGGTCGTCATGCGGCATCGCGGCAAGAGCTGGGATCAGGCGGCGGAGATCCGTTCGCGCGTCCGCCCGACGTTTCCACTCGATCTCCTTGTGCGCACTCCGGAGAAGCTCGAAGAGCGGATCGAGTTGGGAGACCCGCTTTTCGTCGAGATCACCACGACCGGACGCGTCTTGCATGAAGCCGCTCACGAGTGAGTGGATCGGCAAGGCCGACGCGGATCTCGCGACGGCACAACGAGAGCAAGCAGCGGACGAGCCGAATTACGACGCGGTCTGTTTTCACGCGCAGCAGTGCGCCGAAAAGTACGTGAAGGCGCAACTCGTAGAATCGGGCGTTCGGCCTCCGCGGATGCACGACCTGAGCGTGCTCGCGAACTTGCTGGGGCCGACGGATTCGTTGTCGAGCGACTTGCAGCCTGATTTGGACTGGCTCACGACGCTGGCCGTCGAAATTCGTTACCCAGGTGCCAGTGCGAACGCCGAGGACGCGGCACGCGCGGTCGCTATCGCAGCTCGAATCCGTGCCATCGCTCGATCGAGTCTCGTTACGAACTGAAGCTCACGCCACCCGTCGATCAAGCTCAGCTCAACTTACCTTGGCAGTAACGCTGCATAAAATGCTCACCATCTTTATGAATGGGAGGATTCGATGCAGAAAGTAGTCCGTCTCTCACTCGCGCTCTCGTTGCTGTTCGCTGCTGTGACCTTCGCACCGCCGGCGAAGGCGGCCCCATGCCAGGACATCCTCACGACCTACTACGACTGCGCGCTGAACGAGGTCGGCCACCGCTACATCTTCTGCGGCGGCGGCACGAACACCAGCGGGACGCTGAGCGGCGCGTTCAAGGAAATCGAGACCGATCCGTGCAGCTGCGGCGACTTTAGCGACAACTGGTATCAGTGGAACGGCTCAACGTGGGTGCTGATCTCCGGCCCGCCGGCGCCGACCTGCTGATCCCTTCACCTTCGGGCGGCGCGCGATCGAATGCGCGCCGCCTTCACGCCTTCCACTCATCGATCAAGCTCGCAATCAGCGCCGTCCACCCCGTCTGGTGCGACGCCCCCAGCCCTTCCCCCGTGTCGCCGTGGAAGTACTCGTAGAAGAGCACGAGATCGCGCCAGTTTGGGTCGCGGGCAAACAGCTCCGACTTGCGCGTGCCGCGGGGGCCGTTCACGGGGCGGTAGCCGTCGGCGTCCGGGAGGAAGATGCGGATCATGCGGTTGGCGATGTCGCCCGCGAGGCCGCTGAGCGTCGTCGAGCGCACGGCCGGCACCGCGGTCGAGATCGAGCGGCCGCGAGCGCGCGCGGCGCCGGCGCCTAAGCCTTCGTCGGCGCGCGTGTCGCTCATCGTGTCGTGCAGCGGCTGTTCTGACGTTGTCTCGCCCACGCGCAGCGCCACCTTCACGTCGCCGCCGAAGGCCTTCTCCAGCTTGCGCAGGCTCTCGATGATCAGAAAACTCGTCGGGAACCACACCGGGCCGCGCCAGTTGCTGTTGCCGCCCTTCAACTTCTCCACGGCCTCGCCCGGCTCGTAGCCGACCGCGCGGTTGCCGAAGCGGAAGGGATTCTGCTGATGCGCCTTCGACAGGCTGCGGATGCCGTGGCGCGACAGGAACTCGTTGCGGTCGACGACGTAGGCGAGGAGGTGCTGGAGCTGGGCCTGGTCGACGACCGCCAGCACGTGCGTCACGTCGCCGTCGCGCTCCACCGTCGTCACGCAGCTCTCCACGATGTCGCGGCGGTGCTTCATAAACCAGGCGAGGTTCTCGCTGAACACCTCGAACGGCTCGATCCACTTTTGCTCCAGCCGCTCGATCGCGTACAGCGGAATCAGGCCGACGAGCGAGCGGACGCGGAACGGCACCGCGTTGCCGTCGGGGAAGCGCAGCAGGTCGTAGAAGAAGCCGTCCTCCGTATCCCACAGCGTCTTGTCGCCGCGCAGCATCTTCATCGCCGCGCCGATGTAGACGTAGTGCTCGAAGAACTTCGTCGCCAAGCCCTCGTACGTCTCGTTTTCCTTCGCCAGCTCCAGGGCCATGCGCATCATGACCAGGCAGAACATCCCCATCCATCCCGTGCCGTCGCTCTGCTCGAGGTGCGCGCCGCCCGGCAGGGTCTCGCTGCGGTCGAAGACCGTGATGTTGTCGAGCCCGAGGAAGCCGCCCTCGAAAACGTTGTTGCCGTCGTTGTCGACCTTGTTCACCCACCAGGTGAAGCTGAGCATCAGCTTGTGGAAGCACTTCTCCAGGAAGGCGCGGTCGGCGCGGCCGCTGCGGATGCGGTCCATGTTGTAGACGCGCCACACCGCCCACGCGTGCACCGGCGGGTTGAGGTCGGAGAACTCCCACTCGTACGCCGGGATCTGCCCGTTGGGATGCTGGAACTGCTCGAAGAGCATCAGCCAGAGCTGCTCTTTGGCGAAGTGCGCGTCGATGAGCGCGTAGACGACGGCGTGGAAGGCCAGGTCCCACGCGGCGAACCACGGGTACTCCCACGTGTCCGGCATGGCCAGGATGCGCATGGAGTTGAGATGACGCCAGCGCGCGTTGCGGCCGCTGTGGCGCTCGGGCGGCGGGGGGAGGTTCGGATCGTCGCCGTCGAGCCAGACGTCGACGTCGTAGAGATACGACTGCTTCGACCAGAGGAGGCCGGCAAAGGCCTGGCGCTGGACGCGTTTCTCTTCGTCCGACGCGTTCTTCGGGTGGATGGAGGCGTAGAACTCGTCGGCCTCGGCGCGGCGTTGGGCGATGACGTCGGCGACGGACGCGCGCGCGCCGAGGCGCATGTCCATCGTGAATGACTCCCCCGGCTCGATCTCGACGCGCAGCCAGCCGCACGCCTTCGTCCCGCGCATCGCCGGATTCACCGCCGACTCGTCGCCCTCGACGATGCGGCGGTGGAGCGCGTCCTTGGTGAAGCGGCTGCGCGACTGCGCTGACGGCCCGAACACGCGCGGGCCGTTCGTCTCGTTGTCGGTGAAGAGGAGCCGCGTCCCGGTAGGGAGTTCGAGGCGGTGCGGGCCGAGCCGTGTCTCGTGCAAGAGGCCCGCGAGCGGCGGCGCGGCGGAGTCGTCGGCGAGGAGCGCGCCGTCCTCCGTCGCCGTGATCACCGGCGGCGTGGCGTTGCGCCCGTCCCACGCCCAGGTGTTGCGATACCAGAGCTGCGGGATGAGATGCAGCGGCGCGCGCTCGCGGCCGCGGTTCCACGCCGTCACGCGCATGACCAGCGCGTCCTCATCCTCCTTGGCGATCTCGATCTCGATGTCGAAGTAGCGGTTGTCGTCGAAGACGCCGGTGTCGATCAGCTCGAATTCGTTCTCGCGTGCGCTGCGGCTGCGGTTCCCTTCGATGAGCTCGACGTACGGAAACGCGCGCTGCGGATACTTGTAGAGCATCCGCTGGTAGGCGTGGCTGGGCAGGGCGTCGAGGTAGAAGTAGCACTCCTTCACATCCTCGCCGTGATTCCCCTCGGACGGCACGAGCCCGAAGTACCGCTCTTTCAGAATCGGATCGCGCTCGTTCCAGAACGCCATCGACCAGCAGAGGATCTGGTAGCGGTCGCAGAAGCCGGCGATGCCGTCCTCGCCCCAGCGATAGGCTTTGAAGCGCGCCAGGTCGTGCGGGAAGAAGCTCCAGGCGTCGCCGCCGGCGCTGTAATCCTCGCGCACCGTCCCCCAGGCGCGGTCGGCGAGGTACGGCCCCCACTTGCGCCAGCGGGCCAGTGCGTGCGCATCGCCGCCGAGGCGTTGTCGCTCTGCGTCCATCGGAATGGTGGCGACAGCTTACCAACTCTGATAAAAACGACACTTTCATGCGACTGGTCACGCGCGCAGACCTCGACGGGCTGGCGAGCGCCGTCATCATCACGATGAAAGAGCCGATCGACGAGCTCCTTCTCGTGCATCCGCAGGACATCACCGACAAGCGCGTCGAGATCCGCGGCGACGACATCCTCGCCAACCTGCCGTATCACCCGAACGCGGCGAAGTGGTTCGACCATCACCTCCTCACCGACAGCAACGAGAAGCCGCCGGCGCAGTTCGAGGGGCGCTACCGCGTCGCGCCGTCGGCCGCGCGCCTCGTCTACGAGTACTACACGGAAAAAGATCCGGACGATGCCGCGCTGCAGCGCCTGTCGAAGCTCGTCGACGAGACGGACCGCCTCGACGCCGCGCAGCTCACTCCCGACGATGTCGAGAGCCCGCAGGACTACATTCTCCTCGGGTACACGATCGACTCGCGCACGGGCCTCGGCAATTTCGAGGAGTACTTCCGCCAGCTCGTGGCGTGGCTGCGTACGTCGTCGATCGAGGAGATCCTCGCGCAGCCCGAGGTCGAGCGCCGCGTCAACCGCATCCGCAACGAGCAGGAGGAATTCCGCTCGCTCTTGCAGCGGAACAGCTTCCAGATCAACAACGTCGTCGTGACGGACCTGCGCGAGATCGAGCGCGTGCCGGCCGGCAATCGCTTCCTTGTCTACTCGCTATTCCCCGAGGCCAACGTGTCACTGCGCGTGCATTGGGGGCCGTCGCACGACACGGTCGTGGCGGCGGTGGGGCACTCGATCTTCAATCGGACGTGCAAGACGTCAGTGGGCGAGCTGATGTCGCGCTACGGGGGCGGCGGCCATCGCGGGGCGGGGACGTGCATCCTGCCGATCGACAAGGCCGCCGAGGCGATCGACGAGATCTTGTACGAGCTTCAGGCGAACGGCTGAAACGAAAACGGCCTCGGTTTCCCGAGGCCGTTCGCGCGAGATTCGAAGTTCGACTAGCGGGTCTTGATGCAGCCGCTGTTCGCGTTCGACCACTCGTACTGGTAGCCGTAGCCGCCGGTGCCGATGAACGGCGTCGGGCTCCACGCGCACTTGTCGTCGGCCTCGTAGCCGCGACGGTCGAACCACGCATTGCCGAGGGCGTCGGTGACGGCCTCACGGGTCTCGTGGCAGACGAAGTGCTCCTGGTTCTGCACGGTGGTCCAGCCGCTGACGGAGCAGCCGCTGCAGTTCGGGTAGGGCTCGATCGAGTACTTCACGGCCTGGCCGGTGACGTCGTTGTAGTGGCTGTGGTAGGCGCAGTACTGCAGGTTCGGGCCGCCGCACGACGTCTGCGTGCCGTCCTGCGAGTAGCTGCCGGCCGGCGTGAACACTTCGTAGATCGTGGTGTAGTCGGTGCCGTTCGCGGCGACGTAGCGCTGCACTTCCTGCTGGACGATCGTGTCCGTGACGGCCGTCGGAGGAGTCGTCGTGTCGAACCAGTCGGGCTGGACGCCCTGGAGGTTCGAGAGCTGGATGAACTGCTTGGCGCCGCCGACGATCTGGTAGTACTGCGTGATCGTGTTGAACTCCGGCGTCGTGCCGAACTGGTTGCGGAAGTTCTGCAGCGTGCGCGCGTAGTTGTAGTCGGGGGAGGTGGGATCGTTGAAGCTCGGCCCCCAGAAGATGCAGACGACGTGAGCCACGGGGATGACAGCGCCGCCCGTGTGGTAGCTGAGGTTGCCGCCGGCGCCGCCGCCGCCCGCCTGATTGCTGGCCGGGTGCGCCTTGCCGCCGCCGATAGCGAGTTCGACCTGCTGCGCGTACGCCGCGCTTGCCACTGCCAGGACAAAGACAAAGAGGATGGCCGAGACTTTCTTCATCGAGTTCTCTTCTCCCTTAAATTGTGTGTGAGACGGCTGAAAGCAGGCGGGCTAAGAGCAACGGCGCTGCCATGACGTAAGTCATTGAAAACTAAGGAAGCGCGTTTGCAATTGGTTACATTTTCGACCCATTTCGCCGTTTTGTGACGGGTCAATAATGTTTCCGAGGGTCAGCGATTTGACCGGGTAATCAGCCGGGCTCCGCGTTGGAACGTCACGTACGCCCACGCCCACTGCAGCAGGACGAGCAGCCGGTTGCGAAAGCCGATGAGATAGAAGATGTGGATGCAGAGCCAGGCCATCCACGCCACAAACCCGCTGAGGTGGACGCGGCCCACCTCGGCGACCGCAGCGGCGCGGCCGATGGTGGCGAGCGAGCCTTTGTCGCGGTAGTGGAAGGCGCGCAGCGGCTGCCCGCCGAGGGAGCGCTCGATGTTGCGCGCAGTGTGGATGCCTTCCTGAATGGCCGCCGGCGCCACGCCCGGCACGTCCGGTACGGCCGCGAGGTCGCCGATGACGAACACGTCTGCGTGCCCCGGAATCGTGAGGTCGGGATTGACGACGACGCGCCCGGCGCGGTCGAGCGGGACGCCGAGGGACTTCGCCAGCGGCGACGCCTGCACGCCGGCGGCCCAGAGCACGGTTCTCGCCGGAATGGTCTTCTCGCCGATGCAGACCTCGCGATCATTGAGGCTCGTGACGACGGCGTCGGTAATGACTTCGACGCCGAGGCGCTCGAGCTGCGCTTCCGCTTTCGCGGAGAGATCGGTCGGATAGGTCGGCAGGACGCGCTCTTTTCCCTCGATGAGGATGACGCGCGCGCTCGACGGGTTGATGCGCCGGAAGTCGCGCAGCATGGTTTGCCGCGCGATCTCCGAGAGGGCGCCGGCGAGCTCCGCGCCGGTCGGCCCGGCGCCGACGATGACGAAGGTGAGCCAGGCCCGCTGGCGCTCCGGATCGGTCTCGCGCTCGGCCTCCTCGAAGGCGAGGAGCACGCGCCGCCGGATCTCCAGCGCGTCTTCGACGGTCTTTAGCCCCGGCGCGTCGCGTTCCCACTCCGGATGGCTGAAGTAAGAGTGCGTCGCGCCGGTGGCGATGACGAGCGTGTCGTACGCGACTTCGCCGTCGTCGAGGACGACGACGCGTCGCCCCACGTCGATGCGCTGCGCCTCGCCGAGGATGACGGAGACGTTGTTCTGCCGCCGCAGGATGGAGCGGATCGGCGCGGCGATGTCGCTCGGATTGAGCGCCGCCGTGGCGACCTGGTAGAGGAGCGGCTGGAAGAGATGGAAGTTGCGGCGGTCGATGACGGTGATGTCGGCTTCGGCGCGCCGCAGCTCGCGCGCCGCGTATAGCCCGCCGAAGCCGGCGCCGAGGATGACGATACGGGGGCGGTGCACGACATCATGATGCCATGTCGCCTAAGGGCACTTTCGGTGGAGGAGCGGTGGCCGACGCCTTCGTTTCCGCGGCGCTGGCATCCGTCGCTCGTTCGAGGAGCTTCGTTCCGGCCGGTTGCGATTCGGTGCTGACATCCTTCGTCGACTGCGCTTGAACGGCAACGTACACGGCGAGGAAGAGGAGGAGACTGCTGGCATACTGCGCGCCGCGTTTCTCGCCGATCTTCTCGTAGAAGCTCTGGCGGAACTCTCCCTCCGAGCCCCGCCACTGTTTCGTCTTCGGATCGCACATTTCGCGAAGAGCCCACAGCACGTCGCGAGGCGTATCGTTCGAAGCCAGAGTCCGAAGACGCGTACGGGTGATCTCGAACTGCTGTCCGTCCTTGATCTCTACGGGTGCAGGCTTGACGAGCCGGCTGGCTGTGAACGCGAGCACGCTGCCGACGACGATGCCGGTGGGAACGCCGATCCAGCTCCACCCAGGGTCGAAGCCGGTGACGAAAGGGATGGCGATGCCGCAGCCGATGACGAGCACGGCCACGATCTGCAGAAATTCGAGCCAGCGCTGCCATCCGACGAGCGGCGTTTTTTTCTCGGTGCTTTCATTGGCAGGAGTGTTGATCGCTGTCATGGCAGTCTCCTTCAGTTGCGCTCCAGAGCGCAGAGATGCAGAAGTTCCCGATCGTAGCGCCTCATCAACTCCACGACTTCAGATGTCTGATTCTTGCGCAGCGTTTCGCGGAAGTCGCCCGAGGTCATCGGGTCGAGGTCCCTCTCCTTCGTCTGGATCAACGCGTTGACCAGCTTCGCCTCGTTGCTCGCGTCTTCGGTGAGCGGCTTACCATGACGATCCAACTTGACCTTCAGCGCCGCGGCCATTGAATAGACGGTGCCGGGGCCGACTTTGAAGACCGTCCGGCCGAAGATCCGCCAGAAGGGCGCACGCGTGTCGACCATCGCCCTCTGCGCAAACGCAGCGCTCCGCGCATCCGCCGACTCGGCGTATTGCTGGTCGACCTCGTCCTTTGCCTCGCCGATCGTTTTGCTGCTACCGGCGAATTTGTTGTCGATTTCACCGACATTGCCGAACAGCGATTGCTCCGGTTGCTCCGGTTTGCCGATGACCGTGGCCATGCTTTTCGTCGTCAACTGAATCGCCGGGACGTCTTTCGTCTGTGTGACGGCCGTTGTTGCGGCCTGCTGCGCCAGAGTTGCGCTCTGCTCCGCGTTGTCGGCGTGCGTGGCGGCACTCGTCGCGGCGGTGAGCGTGGACTTCTGCCGCTCGTCGGCCCATTGCAAGTGCTCTTCGAGCTTAACGGCGCGGTCGCTGACTGCGTTAACGACCTGCTCTCGAGCCGTAGCGATCTGGCCGTTGATCGCGATCTTGAAGCTCTCCAGCGCCGCCTGAATGTCCGGCGGCGGCACGGTCGGTCCCATTGGCTGCACGGTGAGATGCGTCGACCGATCTTCCGCGACGCGCACCGTAGTCGCCGCCCGTCCGTAGCCTCCGGGCGTCGTGGCGAAGCCCGTCCCGGCGAAAACAGTCGCCGCGACGAGACCGGCTGACGCGAGCGGGAGCGCGGCTGAGGCCATCCCGGGCGCGAACTTCTCGATGATCTGGCCGATCCGCTTCGTCCAGTAACCTTCCGCCTCCGTGAACGGCAGCACCGTGAAGATCGTGAGAAGAAGCCACGACGACGCCAACACGGCCAGCGCTAGGAGCATGTACCAGCAGATCTCGTAGAGCACGTAAAGAGGATGCTTTTCGTCGAACATCGAGCGAAGCGGCGGATGCTTCTCCTGCGTTCGTTCGATCTGCGTGGCGCTCGCCTCGATGAGGGCGTGCAGGCCGGCGATGCGGGACCGGGCCAGGGATTCCTCGCCGGCAATGCGGTCGAGGTAATGCTCGTCGGGAGTCGCGGCGGCGAACTTGCGGATGTTGGTTGCGGTCTCACGCCAGATGCGCTCGTCGGCGAGCTGCTCGACCGCGATGACGAAGTCGGCCTTGGAGTCGGTTCCCTTGGCCTTCTCGGTGTTCACCAGTTGCGCGGCAACGTCGCTCAGCAGGGCGACATCCGGGGCCTTGCCGGACGGCGCGATCATCTCCGCTGTACTGGCGAGTTTGCGGAGCGTGTTCGAGTTGAGCAGCCACTTCGTCTTCTCGCCCTTCTCGTAGTCGTGCTTGGCGTTGCCCATCCACACCAAGCCGCCGTAGGCAAGCAGCGCCACCGCCACGATGCCGAGCTTGTGCCGAAAGCTGCGCCACGCCTCCCGGCGAGCGATCTTCAGTCGTTCGTCCATGGGACCTCCTTTTTTGCAGGCTGTGTAATAGGAGTGACGCGCGGACGACTTTCCCTACCCTGTCGGTATCATGGCGGCATGCTCGACGTCGACGTCCCCGGCGAATACGCCCGCCGCCTCCTGAACCGCATCGGCGACCGCGACATGTTCGAGGTGTTCGAGGCCACGCCGGCGACGTTGCGGGCGTGCTTTGACGGCGTCGACGACGCGGCGATGCGGCGGCCGGAGGCGCCGGGGAAGTGGTCGATGATCGAGGTCGCGCATCACCTGGCCGACAGCGACATGGTCGTCGGCGCGCGCGTGCGGATGATGCTCGCCGAGGAGCGCCCGGCGATCGCCGCATACGATCAGGACCTTTGGGTCGCGAACCTCCGCTATCGCGACGCCGCGCTCGACGACGTGCTCGCGCAGTTCAACGCGCTGCGTGCCGCGAATCTGCGGCTCGCGCGACGACTGAGCGCCGCGGATCTCGCGCGCTACGGCATCCACTCCGAGCGCGGCGGCGAGTCGGTCGGCTACACGCTCCGGCTGCAGGCCGCACACGACCTCGTGCACCTCGATCAGATCGCGCGCATTCGCAAGGCCGTTGCATGAGGCGCGTCTGCGTGTTCTGCGGCTCCTACTCCGGCGTGCGTCCGGACTACGCCGTCGCGGCGCGTGCGATGGCGGCTGCGCTCGTGCGCAGCGGGCTCGAGCTCGTCTACGGCGGCGGGCGGGTGGGGCTGATGGGCATCGTCGCCGACGAAGTCTTGCGGCTGGGCGGGAGGGTGGTGGGGGTCATCCCGCAGGCCCTCGTCGACCGCGAAGTCGGGCACGACGGGCTGACGGAGATCCACGTCGTCGAGACGATGCACGAGCGAAAAAAACAGATGGCCGATCTCGCCGACGCCTTCGTCGCGCTTCCGGGCGGCCTCGGCACGATCGAGGAGATCTTCGAGATCTGGACGTGGGCGCAGCTCGGCATGCACCAGAAGCCGTGCGGCTTCCTCGACGTCGCCGGCTACTACGCGCCGCTCGCGGCGTTCCTCGACCACGGCACGCGCGAGGGGTTCATCCGGCCGCAGATGCGCGGCACGGCCATCTTCGAGAGCGACCCCGACGCGCTCCTGCGGCGCTTCGCCGGTTACACGCCGCCGGCGGTGGAGAAGTGGATTGACCGCGCCCGCACGTAGCTCCCTCGTCGTCGCGCTGCTCTTCATGAGCGCGTGCGCGCACTTCGACGTCTACCGCGTCGAAGTCGTCGACACCCTCTACTTCGGCACGATGAAGGCGGACGGCAGCGCCGTCACGGACGTGCAGTGGAAGCAGTTCTTGAGCGACGTCGTTGTGCCGCGTCTCGAGGGCTTCACCACGTGGGATGCCGATGGGCTGTATCACACCAGCAGCGGCGCCGTGCAGCGCGAGCGGACGCACATCGTGCAGATCCTCCGCGCCGACGAGCGCGCCGTTGCGGAGATCATCGCCGCGTACAAAAAGCAATTCGCGCAGGAGTCGGTGCTACGGCTTCGCGGCCGCGCGGGCGTGGCGTTTCAGTAGCGCCTCGCGCGCGAAGAAAAAGAGGCAGCCAGCCGCGAGGACATAGAAGCCGCTGACCTTCAGCCCCTTCGCCGGCGAGACGGCGACGTACGACCACAGCCCGAGAGCGATGATCGCCGGCAGCGGGTAGAGCCACATGCGGAAGGGGCGGGGGCGCTCCGGCTCGCGCACGCGGAGAATGACGGCGCCGATCACCTGCGCGATGAACGGGATCAGCACGCGGATCGACACCAGTCCCTGCACGACCTTATCGAGCGGCAGCAGGCAGAAGAGCGCGGCGACAAAACCGAGGAAGTAGAGCGCGACGTGGGGGTAGGAATCGCGGGGGTGGAGATTGGCGAAGATGCGGAAGAAGTTTCCGTCGCGCGCGGCAGCGTACAGGATGCGCGAGTAGCCGAGCATCAGCGAGAAGATCGACGCGAAGGCCGTCCAGAGGATCAGCACCGTGACCCACTGCGCGGCGCGCGTGCCGAGAAGCATCGCGAGGTAGTCGCCGACGATCGACTTCGAGGCGATGGCCTGCCGCATCGGCAGCACGGAGATGAGGCACGCGTTCATCAGGAGATAGATCGCGCCGATGGCCAAGATCGACATCACGATCACGCGCGGGATGGTGCGCTCGGGGTCCCGCACCTCGTCGCCGATGTAGCAGATGTTGTAGTAGCCGAGGTAGTCGTAGACGGCGAAGATCAGCGCGGCGCCGAGGCCGGCGTAGCCGACGCCGCCGTCGATGCGCGGTGCGCGCCAGAAGGCGAAGGCGTCGACGCGGAGATGCGGGAGCCCGGCGCCGATCACGATCGCCAGCGTGCCGAGGACGCCGATCCACAGCAGCACGGAGAGCTTGCCGATCGCGCCGATGTGGCGGTTGAGCAGGAGCATCGTGAGGATGCAGACGACGGCGGCGGTCGCGCCGATGTGCGCGCCGAGGCGCGGGACGAGGACGGTGAGGTAGTTCGCGAAGCCGATGCAGCCCGACGCCATCGACAGCGGCGCGGAGAAGAGGATCTGGAAAAGAAAGAGGAACGAGATGATCCGCCCGAAGCGGCCGTAGGCGTGGCGGAGGAACGCGTACGAGCCGCCGGACGAAGGCAGCTCCGCGGAGAGCTCGGCGGTGACGAGGCCGTCGCTGATCGCGAGGAGGCCGCCGACGAGCCAGGCCAGCATGGCCCGGCCGCCGCCCATCGGCCCGAGGATGTACGGGATCGTGATGAACGGACCGATCCCGACCATGTCGATCATGTTGAGCGCGATGCCGCGCCACAGACCGATCTCGCGCTTCAGTTCGGGCACGCGCGGAGTGTAAAGCACGAAGTGCTGAGTGCTGGGTGCTGAGTGCTGAGTGGCGTCATCGCGAGTGCACGACTCAGCACTCAGAACTCAGCACTATTTCGCTTTCGGGCGAATGATCTGATTGATCACCGCGACGACCTTCAGCCCCCGCTTCGACGCCACCGCGATCTCGGCGCGGCTGTCGGTCATCAAGCGCTTCTCGCCGTGCTTCTGCCACCAGCGGCCGATGTAGATCTCTTCGCCGACCTTGCCGAGGACCAACTCTCCCGTTGCTGCGCGGCCCTTCGTGCGCAGCTCGATGACGAGGAGGTCGCCGTCCTCGATGCCGACGTCGCGCAGCTCGTCGCCGCGCGCCCGGAAGACGATCTCTCCCTTGTCGATGAGCGGCGCCGGGATGGCCACGGTCTCTCCCTCGGTCAGCTCCCGCACCGGCTGCCCCTGCCGAACCTCGGCGGCGACGCCGAGCTGCGCGACATTTGCGTCGTGCTCCGCGACGGCGCCGGCAGCGCGCTTCGGCGTCACGTCGATCACGCGCGCCACGAGCTTCGGGAAGTGCGCGACCACGCCGAGCTTCTTCTCCTCGCCGAACAGCGACTCCGCGCGCGCGAGAAGCGCCTGCGTCCGCATCGCGCCGGTGTGTGCCTCGTGCAGCGTCTCGGCGAGGAGCGGGAGATTGATCGCCGGGGCGGAGGGGCGGGTGACGTTGAGCGTCACGTCGCCGAGGTCGATCGCGGTGAGCTCGAGCACGGCTGCTACTTTTTTTAGCACCAGAACGGAGACGTTTGCGCCTTTCTCCAGCGCCGCGAGGTGTCTGCGGCTGACTCCGGCAAGGCGAGCGAGGCGGGCCTGCGTAAGTCCCTTCTTGATGCGGGCGGCGCGGATGATCTGACCGAGCATAGCTAAGTAACCTTTACGTTACTCTCGTTGGAGAGAACAAGCAAGCATTGATCGACACAAGTCGAGACAAGTCATAAGGATGCCGTGAATTGAGAAAGCTGCAAATTGGTGGTTTTAGTCACAGCGGTACTGTCGCACAGGTGAGCGCGAAGCCCGCAAATGTCCACTTCGCGTAGATGCAGGGCGGATCGAGGCCTTCGAATCCGAGAGAAGAGCGTGAGCAGGATACTGCGGCAACTCCCTCCCGTCCGAGATGAAGGATTGACGCCTATCATGCTCCTGCGTATAGTGCAGTATCCTGCACATGCCGACGAAACTCGAAGCATTCATGAAGCGGAATCGGATCAAGCCGGCGCACCTGGCTCGGGAGTCCGGGTACAGTCGCCAGCACCTGCTGCGGATTCGGATGGGACGGATGGAGCCGACGCGGCGCTGTATCGCCGCGATCGTCTCCGCATGCCGCCGTCTGAGCCGGCATCAGGTGCACGCGACGGAGCTATTCGACCTCGAGGATTAGGGCGGGATCCTGCACATCCGCAACCGCCGGGGCGAGCACGGAGTCCACCGCGCGCAGAGCGCGGTAGGCAGCCGGCCCATCGTCCGAGGGGCCTCCGGTCCACGCAAAGTAGACGCGGAAACGCGATTTTTGATCGGGTTGGTCCTTTTTGCCGCCCAGATTTTTCCCCGAGAGGGCCCGAGGTTTGCGAAGATTCTGTTTGCCGCAACCGGTGCCACGCGCCGCGCCGGCAGAAAGTGATGGGACGATGTCATCGAAAGTGTTTGTAGGGAATCTGGATTTCAACACGACAAAGGCGGAGGTGCAGTCGCTTTTCTCGCAGATCGGCGAGATTCGTGACGTGTTTCTTCCCATGGACCGCGAGAGCGGCCGTCCACGCGGTTTCGCCTTTGTCGAGTTCACCTCGGATGAGGATGCGGCGAAGGCGATCGAGAAGTTCAACGGGTATCAGCTCGGCGGGCGCGCGTTGCGCGTGAACGCCGCCGAGGATCGCCCGCGTGGCAGCCGTCCGCCCGGCGGCGGCGGTGGCGGATATGGCGGTGGCGGTTATCGTGGCGCCGGAGGCGGTGGCGGTGGCTACGGCGGCGGCGGTTATGGCGGCGGTGGCTACGGTGGCGGCGGTGGCGACTACGGTGGCGGCGGCGGTTTTGGCGGCGGCGGCGGCGAACGCTTCCCGCCCTCGAAGCCGAAGGGCAGCCGGCGAAACATCCGCGGCAAAAAGCGCAGTTTGTAAAAGGCGTGCGCGGCAGGCAGCGGCGACAAAGCGGAACTCATGCGTGAGGCTTTGCCAACCGACGCTGCCGGCCGTGCCGGCTAGGCGACGGGGGGGACAGGCATCAATGCCTGTCCCACTCCGAGAAACGCGCGCAGCTCGTCGAGGCGCGACTGCACGTCGTGCTCCCCGATCTCGATCAGCGTGCGCGTGTAGTTCGGCTCGAACATCAACATCGACAGCACGTCGGGCGAGTCGGTCTCGCGCGCGCCCATGGCGCGCGTGAAGAGCTTCACGCTCGGCGGCAGATGCTTCTCGAACTTCCCGGCCAGCTTGCCGAGATCCTGCGAGGGGCGAAGCACGAGGAGATCGATCGGCTTGAAGCCGTTGCGCTCGGGCGCGTCGAGCTTGCGGATCATCTCGTTGAGACGCTCCATCCGCACCACGTCTTCGTCGATCACGTCGAGGAAGACGGCGTTGACGAGCTGGCCGATGATCTGCGCCGCGGGCGGGTAGCCGCTGACCACGGGCGTGCGGGCCTCGTCGACCGTGCGTTGATATCCGGTCGACATGGCGATGATGCGCCGCGCGCCGAGGTGCACGGCCGACGAGAGCGGCGCGGAGAGGCGGATGCCGCCGTCGCCGTACCACCCTTTGCCGATCTGCACCGCGGGAAAGACGAACGGCAGCGCCGCCGAGGCCAGCACGTGCTCGACCGTGATCTCCGTGTGCTCGACGCGGCGGTTCGGACCTTCGTAGCTGTCGTTCTGGCGCCCTTGCACCCAACGCACGCTCTGGCCGGTCGAGTAGTCGAGCGTGATCAATGCAACCGCTTTCAGTCCGCCGCCGGCGATGTTGTGGCGGATCCCTTCGATCGGCATGCCGCGGTACGGCGTGTTGAGCACGCGCCGCAGCAGGTCGGCCAGCGGCCCGGCGTTGAAGAGGCCGCGCGGGAACTTCGCGTAGCGGCGCGGAAGAATCGCGCTCATGGCGCCGCGGAAGGGGAGGAGCGCGGAGTAGTTCGCGGTAAAGACGTGCGCGCATTCGAGCGTGCGCCAGAGCTCGTGCAGCTCCTCGACGCGGTGCTCGAGCTTCCCCGGCATCGCCGCGAGGTAGACGGCGTTGATCGCGCCGGCGGAGACGCCGGTGACGATCTGAAATTCGAGATCGGGGAAATGGCGCGCCAGACCGCGCAGCAGTCCGACCTGGTACGCCGCCCGAGCGCCGCCGCCGGTGAGCATGATGGCGAGGTCGCCGGTAGGCGGCCCGGGAACCGGCTCGGGCGCGATGTGCAGCTCCGCAAGCGTCACGTTCTCATCCATTTCAAACGATCTGCCAATTTCATCCGTCCCGGGTCTTGCGGGACATGCAAAAGCTCAGCCGCGCGATACGATGAGGCCGTGCGGATCGCGGTCGTCGGCGGCGGCATCAACGGCTCGGGCGTGGCGTGGGAGCTGGCGCGCCGCGCCTACGACGTCACCCTTTACGACAAAGGGCAATGCGGCGCGCAGACCTCGGCCAGCACGACGAAGCTGATCCACGGCGGCATCCGCTACCTCGAGCGGGGGCACCTCGCGCTTGTGCATGAGTCGCTGCGCGAGCGCGCCTGGCTGCTCGAGCATCTGCCGGAGCTCGTCCATCCGATCGAGATCTACCTCCCGGTGTACGACGACAGCCCGCGCCTGCGCGCCACGCTCTCCCTCGGCCTGACGATGTACGACGCGCTGGCGGGCCGGCGCAACATCGAGCGCCATCGCAGCGCCCCGGCGGAGGAGATCGCCGAGCGCGCGCCGCTGACGCGCGCGGGGCTCCGCGGCGGCTTCCGCTTCTTCGACGCGCAGACGGACGACTTTGCCATGACGCGCGCCGTCGTCGCCTCGGCGACCGCAGAGGGAGCGACGGTGCGCGAGCAGACGCGCGTAGCCGCGCTGGCGATGGACGGCAAGCAGTGGATCGTGAACGACGAGCATCGCTTCGACTTCGTCGTCAACGCCGCCGGCCCCTGGATGAACGAGCTTCTGGCCGAGAACCACCTCCGTTCGCGCTACTGCCTCACGCTCGTGCGCGGCTCCCACATCGTGCTCAAGCACCGCGTCGCGGACGCCGCTCTCTTGCTGCAATCCCTCAATGACCGGCGCATCTTCTTCGTCCTTCCGTGGAAGGGGACGACGCTCGTCGGCACGACGGAGGTGCTGCACATGCAGCGGATGAACGGCGTCACCGCGTCGGACGAAGAGATCGACTACCTCATCGCCCGCTTCAACCGCTACTTCCGCGCGCCGATCTCCCGCGGCGACGTCGCCTCGACCTTCGCCGGCGTGCGGCCGCTGGTCGGCCGCTCCGCGAATCCGAGCGCGATCGGCCGCGAGTACCGCATCGAGCGCCGCGGGAACCTCATCAACATCTTCGGCGGAAAGATGACGACGTTCATGGCCCTGGCGCGCAAAGTGGCGATGCGCGTCGACAACTATTTCGGCAAGCCGCGGAGCGCGCGCGAGCCGCGATTTACAATTCCGGCATGACGATGTCCTCGGTCACGAATCTCGACGGCGAGCGCAAGCCGCGCAAGCTCCCGGCGCGCGAGCTCGACGCGGTGGAGCTCCGCGTTCTCGGGTCTCTGATGGAAAAGCAGCTCTCGACACCGGAGTACTACCCGCTGACAGTGAACGCGCTCGTGGCGGCGTGCAATCAGAAGTCGAACCGCGAGCCGGTCATGGAGCTCTCGGAGTCGGACATCCAGCGCGCCCTCGACCGCCTGCAGGACGAGAAGCTCGTGTGGAAGGTGATGGGCGGCCGGGCCGTGCGCTACGACCACAATCTCGATCTGCAGTGGCAGCTCGACCGCCGCTCGAAGGCGCTGCTGACGCTTCTTTTTTTGCGCGAGCCGCAAACGGCCGGCGAGCTCCGCGGCCGCAGCGACCGCTTGCACCAATTCGAGGCGATCGGCGAGGTGGAGGAGACTCTGCAGTGGATGGCCACGCCGCCGTCGCCGTTCGTGCGCGAGCTCGCGCGCCGGCCTGGACAGAAGGAATCGCGCTGGACGCACCTCCTCGGCGGCGCAGTCGCCGAGGCGCCGGAGCCGGAGGTGCCGGTGACCGGTAGCGAGCCGCTCTCGGTGCGCGTCTCGCGCCTCGAAGAGCAGGTGGCGATGCTCACTGGTGAGTTGCGCGAGCTGAAAAACAAGTTGGGGGAGTAGTCACTCCGTCCTTGCCCTCATGAAAAAGTGCACGCTCTGCGGCTTGTGGCCGTAGCGCGACGTCAGGTGCCCCGTGGCGGTGTGGTAGTCCGTCGCCACGCCGAGGCCGATGCGTTTGGCCACGTCGAAAATGTAGCCGAGGGAGATGTGCGTGGTGCGGCGCTGGGTCGGCTCGATCGCGCCGGCGGGGCGGTCGGCGGACTCGACACGCGCCATGAGCGTGTTGCGCCGCCCGCGCAGCGCCCCTTCGACGCCGTAGGCCGTGAGCTGGTCGCGCTTCGTCCAGAGCGCCGTGGCCGCGTAGCGCGCGCCGCTCCACGTCGCCGAGGCGCTCGATACCGGCTCCTTGGCGTCGCCGAGCTTGCCGTGCGAGACCTGCACGGACACCGCGTCGATCGGCCGCAGCGTCACGCGGCCGCTCCAAGAGTCGATGTTGCCGTTCGTCGTGCCGGCGTGGAAGACCGCGCCCTCGACCATCAACGCCCGCGTGTCGACCGCCGCGCCGGCTACGCGCCGCGCGAACTTGAACGACTCCGCGACGTCGTACGAGAACGGCGCGGTGGGGAAGTCGATCGATGAGCTGCGCTGCCGGTACGGCTCCGC
Source organism: Thermoanaerobaculia bacterium (assembly GCA_035276475.1). Taxonomy (GTDB): domain Bacteria; phylum Acidobacteriota; class Thermoanaerobaculia; order Gp7-AA8; family Gp7-AA8; genus DATDFB01. The sequence continues at coordinate 16,909 of DATELQ010000064.1, read as the reverse complement.
GCCGAGCGGCGGCGCGCCGGCGAACGCGGCGTCCAGTCGTAGCGCGCGCAGCCAGACGCGCACGCCGGCATCCTCGAGAAACTCGTGCGCCGGCATGCGGTCGGCGCTCGCGCTCGAGACGTACTGCAGCAGCAGCGGGTAGCCCTCGTCCGGAACCGTGGCCGGTTCCGCAGTCACGCGCGCGTGAAACTCGACCGACGAGCGCCCGAACGAGCGCTCCGCGTGCCCCTCGAGCCAATTCGTGGAGAAGAGCTGCTTGCGCGGCTCCGCCGGGCCGGTCTCGGTCGTGTAGATGCCGAAGACCGCGCCGCGGCCGAAGAAGCGCCACTCCTGCGCGGCGAGGGGGGCGGCGATGAAGAGAATGAGAATGAGGATGCGAATGCGCATGGCGCGCATTGTAACTACGGACGCGAGGCGCGCCTGCGCGACTGAGTGAGCGGAACGTTCACGACCGCGGGCGCGAAGAGCTCGTCGCCCGAATAATCGACCGTCACCATCGTCAGGTGCGGAATCACGGCGACGGCGCGGCCGGCGACGACCGGCACATGCTCCGCGAGCACGTTCCTGGCGAGGTCTTTGAGCGTCATCGTTCCGCCGGGCGTGCCGGCCGGGACGACGACCTCGATCGTTACCTCGTCCTCCGTTGCGCTCACCGGCCGGGCGACGCCGCGGAAGGTGACCGCCACCGGCGCGAGGATGTGAAGCGCAACACTCGATGGACTCACCGCCGGAAGGAGGTTGGCGTCGCCCGAGTATGTCGCCGTGATCAGATGATCGCCCGGCAGGAGCGAGTTGAGGTTGACCGCGGCGTTGCCGTTCGCGTCGACAGGGATCGTGACGACGCTCTTGTCGCCGTCGAGGATGGTGACGGTGCCGCCGATGTTGAAGCCCCCGGGCGAATTTGCGGTTACGTGCGCGAGGAACGGCCGGCGCGTGCCGTAAGAAAGGCCGGCGTCTTCGATCGTGAATTTCAATTCCGACGGCCAGCGATAGGGGCCGGGCGGACCGACGGTGACGGGCAGGTACGCGATGCCGTCGGCCGACAGGCTCGTCGTCCCTTCCGCGAGCGCCACGACGTCCAGCTCCGCAGGGGCTTTGACGGACTGCGGGACGGCGAGTACGCGCGGATCGCTCGAAAAAAGCGTGACCGCGTCCCCGGCATAGATCGAGAGCTTCGCGTGCATGCCGACCGTCAACCCGGCCGGCGACAGCGTCATCACGGTGTAGCCCTTGGCAACGGCGCGATAGGTCATGCTGTTGTTGGAGGGATCGGGATCGGGCAGCGGTGCGCTCGCCGTCGCTCTGTACAAGCCGGCGAACGTAGGCACGCTCACGCTCTCTCCCGCGCGCAACGAGCCGAGCGTCTGCGGAGGATCTGGTGAGGGCACGCCGGTGAACGTCAGCTTCACCCACGGCACGGGCGAGGGGCCGTGATTCGTGACGACGACGAGCGGTCTGTTCAGACCATCTTTACTGCCGGCCGTGACCGAGACCTCGATATCCGCCTGCGCCGGCTCCGCCTGCACAACGAGATTCCCGACCGGCCGGATCACGGCTGCGCCGTCAGCACTGTCGAGGCGAACGCGGATCGCGCGCGGGCCGCGTCCGGGAGCGATCGGAATGGAGATCGCTTTGCGCAGCTCACCCGGCTGGAACGCGATCGTCTGCGACTTTCCGAGCGCGCTCCAACGCGCGGTGATGGGCTCCGTGGCGGGCGCGTCGAGCGTGACGAACAACTGCCCCGACGCCGCGCCCTCGGTCGCATGGCCGTCGCCGATCGAGATCGTGCGTCCCGGCACCGGCAATGCCCACAGCTCGCGTCCGTTCGCGATCGTTTCGGCGGTGAAGTACAGCGTGTCGTCCGCCGCGGTGAGCTGATCCGGAGCCGACGACAGCGGCCCCGGCTCCAGATCGCCGGCTAGCTGTGTGCCGCCCGCCGTTCCGTCGCTGCGCCAAAGCTCGACGCCGTGAGCCGTGTCGGTCGCGGCGAAGAAAGCGATTCCTTTCATTACGCCGATCTCGTTCTGGATCGAGGACGCCTTTCCCGGCGCGATGTCCGCGACCATGTGGGTTCCGGCAGGCGTTCCGTCGCTGACCCACGGCTCCAGGCCGAACGTTCCGTCGTCCGCGGCGAACAGCGCGCGGTCGCCTAGAGAGACGCCGGTCCGGAAGACCGAACCGGCCGGGCCGGGCCTGATGTCGGCGAGGAGCGACGTCCCTTCCGCCGTGCCGTCGGTGACCCACGGCTCCGGGCCGTGGACGCCGTCGTCGATGGTGAAGAGCATGCGGTCGCCGGCGTGGCCGAGCATGAGCGGGTACTGATTGGCGGAAAAGCGGGCGATCCTGGTGAGGCTCGCCGGTGTGCCGTCGGTCCTCCACAACTCTGTGTACGGAAACAGTGACGTGAAGTAGCAGACGAAACCGCCGGCGGTGAACAACGATTGAAAGGTCTGCGGGTACGGCTGCGGAATCGACGTCAACAGGCGCGGCGCGCTCGTACCGCTGATCGCATGGAGGAATGGATCGCCCTCGCTGCGAAAGACCAGGTCTCCCCACCCGTCGATGGCGGCGACGAAATTTCCCTCGCCGATTCTCAGCGGATCGCCGCTTCCGTCGATCGCGTAGATCGCGTTTGCATGGGAGATGTAGAGAACGCCGGCGGCGACCGCGAAGGAAGCCCTGCTGTTGTCTTGGTGCAGGAGAAGCCGCGTGCCCTCCGAGGTGCCGTCGGTCCTCCAGACGCCGCCCGTTCCGTCGTCGAAGTAAAGCAGGCCGTGATCGCTGATCCGCGACGTCGCCGGCGGGGCAAAAGGGCGCGTTCCTTCCACGGTGCCGTCGCTGATCCACTGGCCGCGTATGCCGTCGTTGCCGGTCGCGCCGAAGACGACGCCGTTGCCGATCGTGCCGCGAATGTCCGGGCTCGAGGCCGGAGCGATGTTCGGATAGAGGTCGGCCATCATGACCGTGCCGGCCGGAGTGCCGTCGCTGGACCACGGCTCGAAGGCGTGCTCGTTGTCGTTGGCGCTGAACGCGGCGCGGCCGTTGAATGCAGAGCGAGGCGTTTCCAAGACCGTGATTGGCGCGAGCAATTGCGTTCCTTCGGACGTGCCGTCGCTGACCCACAGTTTCCACTTCGAATCGTGGTTGAGCGAGAGCCAGAGTTTTCCGGCCGCGGCGCTGATGTCGTAGATGTACGCGCGGTCTGCCCATAGCGCGGCGATGCGCGTGCCGGCGATCGTGCCATCGCTGCGCCACAGGGCCAAGCTGCCGTTGCCGTCCTCGCCGGCGAAATAGGCGATGCCGTTCAGCACCGCCGCAACGCTGGAATTCGTGTGCACGTGCGTGAGAGCGAACGTCCCGCCGTTCGTTCCGTCGGAGATCCATCGCTCGCCTCCGGAAGAAAACAGCACGCGGTCGCCGAAGGCCGTGAGCGAACAGTAAGCGCAGGAGCTCTTCACCTGCAGCGTTCCGGCAGGCGTGCCGTCGCTTACCCAAAGATCATCGCTGGCCTGGAAGTAAAACCGATCGGCGGTGCCGACCGCGTAGCGGCCGAAGTTGCGCGGCGCGCTGCTGATGATCGCGGTCCCGCCGGGCGTGCCGTCGGTGACTCCCAACCCCATGTCGGTCGTGAAGGCGATGCGGGTTCCGAATCGCGTGAGAAGCCTGGAGGAGCTGGGAAAGTTCTGGGGCAGGTCGGTAATCAACGTGGTGCCGGCCGCGGTCCCGTCCGTCGCGTAGAGATGATTCGGGGAGACGATGAAAAAAAGCTTCCCGTTCATCTCGATCTGATCGGAGGAATTGTGGATTCCATCGACGAAAACCGTGCCCGTCGCGGTGCCGTCACTGAGCCAGAGACCGTTGATCGAAAAGGCGATCAGGCGATTTCCGAGAGAGAACAGGCTGCCGGCATCCATCGGCGCGACAAGAGTCGTTCCGGCGGCAGTGCCGTCGCTGCGCCAGAGCCCGAACGCCTCCCGGTTCGAGTCGAGAAAGTAGAGCGTCGGTCCGACGGCCACGAAATTTCGCGGGTACGACGACCCGCTGATCGGTCCTGTGGTACGCAGGTCCTTGACCAGATACGGCTGCTGCGCGGCGGCAACGCCGGCCACGAAGCAGAGGACGATCGCCGTCGATCTCAACACGATGCGGGAAATACGCGGCGCGGAGCGGATTCGTCGCGGGTAGGGGCGCACAGCGTGCGCCCCTACCCCAACGCGTTAGTGCCGAACCGCGCGCGGCCGCGGCGCCACCAGACACCCGTCCGGATCGAGCGGCGAGTACGCGCGCACGGAATTCGTGGCCGTGCCGTTGTCGCCGCTCGGATTCGTCACCACGATCGTGGCGAAGCCGGCCGGGAGGGGAGGCGTGACGACGTCGATGCGCGTTGCGTCGACCACCGTTGCCTGCGCGGCGACGCCGCCGATCGTCACCGTCGCGCCGGCGACGAAGCCGGTGCCGGAGATCGAGATCGCTGCGCCGCCGCCGATCGGGAGGCACTGCGGCGCCGCGCCGTAGACCACGATACCGGTCGGCGACACCGTGACGTGGCTGTCGGTCGGGATGACGTTGCCGCCGTTCACGATCGCCAGCTCTTGCTGCCCCGAGGGGAGCGGCGGCACGCGCACGACAACGCGCGTGTACGACTGGCTCACCAGGCGCGCCGTCACGCCGCCGATCGTGAACGCATACGGCGAGCGGAACCCGCTTCCTTCGATCGTCAGCTCCGCGTTCGGCGGCAGCACCGGCGGCGAGACCTTCGTCACCTTCGGTGTCGCCGGATCGAGCACCGTGAAGATCGGCCCCGTCGTCGAGCCCGCGGCCGTCACGCTCACCTTGCCGGCCGGCAGCGACGGCACCACCACGACGTGCGCGTCCGGCGACGTCGAGAGCACCTGCGCCTGCGCGTTGTCGAACGTCACCACGTCGGTCGTGCGGAAGTGCGTGCCGTGCACCGTCACCTGCGCGCCCGGCACCGCGGAGAGCGGATCGACCGTCGTCACCACCGCCGACGGCTCCGACGTCGCGACGTACGTGAAGCCGTTCGGCATCGAGCCGGCCGCGCCGCCGCCGTTGCAGCGCAGCTTCACCGTCACCGCGCCGGCGGCGTGCGCCGGCGTCGTGGCGATCATCTCCGTCGCGCTCACCACCTGCACGCTGCGCGCGAGGTCGCCGCCGAACTCCACCCAGCAGTCGCTGACGAGATCGCGGCCGCCGATGCGCACCGTCGTGCCGCCCGCCGTCGTGCCGCTGGCGGGATCGATCGACGTGATGTCGGGCGAGCCGCCGGTGTAGACGAAGCCGTTCTTCAGCGTCGCCGTGGCGCCGTTGCACGTCGCCGTGACGTCGACCGCGCCCGGCTTGTGCGCCGGCGTGTTCGCGGTGAGAAGCGACGCGTCGCTGAACGACACGTTCGACGCGGCCACGCCGTCGAACGCGACCGTGCAGTCGGGCGTGAAGTTCGTGCCTTCGATCGACACCGGCGTGCCGCCTGTCGTCGCGCCATGCTTCGGCGAGACGTCGAAGATCGTCACGGCCGGCGGCGCGTTGCCGACGGTGCCGGTCAGCGCCACCTTTGTGCCGCCGAACTGCGCCGGCAGCGTGACCTCGACAAAGATCGGGCCGCTGCGGATCCCGCGCAGCGTGAACGTGCCGCCGTTGGCGTCGTTGACGTCGACGGTGGGCGGCACTTCGACGGTGAACGATCCGCCGTTGAGCGTTAGCGTCATCGGCTCGACGAACGGCACGGTCTTGACGACCACGTTGATGCTCTGGCCGACGTAGAGCTGCGGCGACGGCGGATCGAAATTCAGGTCGATGGTCTGGTACGTGTGCACGCCCGCGGAGAGCGTGCCGCCGCCGAGGGCGGGCGGGAGCTTGACGTCGACGCGGGCGCTGCACGGCGCGGACAGCGCGGTGACGTTGATCGTCGCGCTGTGCTTGCCGGCGGTGATGTCGACGCTCCCCGGCACCTTGATGCAGGCGTCGCTCTTCGACACGGCGAGCGTCTGCGTCGCGCTGACGGCGTTGCCGACGTCGACGAGGAGGTTGCCGCTCTGCCCCGTGCCGAGGGAGAGGTTCGACGGCACGATGCCCATGTCGTCGTTGGCGATGGTGACGACGACGTCGGGGTGCGGGAAGAGAATGGACGAATCGCTCGACGAGAGGTGCACTTTGAACGTCTCGTCGGCCTCGGGCGCGATATCGCCGGTGACCGACACGACGATTTGCTTCTCGGTCTCGTTGTTGAAGTTGACGGAGCCGGTGGCTGACACGAAGTCGGTCCCGACTGCGCTGCCCGTCACCGTCGCGTAGTTGACCGTGACGGTGATCGGCTGGCTGGACTTCAGCGTGATCGTCACCGGCGTCGTGCCGCTGTTCCCCTCGGTGACGGCGACGTCGTCGGCGGAGATGACCGGCTGCGGGTCGTCGTTCACGATCGTGCCGGTGGCGACGGGGCGGTCGATCAGCATGTTGACCGGGTTGCTGAGCGCGACGGTGAAGGTCTCGTCGGGCTCGTAATGCGTGTCTCCGTTCACGGCGACGGCGATCGTCTTCTGCGTCTCGCCGGCGGCGAAGTTGAGGGTGCCGTTGCCGGCCACGAAGTCGCTGGCGCCGGCGGTGCCGGGGTTGGTCGTCCACGCGACGCTCGCCGGGCCGGTGGGCGCGGGATTGAGCGTGACGGTGAAGTTGGCGTTGACGGTGCCGCTGTCCCCCTCGGTGACGTGCGCGTCGGCGATGACGGCGCGCGACGGAACGTCGTCGTCGTTGATCGTCACGTTGATCGTCGACGGCGGCGCGATGAGCGCACCGCCGCCCGGTGACGAGAGCGTGACGGTGAAGGTCTCGTTGCCTTCGAAGATGTTGTCCTGGAGGATCGTGACCGGGATCGTCTTCGAGGTCTCGCCGTCGCCGAACGACAGCGTGCCGTTCGTGGCGGTGTAGTCGGAGCCGCTCGTGGCCGTGCCGTTCGCCGTGGCGAAGTTGACGGTGACGCTGCCGGTGGCGCCGCTGATGCGCGAGACGGTGATGGAGGCGCTGCCGCCGCCTTCGCCGACCGACGCCGACGACACGCCGAACGTGAGCGCGCCGGTGCCGGTGACGGTCGTGCAGTGCGAGAACTCCGAGGTTCCGCCGCCGCTCTTGGTCGCCGTCGCGGTGATCGAGCGGCCGATCGGAACGGCGGTGTTGAGCGTGACGAGGAACGACCCGTTGCCGGCGCCGTCCGTCGCCATGTTCAGCGAGCCGAGGTAGGTCTCGCCCTGGCCGTACCCGGAGGAGTCGCACGCGGAGTTCGAGAAGAGCTCGATGCGATAGTTGCCGAAGGCCTCGCTGTTCAGCGTGCCGGCGATGGTGGTCGTGCCGTTGCCGGACGTCGCCGCGGTGATGACGGGGAAGTTCTGGATGTGATCCCCATCGCTGCCGTCATTTAGCGTGACGCCATCGTGCTCGCGGTCGATGCCAATGCCGGCGTTGTTGTAGATGCTGTTGCGCAGGATCGACGTGGTGGTGACGCCGGCCGTCGTGACGGCGCCCCAGCCGCTGTGCCGGAGGTTCCGGAAGGTGTTGCCGGCGCCGTCGGCGGTGCCGCCGACCACGTTGTTCTCGGCGGTCGCGCCGCTGCGCCAGACATAGATGCCGTTGTCCGCGTTGTCGATGGTGTTGCCCTGAACGACGTTGTTCGGCGAGTCCTGGATGCTGATGGCGTGCTGGCCGAGCCAGGTGAAGGTGTTCCCCGCGCCCGGCGCCGTGCCGCCGATGGTGTTGCCGCTGCCGTAGCCGATGGAGAGACTGGCGAACGTGATCGTGCCGGACACACCGAAGCGGTTGCCCTGGATGTTGACGTTGTTGCACTGCGTCAGCGCGACGTTGCTGGTGATGAGGTTTCCGTCGCCCGGCTGCGTGCCGCCGATGGCGCCGCCCTGCGCGTAGTCGAGATAGATGCCCCAGTAGTTCGACAGACTCAGCACGGCGCCGGTGGCACTGACGCCGAACCAGTTGCCGCGGATGTTCGTGCCCGACGACTGCTGCGAGCCGTACGTGGTCTCGATGCCGCGGTCGTTGCCGGTGATGAGATTTCGCGTCGACCAGGAGCCGCCGCTCGTGCCGATGGCGTTGTTGCTGTAGCCCGCCTCGACGCGGACGCCGACGTCGTTCTTGTGCACGCTCTGGCCGGTGACGTCGGTGCCGATGAAGCAGTTCACGACGGTGTTGTTGCTCGAGGCCAGGCTGATGGCGGCGCCCGTGCCGAGGCCCTGCACGCCGTCGTGGTTCGAATAGTTGTTGATGACCAGGCCCTTGATCGTGCTGTTCCCGCCCATGAGCCGGAACCCGACCGTGCCGCGATTCGCCGCCGCCGCGGCGGTGCCGTCGATCTCGACGATCGGCGTGCCGCTGTAGCCCGGCTGCGTCGTGCCGTCGATGACGACCGGCTTCGTCAGGTACGCCCACTGGAAGTTGGGCTTGATCGTCACCGGCCCGCTGCCGATCGCGAAGTTGATCGTGTTCGTCGACGAGGCCGAAGCCACGACGTCGTTGATGGCCTGGTACAGCGAGCCCGGACCGTTCTGGTTCGTGTTCGTGACCGTGAACGTGCCGGCGTGCGCGGCAACAGCGGCGAAAAGAAGGGGGAGGACGAAGCGCAGGGATCGCATGGACGGTTAACCTCTATGACGTGATGAAGACGTGGTTATTGGCGTTCGTACGGCGCTGACGCCGCGCGCGTTGGGCGGATCGCTGAGGAAAGGGACATGGACGGGTTCGGACCGTCCGGTCTTATACCACGTTATTTGGCGAAAACGTCGTCGACCGGCACGATTTTCACGTTCTCCGGCTTGATATTGAGCTTCATCGCCCCGATGACCTTGTCCTCGGCCATGATGTCGTCGGGCTTCGGCGAGTCGTATTTGATCGTCGAGACGGCGTCGCTCACGAGCGCATCGCGAAGGCCCTGCGCGTCCTTCGTGACGATGACGACGTTGAGGTTCGCCGGCGTCAGGTACGTCTTGAGCGCGCGGTTCACGTCGTCGCGCGTCAGCTTCGAATAGAGATTGCGCACGTACGACGTGTACTCGGGAATGCCGTACCACCACGAGTCGAGGTCGTAGCCGAGGCGCTGGTCCTGCGTCGCGGTCATGACGTAGGCGTTCTTCATGAGGTACTGGCGCGTGGCGTCGAAGTCGGCTTGCGACAATCCTTCATTGACCAATTTGTCGAGCTCGTGCAGCGCGATGCGCAGCGACATGTGCGCGTTCGCCGGCACGACCGGGCGGATCCAGATCTCGAAGATCTGCGAGCGGCGGGCGATGTTCGGGCTGGGGAAGAACTGCCCGCCCGGGCGATTGAAGTATTCGATGTACGAGTAGTCGCCGTAGTTGAGTCCGCGGATCTCGCGCAGGCGCTGGAAGAGGCGGCCCTGCGACATGCGGTGCTCGCCGAGCCAGGCGCGGGCGACGTTGAGCGCCGCCCAGTCGGCGCCGCTGGCGCGCGTGAGCGGCAGCGGCGCGCCGATGGAGATGGCCGTGGCGCGCGTGTCCTTCTGGATGATCTCGACTTCGAGGCCGCTGGCTTTGTGCCCTTCGATTTTCGGCAGCGCCTTCAATCCCTGCGCGGCCACGGAACCTTCAGGAAGCTGCGCCGTGGCGGTATTGAGACGCGCAATGAGCGCATCGGGAAAGTCGCCCGACACACCGGCAATGAGATTGTTGCGCGTGTAATTCGCGGCGATGAATTTCTTGACGTCGTCGAGGGTGATGGCCTGAATGCCCGCGACCGTGCCGAGGGCCGTGTGCCCGTACGGCGTCCCGGCGTAAATGCGGTTCTGCAGCTCTTCCTTGCCGAGCTCCTCTTCGTTGTTGTTGCGCAGCGATTCCTTCAAGGCGTTGAGCTGCGCGTCCTTGAGGCGCTGGAAGTCTTCGTCGCGGAAGCCGGGCTCCAGGAGCTGCGGCAGGACGATGTCGAAGAACTTTTCCCAATTGTCTTTGTGGATCGACGCCGTCAGCGTGGTCATTTCCTTGTCGACGCCGCTGTAGAACGCGCCGGCCATCGGATAGAGCGCCTTGCGGATGGCGTCGATCGTCATCGTGCGCGAGCCGGCGTCCGCGATCATGTCGGACGCGAGCACCGCCAGCCCTTCTTTGCCGGCTGGATCGTTGGCGGAACCGACATTGAAGAGCAATTTCGTTTCGATCTGCGGCAGAAGCGACTTCTGTTTGATGACGTGCAGCGGCGCGGTGGTCGTCCCTGTTTGCGCGGCGGGCTCCGGCAATGCGCCGGTGGCGTTGTCGGTGAGTCCCGCGCCTTTCCACAATGTCGTGACGACGAGGTTCGCGTTCGTGAAGTACCTCTTCGCCGTCGCCTGCAGGTCCTGCGGCGTCAACGACGCCTGCACGCGATAGAAGTTGTTGATGGTGTTGTACGACCGGTTGAATTTCACGAATTCGGCGAGCGTCTCCGCCACGGCCTCGGTGTTGTCGAGGCTGCGCACGAGCGAGTAGCGCGCCTGCGACTTCGCCTCCTCGACGCGGTCGGCGGGCTCCAAGCGGTCGCGCACGCCGGCGAAGGTCTTCTCGATCTGGTCGCGCACGTACGGCACGTCGTCCTGCTTCTTGACGCGCGCGAAGACGGTGTAGAGGCTCGGATCGACGTGCGGGTCGTCGAAGTAGAAGAGCTGATCGACTTTCTGCTCGTCGTTGACGAGGCGCTTGTAGAGGTCGGAGGTCTGGCCGAACTCGAGGTCGAGCAGCGTCGACATCGCCGCGGCGTCTTTCTGTGTGTCGGAGAAGGCCGGGCCGTGGAACGCGACGGTGACCCACGGCAGCGTGTTCGACGGCCAGTCGACGTGCGCGTAGACGGGGCCTTTCGCCGGCGGCTCCTGCGGGATGTCGGCTTTGTAGGTGCCGCGCTGCCAGCCGCTCCAGTATTTGTCGACCAGCGCGAAGACTTCGTCGGGCTTCACGTCACCGGCGACGATGATGGTGGTGTACTCGGGGCGGTACCAGCGCTTGAAGAATTCCTTCGAGTACGCGTACTGGTTGGGCATGTCCTCGATGTCTTTGATGAAGCCCATCGTGGTGTGCTTATAGGTGTGCGTGGAGAAGGCGTGGTCGCGCTGGACCTCGAGGAGCTTGCGCACGGGGCTGGCGCTGTTCTTGTTGTATTCGCCGAGGACCGCTTTCGACTCGGTCTGGAACGCGGGCTCGGGGTAGGCGAGGTTCATGAAGCGGTCGGCGTAGATCTCCATGATCTTCGGCAGGTCCTCGCGCGCGAAGACGATGTGGTAGACGGTGCGGTCGTCGGAGGTGTTGGCGTTCTCGCGCGCGCCCGCCTTGGTCACGACTTCGTTGTACTTCTCGGGCGGGTACGCGGGGGTGCCGCGCGACATCATGTGCTCGAAGAAGTGGGCGAAGCCCGACTTCCCCGGCTCGATCTCGTTGCGCGAGCCGGTCTGGACCGGGATGTAGAGCGCGACGATGTTCGGAAATCCGGTGGGGACGACGATGACCTTGAGGCCGTTCGGGAGGGTTTTCTCCGTGGCCGGGAAGGGGAGGACGTCGCCCGTGGCGGCGGACGCGGCTGCAGGGAGGAGCAGCGCGCAGACGAGTGCTGTGAGGGTTGCGATTCGCATACGCGGGACTCTAACGCAGTTTCGCGCGCGAATTGATCCGCGTCTAACCGCGCATGAAACAGAAAGTTTTCGCGCTGCTCGCTCTCGCCGCCATGTCGTGCAAGGCGGAACGCGCGTTGCCGCCTCCCGCAGCCACGACCACCAACAACGATTTCACGCGCGTGGCCGGCATGGCTCCACCGCCCGCGCCCCCGCCCGGCGCGCACGGCGTCACGGCGCAGGATGCGTCGGTGCCGCAGGCGCCGGCGCTGCCGCGGATGATCGTCCGCACGGCCGAGGTGAGCATGATCGTGGGCGACACCTCCGCGACGGTGGAGAAGCTCGCGCAGCTCGCCGCAGCGAACGGTGGCTATCTCACCGACTCGAAGCTCTGGCGCGAGGGCGAGGTGATGCGCGCCACGCTCACGGTGCGCGTGCCGGCGCCGAAGCTCGACGCCGCGCTCGCCGCGATCCGCAAGGTGGCGACGCGCGTGGAGTCGGAGACGGTAAGCGGCGACGACGTGTCGCAGGAGTACGTCGACCTGGAGTCGCAGGTGCGCAATCTCGAAGCGGCCGAAACGGAAATGCGCCAGCTCATGACCACGGTGCGCGAGCGGACGAAGAAGGCGGAGGACATCCTCGAGGTGTACACGCAGCTCACGCAGCTCCGCGGCGAGATCGAGACGGCCAAAGGGCGGATGCGCTATCTCGCGCAGATGTCGGCGATGTCGACGATCAAGCTGACGCTGACACCGAACCCCGTGACGAAGCCGGTGGTCGAGGCCGGATGGCAGCCGGTGGCGGTGATGAGGGACGCCAGCCGCGCGCTGGTGAAGACGGCGCAGGGGTTCGCGAATGTGGCGATCTGGGTGGTGATTTACCTAGGGCCGCTGGCGCTCGTGTTCGCCGGGGTGATTTTCATCGCATGGCGGATCGTGCGGCGGAGTCGTCAGAACGGATTCACGCGCTCGCCGATCACTTAAAAGTGCCCGGCCGGCATTTAAAAGTGTTCGGCCGGCATTTAAAAGTGCTCGGCGAGCATTTAAATGTGCCCGGCGAGCACTTAAATCTCCTCCGGAGGACAGTGAATCTCATCCCGGGATGAGATTTATGTGCCCCGGGATCATTTTTATCTGCTCGCCGATCACATAAATCTCCACGTCTGCCGCTCCGCGGTGTCAGGCTGCATTTGCGCGCTGCGCGCCCCAGCTCCCTATTCGCTCGCAGCTGATGCCAAGATCCGAGCCTTCGCGTCGGCCACGACCGCACTGAAGATATTCACTTCGATCGTGTACTTCAGCGCGGCTTCGTGAAAGGCGATATCGAACTGGCCGCCGTCTTCTCCGACGTCGAAAACAACGTCGTCGCCGACCAACGCCTCAAACAGCGGGGTTGCTCGGTCCACCGGCCAAAACCTTCGCAGGCGTATCTGGTCACGTGCCGTAATTCGTTCAGCCATCTCGCCAACCATTAGGGATTTATGAAAATCCGTTTGAACTCTTTTGTCGCGGCACTCAACCTAGTCCTGATCTCCGCGGCGGCGGTTATCAATGTAGCGTCGCCAGGCGTCGAAAAGGTGCGCGTCGCCGACTCGCATAGGATCCTCCGGCGGCATATATCTGACGAAGCTTTCAATCGCTTCCGGATACTCAAAATCGGCGTATAGCTCCTCCACTACGCCGAGCGGATCGTCGATCTCGTCACGATGTTCATAAAGCCACGCCAGTAACAAGAAGAGCCACTTGTCCGCAGAATACTCCGAATCACGATCTGCTAAACGCCCGACGATCTCCTGAACTTTGTACTCCTCATGCGGTAGAACGGATGCAAGCTCCGCGACATCGCGTGCATCATCAGCGGCCGTGACGCGATCGATGGCCAGGTCGATCGCGGTTTGATTCGTCAGCCACTGCTGTTGCAGTCCGAATTCAACTTCACGCCAAGTTAAAGGCGACCAACGCCGTAAAAAATCTGACGAAAGCTTAAAGTTCATTGCGGCTAAATTGGCGGCTTCTGATGATGAGCAGAGCAAGATCGGATAGCGCAGTGGTGGTAATCACCGCCCTCGCCGTCTTGATTTCCGTAACAGATGCCGATGCGTCGATCATGCACATCATCGTTCAAGCCGTAGTCCGCGCCCACGGCTATTCATTTCTTCCTTCGCCGCAGGTCCGACGGTGATAGCGCGTCGCGCGGCCATGGCTCCATTTCGAAGTCAGCGATCATCGTTCCGCCGGGACTCTCGCGATCAGGCATCCACACTCGGCGGATTTCGCCTTCAACCATCATGGCGGCAACCTCAGACCAGGGACTCGGCCCAGGATCAAGTTCGACGATCGCTGCAGGATCGCGCTCGCGTACGCTTCCGTCGCGGTTGTAGTACGTCACGCACAGCACGACCACTTGCCCCGAACCTAATCTCGGCCGCCTCGTTCCCGCACCGGCTCGCACCATTGTTGTGTAGATCTCGTCCGGATGGCGGATCGCATCGTGCGGCACCGGCCACGCTGATGCCGCATCAATCGCAGTTGGCGCTTTGCATTGGTATCCTTCACCGGCGATACCCGCGATGCGCGCAAAGCTCTCCGGCTTCTTCTTGTTGTATCGAGCGAATGCGAGAATGCCGACCGCAGCTGTCAGCGTGACGACGACGGCGATGAGCGCCGCTCTCTTTGCCCACGTGCTCACGGCGGACTCGCCGTCGCCATGTTTGCTGCGGTATTTGCATCCATCCCTAGCGCAATCGCTCCGGCCGCAACGATCGCTCCGGGCTGATTCTCGGTGTTGATCGTCCGCTTATCCGTTCCGATCGCATCCGCACCCGTTGCGGCATGTACAGTGTCAGCAACCTGATTCGAACAACAGCCAGCGATAATCACCGCTTTCGGCGCGCTGCCGTCGTTTGCCCACGACGCGAGTTGAGATCCGCTGACCGTCTGAAGCTGTCCATTCGGACCACGCATCTGCAGATTGCCGCCGCGCGCATCGTCTGCCGACTGTCCGGCGTGGCTGGCGATAATCACGATGTCGGTGGAATCGGCGCGAGTTATGGTCGCACGCAACATACCTGCACTCGCGCCTGGACCAACCACCTGCACGCGGCCTTCGTACCGTGTTCCAACGATCCGCGGCGCTAGCATGGCCGAGGCGTTCGGTGTCCACCATGTCTTCGGAAGAGTGTTGACGAAGTAGATCGTGTTTTCTCGACCATTAGGATCAATGATCTTCACGGGATTGTTCAGCGCATAAGCGTACCGGTTCCACTCCTGAGGCAACGTCGTCGGCCGGTACCGGCCCTTCGGATCCACCGACAAGAACCGCCCCAAAAACGGATTGTCGTACCTCGCATGCATGTAGTCCTGATAGTCGTACGGGGTGGAGTCTCGCTCGTGACCGGTGAACTTCATCGTCTCGCCGGCCGGATCGGTGATCTCTCTGCCGAACGGGTAGTAGTGATGCACCGACACCTGCTGGCCGGCGTCGTCGGTGATCAGGCGGGGGGTGCCGATCGCTAGCTGTTGTGGATACCCCTGTGATGACGAGCCGCGGGAAACCCTTGGCGACTTCCGCCGGCGGTGTAGTTAGGATCTGAGCTGAATGTAGAGGAAACGGGGGAGATGTACCGTATCGCTCCGCTTGCATCAGCGTTAACCACATGGCATCAATCCCGGCGGCCGTTGTCGCTTGCAAGCCATTCCCAACTACAAAGCGAACATACGGCAGAGTCAACCGTGCACGTAATGCCTCCACGTTAGCCGAGTCAGTATCGAAGATAATGATTTCAGGACTTATCATAGCGGTGGCACCGGCGACGGTGGCGTTAGGAGAGTAAGATTTTCATTCGCGATATGTATACGCCAGGGCCTTCCCCGGCAGCCAAATGCGCCGGTGACGAAAAGAACAAGATCGGTTGGCGCGCGAAATAGCGATTTCGTTGCATGTGCGCGTTGGCGATCACAGCGAATCTGTCTCTTTCAGCACGACGACATCAACCAACTGATCGCGAGAATCGAAAAGGTAGTAGGCCACAACGTCCACGCGCAGGATGTTCCGATAATGACCTAAATAAATTTTCACATACGATGCGACGTCAGGCCGGCGGACTATTGACGGTGATTCCGCCGTGACCAGATAGATTTCGCGAATCGGGCGTTCTTCATTCTTGCTCCTCTGCATGACAGCTGTCTTCACGCTGCCAACGGGAGTTTCCCTAAGCAACTGCAGCCTCAACGCGTCACTCGAATGACGTACGCCGCACGCTGCAAATATGAGAGAGATGAAGAACACACACCTGTAACGACATATCATAGGGTACGCTCCGCCAGCGACTTTATCGTCGCTCTTGCTTCTGTTTACCGTCCTATCTTACCAATCGCGAGAAGGCGGTGCTGGATTCGTAATACCGAAATGAACTTCTGGAACCGGCTTACTAAAGCCGGGGACAATTTCGTGAGGCTGTAGCATATATAAACCCGCAGCCTCGGCGAGGCCGCGAGCAAACGAGTTTGAATTGTACTGGCCGCTCTCCGTCGGGAAAGCTGAATACTCTAAATGGTTCTTGTACGCAGCTTGTAACTTGAAGAGATTGTTGATTACCGTGTTTTCATCCTTGCCGTTGAGGTTGAGCTTGATCGCCTCGCGTTTGATACTGAGATTTACGTCACGTTCTCTGTTGACCCCCGCCACCAGCTTGCCGTTGACCGAACCAGCGCCGATTGTCGCGTAATGGAGTCCGGTGTTCGGATCGACATTCTTGAATCGGGGATCATTAGCCCATCGCTTCTGGTCCTCCGGCACAATTCGAATAGACGTATGGTAGAACGGCCACATGACGAAATGTGTTTGTTCATAAATTTGGCGACCGGTTGGGTCGGTATTCCGGATCGGGTTGTTTGCGACATATACGTAGCGGTTCCACGTTTGTGCGTGACTGGCGGCTTTCTTCGCATCCAGCACCGGATCCACCGACAAAAACCGCCCCAAAAACGGATTGTCGTACCTCGCATGCATGTAGTCCTGGTAGTCGTACGGGGTGGAGTCTCGCTCGTGGCCGGTGAACTTCATCGTCTCGCCGGCCGGCTCGGTGATCTCTCTGCCGAACGGGTAGTAGTGATGCACCGATACCTGCTGGCCGGCGTCGTCGGTGATCAGGCGGGGCGTGCCGATGTGGTCGAGATGGTAGTCGAGCCGTTGCGTCGTGCCGCTCTCGCTCAGGGCGTACGACGAAAGCAGCAGATCCCCTCGGTAGACGTAGTCGCGCTTCCAGCTCCACGGCTGCGTGCTCGCCGCGTACTTCTCCTCCCGGAA
>DATELQ010000063.1:0-4109 GCA_035276475.1 Thermoanaerobaculia bacterium | reverse complement strand
GCCCGGCCGGTCCGGGCATGCGCGGTCCGGGTGGGGGAGCGGGGCTCCGACCGTCCGGTCCCGGCCGTCCCGCTGCGCCGCCGCCACCGCCTCCGCCCGGCATGCTGCCGACGCGTCGCAAGAAGCCCGGCGAGGGCGAAGAGCTGACGCCGAAGAAGAAGACGACGGGCAAACGCGGCAAGAGCGAGCGGCCGTCCGAGGTCGACAACGAGCTCTTTACGAAAGGCCCCTTCTCCGGCACGCAGATCATTGCCGACGACCTCGGTCCCGACATCCCGATGCCGGAGACCGACGAGGACAAGCCGCGCACGCCGTCATCGCGCCGCGATACGCGCAAGCAGGCCGCGCCGGTATCGGCGAAGGTGCTGGAGTTCAAGCGTCCGACCGGCAAGGTCGCGCTCACCGAGGGCGTGACGGTGAAGGAGCTCGCCGACAAGCTCGGCATCAAGGCCAATGACCTCATGAAGCACCTTCTGATGAAGAAGGGGATCATGGCGTCGATCAACCAGCCCCTCGGCGCGGAGCTCGCGCTGGAGATCGCCCGCGACCTCGACATCGACGCGGAAGTCGTCTCCTTCGAAGACGCCGCGGAGATGGAGGCGATGGAGAAGGCCGGCAGCGCCGGCGGCATCACGCCGCGCGGCCCGGTCATCACCGTCATGGGCCACGTCGACCACGGCAAGACGTCGCTCCTCGACGCCATCCGCGAGACTAACGTCGCCGCAGGCGAAGCCGGCGGCATCACGCAGCACATCGGCGCCTACCACGTCGTCAAGCGCGACCGGAAGATCGTCTTCCTCGACACGCCGGGCCACGAAGCGTTCACGATGATGCGCGCCCGCGGCGCGAAGGTGACGGACATCGTCATCCTCGTCGTCGCCGCGGACGACGGCGTCATGCCCCAGACGAAGGAAGCGATCGATCACGCGCGCGCCGCGAAGGTGCCGATGATCGTGGCCATCAACAAGATCGACAAACCGAACGCCAACGTCGAGCGCGTGAAGCGCGAGCTCGCCGAGTCGGGCGTGCAGGTGGAGTCGTGGGGCGGCGAGACGGTGTCGGTGGAAGTCTCGGCGACGAAGAAGCAGGGGATCGACGAGCTCCTCGACATGATCCTCCTCACCGCCGACATCCTCGACCTCAAGTCGACGCCGGAGATGCCGGCCAAGGGCGTGGTGCTCGAGGCGCGGAAGGAAGTGGGCCGCGGCATCGTGGCCACGGTGCTGGTGCAGGACGGCTCGCTGCACGTCGGCGACGCGTTCTTCTCCGGCACGACGTGGGGCCGCGTGCGCGCCATGAGCGACGAGCGCGGCGATCGGGTGAAGGAAGTCGGCCCGGCCACGCCGGTGCAGGTCACCGGGTTCGAGGACGTGCCGAACGCGGGCGACTCGCTGCAGGTCGTCGACGACGACACGCAGGCGCGCATGATCGGCCAGATGCGCCAGGAGAAGGCGCGCGAGGCCGCACAGAAGGGCGGCGGGCGCATGTCGCTCGATCAGCTCTTCCAGCGCATGCAGCAGGGGCAGACGAAGGATCTCAACATCATTCTCAAGGCCGATGTGGCCGGCTCGGTCGAGGTGCTCAACGACACGCTGCGCAAGCTCTCCGGCGACGAGGTGAAGGTCAACGTGATCCACTCCTCGGTCGGCGCGATCTCGACGAACGACGTCCTCTTGGCCACGGCCTCGGATGCGATCGTGGTCGGCTTCAACGTCCGCCCCGAGCGCAACGCCGCGGAGCTGGCCGAGAAGGAAGAGGTCGACATCCGCCTCCACACCGTCATCTACAACCTGGTCGACGAGATCAAGGCCGCGATGACGGGCATGCTGGATCCGAAGTTCGAAGAGGTGTTCCAGGGCCGCGCCGAGGTGCGCGAGACGTTCAAGGTGCCGAAGGCGGGCGTGATCGCCGGCTGCATGGTGGTCGACGGTCTGATCCCGCGCACGGCGCAGGTCCGCCTGCTCCGCGACAACCGCGTGATCTTCGAAGGGAAGATCGCCTCGCTGCGGCACTTCAAGAACGACGTCTCCGAGGTGCGCCAGGGCTTCGAGTGCGGCATCGGCATCGAGCGCTTCCAGGACATCAAGAAGGGCGACGTGATCGAGGCCTTCAAGGTGGAGAAGCTGGAGCCGGCGCTGGCGTAGGGACGTGATCGTCGCCGTCGCGATTTACGAACTGCACATCGAGTTCGCGCAGTCGCTCAAGGACAAGCGCGGCGTGGTGAAGAGCTTGCGCGACAAGCTCCGCCACCGCTTCGAGATCTCCGCAGCCGAGGTGGGGCTGCAGGACGTCCACCAGCGCGCCCGGCTGGCGGTCTCCTTCGTGACGCTCGAGCACGCGCAGGCGGACGCGAAGCTCGAGCGCATCGAAGAGTTCATCACCTCGAATACCGACGCGACGCTGGTGGGCTCGACGAGCGAGAAGCTCGAATTCGACGAGACAGTAGGGCTGGATTAGCGAGCCACCGCTCCGACGATGATGTGCACCATCACCTCGTCGCTCAGCACGCCCGGCACCGCGCCCCACTTGCTCCCCAGCACACCGTAGTCGCGGCGGTTGATGGCGAACGTTGTCTCGAAACCGGCGAGCTTGCCGATCTTCGGCAGGTCGCGGATACCGAGGAACGCGGGGCGGAACTGCACGCGCCGGGTGACGCCGTGGATCGTCAGGTTGCCGGTGACGACGCCGTTCCGCACGCCCGTGCTGTGGAACTCCATCGTCGGGTAGCGGGCCGCGTCGAGGAAGTCGTCGGAGCGGACGACGCCGTCGCGGTGCTCCTCCTTCGTGTCGAGGCTGGCGCTCCGCACGACGACGTCGATGCGCGAGCGCTCCGGCGCGGCCGGGTCGTAGTCGAGCGTCCCGGCGAAGTCGCGAAAGACGCCCTCCTCCTTCAGCACGCCCCACTTCACGATGGAGAAGCCGACGTTCGAGTAAACGGGGCGGACGAGGTAGCGCGCCGGCGCGGCGGCGACGTTTGTCGCGAAGAACAGCAGAAGGAGCAGGCGCTTCATTTCGCACCTCCGCGCAGATGAAAGTCGTGCGTGCCGTGAAGAACGCCCTTCGCGTCGCGCGTGAGCGGGATGGCCTGTGGGCCGTCGAAGAGGATCATGTCGGGATGCCCATCGACCATGAAGTGCATGTGCGCGCCGTGCGTCGCGCCCGGGTACAGCCCCGGCTTGATGGTGTCGATGGAGTACGAGCCGTCGGCGGCGGTGCGGAGCGTGCCGCGTAGCCGCGGCGAGTCTTCGCCGGCGGGGCTGTAGATGCCGCGCGCGTCGGTGTGCCAGACGCGCATCTCGACGCCGGCGCGCGGCCGGCCGTCGGCGCCGAGGACTCTGCCGGTGAGCAGGAGGCGCTGGCCGGGCTCGGTGGTGGGTGCGATGTGGAGGACTGCGGCGAGAATCAGAATGATGACGTTCATGCCGGCAAGACGCGGCGTGCGCCGGGAGTGTTAGCGTGTTAACGCTTCTCTTCGCGCATGCGTCTTTCCGAAGTGGCTCCATCCGACGCCGAGCTGGTGCTCGCCGCGCAGCGCGGCGACGTGCCGGCGTTCGAGCAGCTCTACACGCGCCACGGCAAGATGGTGCGCGCCGTGCTCCTCGGCCGCCTCGCCGCGGCGGATGCCGACGACGTGCTGCAGGAGGTGTTCATGACGGCGCTC
Source organism: Thermoanaerobaculia bacterium (assembly GCA_035276475.1). Taxonomy (GTDB): domain Bacteria; phylum Acidobacteriota; class Thermoanaerobaculia; order Gp7-AA8; family Gp7-AA8; genus DATDFB01. The sequence continues at coordinate 448 of DATELQ010000063.1, read as the reverse complement.
CAGAAGCTGCAGTCGCTGCGCGAGCCTGCGGCGTTCGCCGGATGGGTGGCCCGCATCGCCCGCAACCGCGCCGAGGATCTGCGGCGGGGGACGATGGAGACGCTGGAGCTCGACCGCGACTACGCCGCGCGCTCGACGCAGCACGAGTCGGCCGAAGCGGCGCGCGCGCTGGCGGCGATCCGCGCGCTGCCGGCCGCGTACCGCGAGACGTTGATGCTGCGCTTCGTCGAGGGGATGACCGGGCCGGAGATCGCCGCGCGCACGGGGCTCACGCCGGGGTCCGTGCGCGTGAACCTGCACCGCGGAATGCAGCTCCTCCGCAGCGCGCTGGAGGGGAGCCGAGTGGCATGAACGATTATCTGTGGGACCGCAGCGGGGAGCCGGACAGCGAGGCGCGGGAGCTCGAGCGGCTGCTCGGCGCGTTCCGCGCGCCGCTGCCGGCGTTCCG
>DATELQ010000062.1:0-118026 GCA_035276475.1 Thermoanaerobaculia bacterium | reverse complement strand
CGCGAGATCGGTGAGCGCCGAATGGCGTTCGACCGAGGTGCCCATCGCGTAGCCGTTGTTCTCGATGATGAAGAGGATGGGGCACATCCCCTGCTTGCCCCAGAGGCCGGCCATGTTCATCGCCTCATGGAACGAGCCGATGTTCATCGCGCCGTCGCCGAAGTAGCAGACGGCGATGCGGTCGGTGCCCTGGTAGCGGAGCGCGTACGCCGCGCCGGCGGCCAGCGTGAGATGTCCGCCGACGATGCCGTATCCGCCGTAGAAGCCGTGCTCGACGTCGAACAGATGCATCGAGCCGCCCTTCCCCTTCGACAAGCCGGTGGCCTTGCCGAATAGCTCCGCCATGATCTTGCCGGGATCGGAGCCGAGGACGAGGGTGTGGGCATGGTCGCGATAGCCGGTGAAGACGATGTCGTCCTTGCGCAGCGCGGTGAGGATGCCGCTGGCGACCGCTTCCTGCCCGATGTAGACGTGGAGGTAGCCGCCGATCTTGCCGCGCCGGAACTCGCGCTCGGTCGCTTCTTCGAAACGGCGGATGAAGATCATCTGCCGGAGGATGTCGGTCCACTCCGGCCCACACGGCGCATCGAGGGTCGCTGCTGTTGTGGAGGCTTTCTGCTTCGCCACGGGCAGCGGATTCTATTGCAAACCCGCCGCCGCGTCCCACTTCGCGGCGTCGACGCCTTTCGTCAGGAACCACGCCGTCATCGCCAGGAGCGTGAGGAACATCGGGAGGAGCAGGACGTCGGAGGCGTACCGCGGCGCGAGGACGGCAATGTAGGTCTGGACGATGAAGCAGACGCCGGCGATCGCCATCAGCGCGCCGAGGAACTTCGGCAGGTAGCGCGAGCGGAAGATGAGGATGCCGCGGATCAGCGTGGCGACGCCGTAGAAGGCCATCGAGGCGGTGCTCCAGAGCGAGAACGTGCGGAGCAAGAGCGACGCGGTCGCGGGGTCGTTCCGCACGAGCAGGACGGCCAGGTAGACGAATTCGGCGACGGCGTAGACGGCGGTGGAGACGAGGCCGAAGAACGCCGCCAAGAGAGCGATCTCTTTGTTGACGCGGCGCAGCAGGACGTAGAGGGCGAGCGCGATGGCGATGTCGCACATCGCTTCGATGAGGTACGTGGCGAAGCCGAGGCGGAAGAGGAATTCGTGCGCGCGGATGTTCGCGAGCGTCGCCGCTGGATTGCCGTGAACGATCAGCTTCATGGGGATGTACGCCTCGCCGAGACCGCCGGCGATGCCGGTGAGAAGAAAAAGGAGACCCGTGGCAAGGGACCAGCGGCGGACGTTCATGGTGCGTCTTACGTGCGCGCCGCGGCAAGGTTCAGCCGTCGAGGTCCGTTCCTTTGAGGATGAACGCCAGCGCGACGACGGCGAGCACCACACCGTTGACCGTCAACGCCGCTGTGATCGACCACCGCTGCGCGACGAAGCCGGCCAGCAGGTTGCCGAGAGGCATTCCGCCGCGGAAGGCCAGCATGAAGATCGACATGACCCGGCCGCGCATGGCATCGCTGGTGATGAGCTGCACGAGGGAGCTGTAAAGCGAGATCACGCCGACGATGCATGTCCCCGCGAAGAAGGCGATGACGAGACTCGCGCCGAGGCTGCGGGAGAGGCCGAACGCAACGAGCGTGCAGGCAAAGGCGAGCTGCAGCATCAGCGCGAGCTTCCCCTTCTTCGCCGCGTACGAGCTCGAGGCGACAAGGAGCGCCCCGACGACCGAGCCGATGCCGTAGTCGGCCTGCAGCAGCGAGAGCCCGCGCGGCCCGAGATTGAAGATCCGCGCCGCCACGACCGGCAGCATCGTGAAGAGCGGCATGCCGAGAAACGTGCCGGCGAACGACAGGAACGTCAGCAGCAGCAGCGTGTGGCGCTGGCGCACGAAGACGAAGCCTTCGCGCATGTCGTGGAAGATGTTCCGCGGCCCTTCGCGCTGGTCCTGGATCGGCGGCATGCGGATCATCATCAGCGCGACGAGGACGGCGGCGAAGGAGATGCCGTTGATGAAGAAGCACCACGCCGCGCCGAGGGTGGCGAAGACGACGCCGCCGATGGCCGGACCGATGACGCGCGCGAGGTTGAACTGCATGGAGTTCATCGCCACGGCGTTCGGCACGTCCTCGCGCTTCACGAGCAGTGGCAATAAAGAGATGTAGGCGGGGCCGCTGAACGACTGCGCGCTGCCGGTGAGAAACGACAGAAGGAAGACGTGCCAGATCTTGACGGTGTGCGTCCAGATCAGCACCGCCAGGACGAGCGCGAAGGTCCCCTGCGCGATCTGCGAGGCCATCATGATCTTCTTCCGCGCCATCCGGTCGGCGACGACGCCGCCGAAGAGTGAGAAGAGAAGCATCGGGCCGGTGGAGAGGAAGCCGTCGAAACCGAGGAGGAACGGTGAGTTCGTCAGGCTGTAGACGAGCCACGCCTGCGCCAGGGTCTGCATGAAGGTGCCGATCGTCGAGGTGATGGCACCGAACCAGAGCAGGCGGAAGTCGCGGTAGTGAAGCGCGCTGAAGGTACGGGAGAAGCGCGTGCGCGCGGCCTCACGCGTGATGGGCATGACAGATCGCTACCGCCAACGCGTCCGAGGCATCCATCGACATCGTGCCGTTACACCCCTTCACCAGCAACCGCACCATCTTCGCGACCTGCTCCTTCTCCGCGGCGCCGTAGCCGACAACCGCGTTCTTCACGCTGCGCGGAGCGTACTCGAAGACCTGCAATCCCGCAGCCCGCACGCACAGCAGGATGACGCCGCGCGCGTGCGCCAGCTGGATGAGGCTCTTGACGTTCTGCCCCGCGAACGGGGTTTCGATGGCGACGGCGATGGGCGTGGTGCGCGCGATGACGGCAGTGAGCTCCTCGTGGATCCGGCAGAGGCGGTCCGCCAGGTCGGCGCCGCGCTTGGTGGTGATCGATCCCTGCTCGACGAGGTGGAGTTGCCCGCGCTCGGCGTCGATGACGCCGAACCCTGTCGTGACCGAGCCGGGATCGACGCCGAGGATGCGCACGCCGGGCATTGTAAGCTGCGCCGTCGTGACGGACATCGCCATCAACCCGCGCGAAACGGGGCTCGCGCCGCTCGACTTCGCCGCACTTTTCGGCAACGACCACCGCGTCGTGCTGGAGATCGGCTCGGGCAAGGGCCGCTTTCTCATCGCTTCGGCCGTGGAGCAGCCGGACGTCAACTTCATCGGGATCGAGAAGTCGCTGCATTACCACCGCGTGATCGCCGAACGAGTTAATAAACGGTCGTTAACAAACGTTCGCCTGATCAACTACGACGCGTTTCCGGTGCTGCAGAAGATGATTCCCGACGCGTCGCTCGCCGAGGTCCACATCTACTTCCCCGATCCATGGCCGCGGAAGCGCGAGCAGAAGCGGCGGATCATCCGCGCCGAGGTGATGGTCGAGCTGCGGCGGGTGCTCGTCGCCGGCGGCGCCGGGATTTACGTCACGGACCACCGCGAGTACTTCGAGGCGGCGGCTCCGGTGATCGAGCAGTTTTTCCGCGCGGAGCGCCGCGTCCCGGGGCCGGACGATCCGCCGCGCACGAATTACGAGACCAAGTACCGCGCCGAGGGCCGTCCGATCTACGAGGTGCGCTTCTCGCGGTGATCGTCGAGCGGCGTCGCTTCGACGAAGCGGCGGATGGCGTCGACGACGTTGGGGTCCCGCCGCATGCGCGCACGCAACGACCGCGCGAAGCGGGCGTCGCCGCTGGCGCCGCGGCCGCGCGCGCGGAGCTCGGCAAGCCAGGCGTCGGGATCGCAGCCGAAGCGTTCGACAAAGGCGTGGTAGCGAAAGAGGTCGGCCACCGGCGACGAGGTGTCGGGCGGCATGACCACGACGTTGTCGCGCGCGGTGCGGACGCGGAGGACCGGACGCCGCTCGACGATGTCGAGCTCGACGTCGCAGACGCGGAGCCGGAGTCCTCTGACTCGCAGAACTTCCCCCGGCGCAATTCTTGACCAGGGGCGGCGCGACTCGAGGCGCGCCAGAATTTGATTCGGATCGTCGGGAGAGTGGACAAATAGCACGTATGTGGATTCCATAACTCAATGGTCGGGCCCGGTTTGTCCCGGTCCGACGCCGCCGTCCCACTACCGGTGTTGCAAAAACCCCATCCGTACCTCCCTATCCGTGTTACTTTTAAGTCACCCCACAAGTCCAAGGGTCCCATGAAAGCGCTGAACGATTCGGTACCGCCGAAACGCGATGACGGTGACTTCGAGCAAATTTACTTGAAGCACTTTCCGTTTCTCGTGTCGATCGCGGTGCGGAAATTCGGCGTGCCGCCGTCCGAAGCGGAGCCCCTCGTGCACGAGGTGTTCGTGTCGTATCTGAAGCGCAGCCGCGAGATCCAGGACGTGCACGCCTGGCTCCTCGGCGGGATCTGCCACGCCAGCCGTTACTACTGGCGCCAGTTCGGGCGCATCGGAGAGACCGTGGAGATCGACGAGCTGTACGAATACGCCGCCCCCGAGTCGCATAACATCCGCAACGATCTGCCGGACACGCTGACGGCACAGGCCGTGCTCGAGTCGCTGCCGCCGCGGTACCGGCAGATCCTGCGCCTCCGCTACTACGAGGGCTGCAGCATCGCCGAGATCGCCGAGAAGCTGGGCGTGAAGCCGAAGTACGCGCAGAAGCTCGTGTCGAAGTGCATCAAGAAAGCGGAGAAAACCTACCTGGCGAAAGGATCCAAGGCATGCCCCCCAGCCGACGCGCCGCGCAAGCCCGCCTCGCCGAGTTCCTAGAGACCGCCGAGCGGCTGAAGAACGAGCGCGCCGCCGCCGGCGCCGTGCTCGAGATGGTGGAGGCGACGCCCCCAGAGGGATGGGTGTCGCTGGCGGAGCGTCCAGAGTTCCAGACGAATGCGGCGCTGGAGAAGTTGAGCGACGAGGTGCGGCGCCGGCTGGATCGGAATCCCCGCGAGGCACTGGCCCTCTCCGAACTGGCGACGGTGATTGCGGATGCACTTCCAGCGACGGTGTATCCGGCGGTGACGCTGGCGCAGATCCGGGCGATGGCGTGGAAGGATCGGGCGAATGCGTTGCGGTTTTTGGGGAGGTATGACGAGGCATTCGACGCGATCGCGCGTGCGGAGGAGGTACTCGAGAAGCACGTGGCGTTGGGGTTGGACCGTGCAGTGGTTGATTTGGTGAAGGCGCTGACATTTTCGGATATCGGTCGCTTCGAAGAAGCGCGAAAACTCGCGATGACGTGCGGAAGCGTATTTCTGGCGCATGGCGATTTAACTCGCGCACTGCACGCCAGCGAGATTGAAGCGAACGTGCTTTATGAAGAGAAGCGCTATGCAGATGCACAAGCGCTCTACCGCTCCCTAGTAGAGGTCGCACGCGCTGCTCAAGACGATGAAATCGAAGCGCGCTTTCACAACAATGCTGGTTACTGCGCGATGTATCTCGACGATTATCGCGGCGCAAATATTCATTTCTCCAATGCAATTGCGAAATTTACAGACCGCGGCGAGTTTGTTGCGGCAACTCGCACTCAATGGGGCGCAGGCCTTGTATTGGTCGGACGAGGACAAACGGAACAAGGGCTGCACCATCTGACTGCCGCACGCGAATCATTTACGAGCTTTGGAATGCTCGAAGAAGCCTCACTATGCGGCCTTTCGATAGCCGAAACGCTGCTGTGTCGCGGTGATGAACATCGAGCCCAAGAGGTCGTTCGCGACGTCGCTCAGCAATTTCGCGAGTCCAGCGCTGAGCATCGTATTGTTGAGGCTATGGGTGCATTGGAGCAGGCAATCACCAGCGCCAACGCACCCATCGAAGCAGTACGAAATGTATATGCAATGATCGAGTCGGCACATACTCAGCGTTTGTAACGGCTTGTGTTGCCGAGTTGCGCCGATTCATCATGGCTTCGGCACTACGATTTGCCCTCCATCATCCCCCGGTTTCGTAATAAACCGAATAACCTGCTTAATCACCCGCACAATGCGCGGCGCAATGGGCCGCGTACGCGGATCGCCATCATCATTAATCGCGCGGGCGTAAACACTCGGGGTGGCGAGACAAACAACGACCGACAGAACGAGAATCGAACGGGAAAGACGACGCATAAGCCCTCCGGTTGTGCCCGGCCACGGGCCGGGCGGTTTGGGAGGGCGCCCTCAATGCGTGGGGTGACCGCCGTGTGAAATTTGCTACCCCCTTCACAGTGCGAAATCGTGCACAGCGAAGGCTCGGCACAATGCGGCAAACGCTCTATAGGTGCGGATAAGAGTCGGGGCCACAATGACGGCCGCTCAATGGGAGCGTATGAGCGTCTCTAATGCATTGCGGCTGCGCTCAATGCTTGTACAATCGCGCCGCTTTGCACGTCCTCGACCTCGTCATCATCGTTGCGTACCTCGCCGCCGTCGTCGCGGCGGGGGCGTGGTTCGGGCGCCGGCAGGAGTCGACCACGCACTATTTCCTCGCCGGTCATGGCGTGCCGTGGTGGGCCATCAGCGCGTCCATCGTGGCCACGGAGACCTCCACCATCACCTTCATCTCCGTGCCGGGCATCGCCTACGCGCGCGGCGGCGACTTCACCTTCCTGCAGCTCGTCTTCGGCTACCTCGTCGGGCGGGTCGTCATCTCGCTCCTTTTCATCCCGTCGTACTTCCGCGGGGAGCTCATCACCGTCTACCAGCTCCTGCAGGAGCGCTTCGGATGGCGGGTGCGGGCGCTGGCGTCCACGCTCTTCATCGCCATGCGCACCATCGCCGATGGCGTGCGCCTCCTCCTCACCGCCTTCGTCCTGGCGGCGGTCTACGGCAGCGTCGCCGGCGTCTCGGCGGAGTCGGTCGTCACCGTCTGCGTGGCCGGCATCGGCGTCGTCATGATCGTCTTCACCTTCTATGGCGGGATGGAGGCGGTGGTCTGGATCGAGGTCGTGCAGCTCGGGATCTACATCGGCGGCGCGGTCGCCGCGGCCGTCGTCCTCATCCGCGACATCCCCGGCGGCCTCTCCGCCGCGCTTGCGCTCGGATCAGCGCACCAGAAGTTCCGCGTCTTCGATTTCGCGCTCGACCTGCACCGCACCTTCACCTTTTGGGCGGGCGTGATCGGCGGCTGCTTCCTGACGATGTCGACGCATGGCACCGACCAGTACCTGGTGCAGCGATACTTGTGCACCGACCGCCCCCGCTCGGCGGCGCTGGCGCTGCTGTCGTCCGGCATCGTCGTGCTCGCGCAGTTCGTCGGATTCCTCTTCATCGGCGTGCTGCTGTTCGCGTTCTACCGGCCGGACCGCATCGCCGGTGGTGGCCCGGCCGCGCCGTTCCGCGCCGCCGACCAGGTCTTCCCTGACTTCATCACGCGCCACCTCCCCACCGGGCTCTCCGGCCTCGTCGTGGCGGCGATCTTCGCGGCGGCCATGTCGTCGTCGCTGAACTCGATTGCCGCCGCGTTCACCGAGGACCTCTACAAACCGTTCGTGCCGCGCGCAACGGACCGGCACATCCTCAACGTCTCGCGCATCGTCACGATCGTCGCCGGCGCAGTGCAGATCGTCGTCGGGCTGGCGCTGCGCCATCAGGCGGAGTCGGCGCTCTCGACCGCGCTTGGCGTCGCCTCGCTGATCAATGGGCCGGTGCTGGGGATTTTCCTGCTGGGAAGCATGAAACGCGGCGGTCCGAGGACCGCGTTGATCGCGATGAGCGTCGGCCTCGCTGTCGTGTTGTGGGTGCGGTTTGCAACCGGCGTTGCGTGGCCGTGGTACACGGTCATCGGCGCGGTGATGACCGTGCTCGTCGGCGCTACGGCTTCGCGGCGCGGCGGCGCGGGGGCGGGCCAGTCGTCGTCGGCGGCGTCAGCACCGGCGCCGTGAACGAGATGTTCGGCGTGCCGGAGCCGACCGTCGGCACGAGTTGGAACGTCTTCGTGTCGCCGCTGGCGTTATCGATCGCCACCGCCGTCGCCGCGATCGTGGCGTTCCCTGCCGTCGCCGTCACCACCACCTGCACGTTTGCGCGGTCCTTGCGGCGGTCGGGCGCGTCGAGCCCGAGCGCGCCGAACACCGTATCGAGCGTCACCTGCTGGAACGCCTTGATCGCCAGGTCTTTGTCGGCGATCGCGCTCGTGCGATTCGCGGCCTCGTACAGCTTCACGTTCACGAAGCCGGTCGAGCCGCTCACTTCGTTGAGCACGATCAGCCAGCGCGAGCCGCGCGTCGGATCGGTCGACTGCTCCAGGCCGTCGTAGTACAGCGGCCGCTTCGCCGCGCCGGTCGCGCTCGTGAGCGCCTCGCCGAGGTTCGTCGGAAGATTGAGGAATGACGACGGCGTCGACGACGCGGACGACATCAGCGTCGCCAGGACCTTCCCGCCCGGCGGCGCCTGCACGAACACCGTCCCCGCGACCGGCGTGACGCCGAAGAGATCCTTCACCACGTCGGCGTAGAACTTCGTCGCACCGGCGCCGACCGTCACCGTCTTCACGACGTTCGTTGCCGAGGAGCCGGCATCGCGGAACGTCGCCTTGAAATCGCCCGCGGCGGCGGCGATGAAGCCGAGCGACGTCACGTACGACGGCGCGGAGCCCGACGACGCCGGCTTGCCGAGAATCGGCACGACCGTCGTCACGCTCGGCGTATCGGTCGGCGCGACGGTCGAATACGCGCGGAAGATCGACGTGAGGCGGTTCGTCGTCGACGTCGGCCGGCTCAGCACCGTCGCTCCCGCCTCCTCCGCCGCATTGGAAATCGTGCCGAGAGCGATGACCGAGCCGCCACCGGAGTCGACGCGGATCTCGATACTCGGCGCCGTCACGTTGTCGACGCGCACGCTGCCGTAGCGCGCCAGCGTCTGCGACGAGATCAACTGCGCGCCCGCGAAGAGGCTCACCGTCGCGCCGTCGCGACCGCTCGTCTCCGCGAGCGTGATCGTCGCCGGCGTCGCCGACGCGGTCAGCAGGTCGAGCGTGTGCGGCGCGCCGGCGCGGGCACCGTCGCCGCGGTCGACCACCGGCGTGCCGAAGCCGCCCGCGCCGCCGCCGAGGACGACGATCGACGCGCGCACGTTCACAAGGCCGAGGCGCTCGGGCGGGATGCGCACTTCGACCTGCCCGTTTGAGGGCGGCGTCGCGGCGAAGAGCTGCACGAGTGGATCAGTCAGCGTGATGACGTCGTTCGGCGGCACGACGACGACGACCCGTTTGACGTTCGCCGCGTCGAAACCGTCGCGGCCCGATGGCGTGAAGATCAGCTCCGCTTGCACGGCGTCGCCGCCGAGGTTCGAGAGCGTGAGGCGCGACACGACGCGGTTGCCGCGCGCCGACGTCCGGCTCACGACCTCGGGGACGATGAACGAGCGCGACGCGACGTCGAGCGCCGTCGTGCGACCCGCTGCGACGGCGATGCGGTCGTTGTCCTGCACGAGCAGCCGTGCCGACTGACCATCTTTTGTGCGCACCGTGAAGTACGTGTAGCGCGGCAGCGGCGAGCCGCTCGGCGCGAGCGCGCGGCGCGTGAAGAGCTTCACGCTGCGCGACGCGCCGGGGTCGAGCGGCGCCGTGTTCCACCCCGCCTCGGGCGCGAGCCACACTTCGGGCGCGATCTCCGCGCCGAGCTGCATCGGCGTCGCGCCGGGATTCTTGATCGTGATCGAGAGCGGTCCGCGGTCGGCGTCGTCGCCGGCGAAGCCGCTGAACGCCGCATAGTCGGACGGCGCGTTGTCGACGAGGAACTGCGGCTTCGCGGCCGCGCCGCCGCCGACCTTCAGATTGACGAACGCGTACGGCGTCGACGCGAGGCCTTTGCCGGTCGCGGCGACGAAGATGACGCCCTGGTACGAGCCGGCAACGTCGTTCGGTGGACCGCTATAAAGAATGGTGAAGGTGCGCGGCGTGCGCGGCTGCAGCGTGACGAACGCGGCGTCCTCGACGATGTTGTAGAACGGCCGCGAGCCGCCGAGCTCCTGGCGGCCGACGAAGACCTGCACCGCCTCGCTGCCGATGTTCTCGATGGTGAACGCGCCGGCGGCGTCCTCGAGCTTCTCGCCGAGGTTCGTGATGCGTGCGGCCGGCGGCACCGTGAAGATCACGTTCGGCGGCGCCGGTGTGATCGTCACGCTCTTTACGTCGGACGGTGGGCCGGTATGCGTCGGATCGCAGCCAGCGACGGCGCGCACGCGGTGGTAGTAGGTGCCGGGGCTCGTCGCCAGGAACGACGCCGCTGTCGTGCTGGTGACCTGCGTTTCCGCGTTCGCGAACGACGCCGATGTTGCGCGCTCCACAAGGTACCCGCCCTGGGCGTCGAGGCCCGCGGCGGGCGCCCAGACGATCGCATACGTGGCGCCGGCGGAAACGGGCGGCGGGACGAAGAGCAGCGTCGTCGCGCCGGGCGTGCCGCAGTCGCTCTTCGTCGTGAACGACGCGACAGCGGAGCTGACTTCGCCGCCCTGCGCGCACGACGACTTCGCAGCGACACGCCAGAAGTACGTCGCGCCGGCAGTTAGGGCGTCGACGGATTGCGACCGCGCCGACGGCGATAGTCCTCCGCGCAGCAGCGGCGGCGGATTCGTGGTGCCGAAGTAGAGATCGATCGCGTCGATGGTGCCGGTCGCGGCCCAGGAGAGATCGACGTTCGTGGCGACGCCCGTCGCGCCGTTCGCGGGCGACGTCGTCGCGATCGACGGCGGCGTGCATTTCGGCTGCCCCGCGGCGTTGAACGAGTGCAGCGGCGTCGTGGCGGTCTTCGTGCGGTCGCACGCGGCGTGCGCGACGACGAACCAGAAGATGTTGCCGACGGCAGTGGTGTCGAAGCTCGTCGCCGTCACGCCCGAAGCGGCGAGGGGCGGCGGATTCGTCGTGCCGAGGTAGACGTCGTACGTGGAGGCGCCGGAGGACGGCTGCCACGTCAGGTGGATCGTTGTCGACGTCGTCGAGCCCTCGGACGGCGCGACGACGTCGAACGCGCCGGCGCCGCACGTGCCGCTCGTCGTGAACGAGCCGACCGCAGACGGCGCCGTCGCCACCGTCGTGCAGAACGGATCGCCCTTCGCGATCACGCGCCAGAAGTACGTGGTCGACGGCTGCAGATTCGCCGGAGAGAACGAGGTCTCGTCCGTGTCGGCGAGGACGACCTTACCCGGCGGATTGACCGCGTCGAGCAGCACGTCGTAGCGGAACGCGCCGGCGGATCGGTTCCACGCGAGCGCCGGCGACGTCGAGACGCTCGCACCTGCGGACGGCGCGGTGAGCGCGGGGGCGGCGACGCTCGTGCATGCGAACGCCGCGCGCACGCGGTTGCTGCGCGAGTCGGCGACGTAGACGTCGCCCTTCGTGCTGATGGCGACGCCGCTCAGGTCGTAGGGAAAGTTGAGCTTCGCCGCGGTGGCCGGACCGTTGTCGCCGGTGAAGTCGGCGTCGACAAAGTACGCGGTGCCACTGCCGATCACCGTCGTGATGACCTTCGTCTTCGCGTCGATCTTGCGCACGCGCGACGAGTAGGCGTCGGCGATGTAGAGGTCGTCGTTGCGTGCGTCGATCTCGATGTGCGCCGGGAACATCGACGCCTGCGCGGCCGGGCCGCCGTCGCCGAAGTTCGGCCCGGCGTCGTCGACGTGGCCGGCGATCGTGCTGATGTTGCCGTCCGGCGTGACCTTGCGGATCGCGGAGTTGACGCTGTCGGAGATGTAGACGTTACCGAGCGAATCCGCCGCGACGTCCTCGGGGAAGTCGAGCATGGCATCGACCGCTTTGCCGCCGTCGCCGCTGAATCCCTCGGTGCCGTTGCCGGCGAAGAGCGTCCTCTCCTTCGTCGCCAGATCGACTTTGTAGACGCGATGTACGCCGCCGTCGGCGACGAAGAGGTGCCCGGCGTTGTCGAGGGCGATGCCGCGGATCTGATTGAACGGGGCCGGGTCGGCACCGGCGACGAATGTGATGAGCTTCGTCTGCCTGTCGACTCTCTTGACGCGCCCGTTCGTGGCGTCGGCGATGTAGAGGTTGCCGTCCTTGTCGAGCGCGAGGTCGACGGGCGCGCCGACGGCGACGCGGTCGGCCTGCTTCCCCTCGGACTCGTAATCGTAGTAGCTGCCGTTGCCCGCGTACGTGCTGATGATTCCGGTGGCCGGATCGACGCGGCGCACGAGAGCGTTGGAGGCGTCGGCGATGAAGAGCGTGCCGTCGGCGGCAACGGCGATGCCCTCGGGACTGCGCAGGACCGCGGCCGTGGCAAGGAGTCCGTCGCCGACGTACGAGCCGCCACCGGCGATGATGACCGGATCGGTTTTTCCGGCGATGTGCTTCTCGACCGTGCCGTCGTCGTGCGTGAGGATGATGTTGCCGTCGCCGTCGACGACCATGCCGTAGGCGAGGTTGGTGTTCGTCAGGACGTTAGTGACGGCGCCGCTGCTCTTGTCGACGCGCTTGACGAAGCCGATCGTGGTGACGAGCAGGTTGCCGGAGAGGTCAAACGCCAGCGCGAGCGGCGAGTCGAAGTCAGGCGGCGCGCCGCCGGCGACGGTGCTGATGTTGCCGTTCGGGTCGATGCGGCGGACGCGGTGGTTGCTAGTGTCGGAAAAATAGAGGTTGCCGGCGCCGTCGCGGAGGATGCTCCCCTCGGGGCCATAGAGCTTCGCATCTTTCGCCGGACCGCCGTCGCCGCTCGAGCCGGATTCGCCGGTGACGCTACCGGCAATCGTCTCGATCTTGCCGGTGGTGAGGTCGACGCGGCGGATGCGATTGCCGTCGTAGCCGTCCTCGCTGATGTAAAGGTTGGTGCCGGCGGCGAGCACGGCCCACGGACCGCTGAGATAGGCGTCGGTGGCGGCGCCGCCGTCGCCGATTGTGCCGTCGTTGCGCGGCTGTGTGCCGCGGCCGGCGACGGTCGTGATGATGTGCGTGGCCGCGTCGATGCGCCGCACGCGGCCGTTCTCGTGGTCGGCGATGTAGATCGTGCCGTCGGCGGCGATGGAGATGCCGCGAGGCCCGTTGAGCGTGGCGCGCACGGCTTGGCCGCCGTCACCGCCGAAGCCCGCGCCGCCCGTGCCGGCGATGGTGGTGATGGTGCCGTTCGCGCGGTCGATGCGGCGGACGAGGTTCGCAAAGTGCTCGACGACGTAGAGGTTCCCGGCCGGATCGAAGGCCAGGCCGCGCGTGCCGTAGAGGCCGACGTCCGTGGCGGCGCGGCCGTCGTCCGTGCCACCGCCGGCGACGGTGAAGATCGACTGTGCGTGCAGCGCCGCTGCCGCGAGCATCGACAGCGTGAAGACGAGTTTTGGCGCTCGGATGCGCGGCATTCTACACTCCGGCGCCGATGCTCACCGCGCTCGCCTTCGTCCTCGTCCAGCAGATCGATCAGACGATCCAAAACGCCATCGCGCAGCACAACATCCCTGGCGCGGTCTATCACCTCGAGCGCAACGGCAAGGTGGTCGAGAAGGCATACGGCGACCGCGCGCTCGTGCCGCGCCGGGAGCGGATGACGCGCGATACGATCTTCGACGCGGCGTCGCTGACGAAGGTGGTGGCGACGGCGCCGTCGATCTGGCTGCTGATCGAGCGCGGGAAGGTGGAGCTCGACGCGCCGCTGAACCGCTACATCGCCGAGGCGCGCGGCGACATCACGATCCGGCACCTCCTGACGCACACGAGCGGACTCCGGCCGGACCTCGATCTGCGCGAGCCGTGGCAGGGCTACGAGACGGGGATCGCGCTGGCGGTGAAGGAGGAGCCGGTGAACCGCCCCGGCTATGTCTTCCGCTACTCCGACATCAACTACGAGCTCTTGGGCGAGGTGGTGCGGCGGGCGTCGGGCGAGCCGCTGGACGTGTTCGCGAAGCGGGAGATCTTCGCGCCGCTGCGCATGCGCGACACGGGGTTTCATCCACGCCCATCGCCGCGCATCGCCCCAACCGAATTCGCCGACGGCGTGATGCTCCGCGGCACCGTCCACGATCCCACTGCCCGCCGCATGGGCGGCGTGGCGGGGCACGCGGGACTCTTCACCACCGCCGCCGACCTGGCGAAGTTCGCGCGGATGCTCCTCCGTGGCGGCGCGCCGATCTTCAAGCGAGCGACGGTAACGGCGATGACGAACGTGCAGTCGCCGCCGAACGTCCTCGTGCGCCGCGCCGGCGGCTTCGACATCGACTCCGGCTACAGCCGCCCGCGCGGCACCGTCTTCCCGCTCGGCTCGTACGGCCACACCGGCTTCACCGGCACGATTCTCTGGATCGATCCGCAGTCGAAGACCTTCTACATCTTTCTCTCGAATCGCGTGCACCCGAACGGCAAAGGGGTCGTGACGGCGCTGCAAGTCGCCCTCGGCACGCTTTCCGCGAAGGCCGCGCGCGTCACGCCGAAGGACATGCTGCCGCCGCGCGCCGGAGGCGAAGTCGGCTGGATCACGCACGGCGACGACGTGGCGAACGGCATCGACAACCTGATCGCCAAGCACTACGCGCCGCTGCACGGGATGAAAATCGGCGTGATCACGAACCACACCGGCATCGACCGCAGCGGCAATCCGACCATCGACCTGCTCCGCAGCGCGCCTGGCGTCGACGTGCGCGCCATCTTCGCGCCGGAGCACGGCCTCTTCGGCGCAGTTGACGACAAGGTCGGCGACGCGCGCGACCCCGTGCGCGGCCTCCCCGTCTATAGCCTCTACGGCGAGTCGCGGAAGCCGAAGCCGGAGCAGCTCGCCGGCCTCGACGCGCTCGTCTTCGACATCCAGGACGTCGGCGCGCGCTTCTACACCTACGTCGCGACGATGCGTCTGGCGATGGAAGCCGCGGCGGACGCGCACGTCAAATTCATCGTCCTCGACCGCGTGAATCCGATCAATGGCGTGGCCGTGGAAGGACCACTGCTGCACGGCGCGGCCGAAGACTTCATCGGGTGGCATGACGTGCCGATCCGCCACGGGATGACGATGGGCGAGCTGGCGAGGATGTTCGCCGAGGAGCGGCACATCGCCGTCGATCTGACGGTCATTCCGCTGCTGCGCTGGAAGCGCACGCAGTGGCAGGATGACGCCGGGCTGCCGTGGATCAACACCTCGCCCAACATGCGCAGCCTCACGGAGGCGACGCTCTATCCGGGGATCGGGATCGTGGAGTTCTCGCTGTCGGTTGGTCGAGGAACGCCGACGCCGTTCGAAGTTGTCGGCGCGCCGTACGTCGATCCGGAGCGCTTCGTCGCCGAATTGAACACGTTCAAATTGCCTGGGATCCAGTTCGACCCGGTGCGCTTCACGCCATCATCCAGCAACTTCGCGCATCAGCAGTGCGGCGGCGTGCGGCTGACCGTCACCGATCGCAATGCCCTCCAGCCGCTGAAGACGGGCATCGCGATCGCGCTCACTCTGCAGAAGCTTTATCCGAATGAATTCAAATTCAACGACCACTTGCTCCGCGCGCCGCTGAAGCTCGACTGGTCGGATGACGAGCGGGGTTTCAGCGAGCGCCGGGCGAAATTTCTCCTGTATGATTGATTTCCTCCATGACACCCGAGGAGTACATGACGTCGCGCGTCGACGATCAGATCGCGTGGTACGACCGTAAAGGCGCTTGGAATCAGCGCGGGTTCAAACGGCTGCGCATCCTCGAGATCGCCGCCGCGGCGTCGATTCCGATCCTTTCCGGCTATTCCCAAAACCACCTCACGATTCAGATCACAATCGCACTTCTCGGCGGTCTCATCGCCGTCATCGCCGGGCTGATGGGGCTGTACCAGTTTCAGGAAAACTGGACGCAGTACCGCAGCACGTGTGAAGGGCTGCGGCACGAGAAAATCCTCTACGAGACGAAGTCGGAGCCGTACGACGGCGAGCACGCCTTCTCCCTGTTCGTGCAGCGCGTCGAGAGCCTGATCTCGTCGGAAACCTCGCGCTGGACGCAGTCAAGGAGCGGCAAGAAGGAAGAGAAGAGCTAGAAGGCTAATCTCCGTCTTTCCCGCGCGAAAGCGGGTCATGCGCCCGTCGTCCTTCGCCACGTAGACGTCGTAGACCTCGCCGCTGTTCGCGTCGGTGAAGTGATAATGATTCGCATTGCCGCTGGAATCGACGAGCTGCGGCGTCCCCTCTTTCTTCTGCGGGTCGAGGTAGATCGTCAGGCGCTGGTAGAGGCGCTCGAGCTCGGGTGTCGGCGTGGCCGGCTTGCCGCCCTTCGTCCAGACGATCGCGCCGTGCTTCGACTCGCCGGTCCACTCGCCGATCGTCAGCGTCTCCTCGCCGATGCGCGGCCGCTGCAACGTGCCATTGGCGTTGAGCTCCGGCGACGTCACGCGGAAGCGGAAGCCGGACGACATGCGGAAGCACTCCACGGCCTGATCGTAGCTGCCGTCGCCCGCGCACTTGGCGGGCGTGGAGACGCCGCGCGGCTTCGGCACGGCGGCCGTTGGCGCCGCTGGAACCGCTTGTGTCGGCTGCGCCGGCGGCGGCGTTGTCTTCGTCTCATGCCGCGCGCACGCCGCCACCAGCAGCAGAACGATCGCCATCCGCCTCATTTCTTCGCCTTCGCCACCATCACCTCGACGTCGCGCAGGAGCTGCTTGGCGTCGTAGACGATGCCGTCCTTGATCGTGTACTTCACCCCGCCCACCCGCTCCACCGCGCCGTTCGCGTCGTTCACGCGGATCGCGCCGGTGCCGTACAGCACCTTGAAGTCGTCGAGCGGGTTCTGATCGACGACGACGAGGTCGGCGAGGTAGCCGGCGCGCACGACGCCCGTCTCCGCCTTCGTCCCATGCGGCGCCGCCAGCGCCTCGGCGCCCCACATCGTCGCGGAGCGGACGACTTCGAGCGGATGGAAGCCGGCCTCCTGCAGGAGCTCGAACTCGCGAATGTAGTCGAAGCCGTACAACTTGTAGATGAACCCCGAGTCGGAGCCGGTCGTCACCCGCCCACCATGATTTTTGAACGCGTTCAGAAACTGCATCCAGAGCCGGTAATTGTTTCGCCACTCGATCTCGTCCTGCGTCGTCCAGTGGTACCAGTAGGCGCCGTGCGCGGTGCGGCTCGGCTGGTAGAAGCGCCAGAGCGACGGCAGCGTGTACCTGTCGTGCCACTCCGCGCGCATGGCCCGCATCAGGTCGCGGTTGGCCTCGTAGATCGTCAGCGTCGGATCGATGTTGAACTTGAGCTTCACCAGCTCGTCGATCACCGCGTTCCACTTCTCGCTCCCCGGCGGCGCGGCCTGCTTCCAGAGGCGCCCGGCGTAGCCGAAGCGGTCCTGCTCGTTGCCGTAGTTGTACGACGGCGGGTAGTCCTGAATCGTCCGGTCGGTGAAGAGCGACTCGGGGAGGCCGTACCAGTGCTCCATGCCGCGAAGACCGAGGCGGGCGGCGGAGAGGATGTTTGACTCGGCGACGCCCATCTGGGCGAGGTGCGTCGTCGAACCGATGTGCTGTTTCCCTGCTTCGTCGAGCAGCGCCGCGAGGATTTCGGGTTGGAAAATCGGATCGCCGGCGCCGAAGACTTTCAGCCCGTCGAAGCCCTTCTTCGCCGCCCACTGCACGAACTTGCGCGCCTGCTCCGGCGTGTCGATCGGCCCGCCGTCCCACATGCCGCGGATCGTGAAGATGTAGGGCACGATGCGCGGCGCCACGATCTCATTGCGCGCGCTGCGGTCGCGCTCGTGCAGGCACCAGTCGGCGCCGTTGCCGCAGCCCGGCTCGCGCACGGTGGTGATGCCGTGCCCCATCCAGAGTTTGTAGACGTACTCCGCGGTCGTCCCCTGCTCGCGCCCGCCGGTGTGGCCGTGCATGTCGATGAAGCCCGGCAGCACGTACATGCCTGTGCCGTTGATCTCCTTCGTCGCGTCCTTCGGGCGCCCTTCCGGTTTGATCGGCACGAGCGGCGCGCCGACGACGCGCACTTCGCGGATGCGGTTCCCTTCGATGACGACGTCGGCCGGCCCGATGGGCGGCGCGCCGGTGCCGTCGATGACGGTGACGCCGCGGATGATGAGCCGCGGGAACGGCCCCTCCCCTTCGCCGGGGCGGCGGTCGGGGGCGTAGGCCGGGTTTTCGGCCATCGCGGCGGTGGCAATCAGTAGTAGAAAGAGGAACGACTTACGCATTGCGGAACCTTCGCCGATGAACGACCACCGCGTCAACAGCTGGATCGAGCTACAGGAGATTCTCTTCGGCGGCACGTTTCAGCCGTCCCTCCAGCGGCACCGCGCGCGCTTCGTCTATCGCGGCGCGCCGTCGGTCACGCACGGCCTCGACACGAGCCTCCAGACCGGCGGCTTCGAGTCGCACGAGAAGCACCTCCTCACCTCGTTCCGCAAATACGCGATGCGCCACGCCGTGCATGGCGACTCGGTCTGGAACTGGCTCTCGCTGGCCAAGCACCACGGGCTGCCGACGCGGCTCCTCGACTGGACGTACTCGCCGCTCGTGGCCATGCACTTCGCCACGCACGACTTCCGGCACTTCGACGTCGACGGCGCGATCTGGATGGTCGACTTCCAGAAGACGAACGCCTCGCTCCCCGCGCCGCTCCGCAAGATCCTCGGCGACGAGCAGAACATCTTCACGACCGAGATGCTGAGCTCCGCCGCCACGACGCTCGAAGGCTTCGACGCGCTCACCACACAGGACTTCGTCGTCTTCTTCGAGCCGCCGTCGCTCGACGAGCGCATCGTCAATCAATTCGCGCTCTTCTCCTTGCCGTCGAGCGCCACGCTGCAGCTCGAGGAGCTGCTGCACCGCCACGAGGCCACGTACCGCCGCGTCATCATCCCGGCGTCGCTCAAGTGGGAAGTGCGCGACAAGCTCGATCAGGCCAACATCACCGAGCGCGTCCTCTTTCCCGGCCTCGATGGACTGTCGCAGTGGTTGAAGCGATACTTCACCACACGAAAATGAACGCAGTCCTGCTCGCCACTCTCCTCGTTCTCAACAAAGCCGACGCCACGCTCGCCTTCGTCGATCCGGCGAAGATGGCGGTCGTGGCGAAGATCCCGACCGGCAACGGGCCGCACGAAGTCGCGGTGACGGGCGACGGGAAGACCGCCGTCGTCGCGAATTACGGCACCGGGCCGGAACCCGGCTCGACACTCTCGATCGTCGACGTCGTGTCGCACTCCGAGCGCAAGCGCCTGAAGCTTCCGGTGCTGCGGCCGCATGGCCTCTTCGCCGCCGGCCCGCGCGTCTGGTTCACAGCCGAGGGGAGCCGCGTCGTCGGCACGATCGTCAACGACGCGCTCGACGCGATCTACGGCACCGGCGCCGAGGTCTCGCACATGGTGGTGACGACGGCCGACGAGAAGAAGGTCTACACCGCGAACATCGGCTCCGACTCTGTCACCGCCATCGACCTCGGCAACGCACCGCGCGCCGTGCGGCTCAAACAGATTCCCGCAGTCAAAGGCCCCGAGGGGATCGACCGCTTTGGCAACGAGCTGTGGGCGGCGAGCCGCGCACCGAACGGCGGCATCGCCGTCATCGACACAACGACCGACACCGTCACGCAGACGATCCCAACGACGACGAAGTCGATCAACCGTGTGAAGTTCACGATCGACGGCAAGCGCGTCCTCGTCTCCGATCCGCCGGCGAACGAAGTGCTGGTCTACGACGCGGCGAAGCGCGAGTTGATCGGGCGCGTGGCCACGCCGCGCGGGCCGTCCGGAATCGTGATCGTGCCGGACGGGAAGCGCGCCTTCGTCGCCTGCGCCGACGAGGGGAAGGTCGTGGCCATCGACCTCGACACGCTGAAGGTCACGGGCGAAGTGGCGACGGGCAACGTGCCGGACGGCATGGCCTGGGCGCCATGAACATCCGCTCCCTGACGCCGCTCGTCTTCGTGACGAGCGTGCCGGCGTCGATCGAGTTCTATGCGAAGCTCGGCTTCGAGCTCGGCAACACGTTCGCTGCGAAGGGCGCGGAGGAGCCGACGTGGGCGTGGCTGCAGAGCGGCGACGGCGCGTCGATGATGGTCGGCAAAGCAGACCACGCGGTCGACGCCGCGAAGCAGGGCATCCTCTTTTATCTCTATGTCGACGACGTCGCGGCGAAGCATGCGGAGCTCGCCGCCGCCGGCGTTGACGTCAGCGAGATCCGCACCGAGTTCTATGCGCCGCGCGGCGAGTTCCGCGTCGTCGATCCCGACGGCTACACGCTGATGATCACGCACACGTGATCACGGCGCGAGCCCGGCGGCGCGGACCTGCGCGTTGTTCAGTTCAAGCACCGTTGCGACCGCGACAACCGGCGGTGGCAGTGGCGGCTCCTCGGCGTGAATCGGAAGAGAATGGGCGAGCAAAACGAGACATGCGGCGGCAAGTGATTTCTTCATGGCTATTCGTCGCGCGCGAGGGCGATCGATATGACGTGTCATATGAGCGCGCGCCCCGAGCGACGAATGCCAGTGACGCGATGGACCGAGCGGAGTTGGAGCGGCAGCTTCAGGCCTTTCACGCAGCCAGCTTCGCCTGGGCCATGGCCTGCTGCGATCGCGACCGGAGCGACGCGGAGGATGTGCTGCAGACGGTGTACGTGAAGGTGCTCGACGGCAAGGCGCGGTATGCAGGACGCGCGGCGTTCCGGACGTGGCTGTTCGCGGTGATCCGCAAGACGGCTACCGGACAGCGGCGGTTCCGGCGGCTGCGGTTCTGGCCGCAGTCCAACAGGAACGGCTCCTCCGCCGAGGAAGAGATGATCCACAGCGAGCGCGCCGCGGCCTTGCTTCGCGGGTTGAAACGATTGGCGCGGCGGCAGCGCGAGGTGCTGGAGCTCGTGTTCTACCACGACATGACGATCGAGCAGGCGGGGGAGACGCTGGGGATCTCGTTGGGGTCTGCGCGCGTGCATTACGAGCGGGGGAAGAAGCGGTTGTCGATGCTGCTCGCGGAGGAGGAACGATGAATTTACCGGAGCGATTTGCCGAGTTGCGGGAGGAGGAGCAGCAGCGAACGCCTGCCTATCGGCTCGCACCACGGCCGTACCGGCTGAACTGGCTGCGGCCTGTGGCGGCATTCCTCGTTTTTGCGATTGTGCTCGTCTTCGCCATGCGTCCGCATCACGTCACCTTCACGAATGACGACCGCGCCGCGGCACGCGCCATCGCGGAGTGGCGGCCGCAGACGGACGTTCTCCTCCGCATGCCTTCGACAGGAGTCTCGCGATGACCTGGCTATTTCTTCTTTTTGCGCTCGCGCAGCAGCCACCGGAAGACCCGATCTCGAAGTTCCTCATCCCGCCGGAGCTCATCATGGCGCACGCCTCGGAGATCGCGCTGACGGACGCACAGTCCGCCGCGATCCGGAACGAGGTCCGGCAGACGCAGAAGAAGTTCATCGATCTGCAGTGGGACATGCAGGACGAGTCCGGAAAGATGCAGCAGCTTCTGCAGCAGTCGCCGATCGACGAGGCGAGAGTGCTGGAGCGCGCCGACAAGGTCATGGCGCTCGAACGGGAGATGAAGCGCGCGCAGCTCGCACTGCTGGTGCGGCTGAAGAATCTGTTGACGCCCGCGCAGGTGGCGAAGCTGAAGGCGATGCGCTAGCGCCGCCCCTCGAAGAACCGCCACCGCCCCACCGCCTGCGAGTAATTGCGGTTCTTCACCTTGATCCACCGCGTCGCCGGCGCGTACGGCTCGTCGCGGCGCTTGGCCACGACGCCTTCGAGATCGAGGCCGCTGACGACGTCGAAGAGCTCCGCATCGCTATGGCTCTCGACGAACGAGATCCACGTGCGGCCGCGGACGAGGCGCTTGAGTGTCGCTTTGCGCCGCTCGTACGGCCAGCGGCGGACGTCGGAGCCGTTCAGCCACACGAGGTCGAACGCCGCGAACTGCGGAACGCCGCGGTGGAAAAGGAGCGCGTTGAACTCCGGGCCGCGGCGGCCCATGACCACGATCTCGCCGTCGACGATGGCGTCGGCCGCGCGGAGCTCCGCGGCCACGCGCGCCGCGAGCTCGTCGAAGCGCGGCATGGGGCGCTTCGTCTTCGAGCGGAAGCTCGCCGCGCCGCGGTCGACGTAGAGCATGCCGCGGAAGCCGTCGAGCTTCAGCTCGTAACGCCAGTCGCGGCCGCGCGGGAGCTCGCGCGAGAGCACGGGAAGGACGGGATCGGCGATCGGGATCACCGAAAAAAAGTAGCGGATAAGCGTCTGCGAACGCGAAAGCAAACCACTTCGCCGAGGGAGCGGTCCCGTTCACTTCCACGGCGTGAAGATTCGCTGCAAAGGCACAGCATCGTCACCGGACCACAGGCATCATTGCCGGTCATGAAGGCGCGTCTTATCGTCAACGGCCGCGAAGTCAGCGTCGACGCCGACGACGACACTCCCCTCCTCTGGGTCCTGCGCGACGAGCTGCGGCTCACCGGCACGAAATACGGCTGCGGCGCCGGCATCTGCGGCGCCTGCACGGTCCTTCAGGGCGGCGCAGCCGTGCGCTCGTGCCAGATCCCGCTGAGCGACGCGGCAGGGAAGCGCTTCACGACCATCGAAGGGCTGAAGAACCATCCCTGCCAGCGCGCCTGGCTCGCGCAGGACGTCGCGCAGTGCGGCTACTGCCAGAGCGGCATGATCATGGAGGCGTGCGCGCTCTTGGCAAAGACGCCGAGTCCGACCGACGCTGACGTCGACGCGGCGATGCGCGATCACGTCTGCCGCTGCGGCACGTACGCGCGCATCCGCGCCGCGATTCAATCAGCCGCCCAGCTGCGGAGCGCGAAATGAGAACGCGGCGCGAGTTCCTCGGCATCGCGCTCCTCGGCGGGCCTGCGCTCGCACTCGCGTTTCGCGCGGGTGGTGCGGACGCCGGCGAGAAAACGCCGTTCCGGCCGAACGCGTGGATCCGCATCGATCCCGACGACATCGTGACGCTGACGGTCGGCAAATCCGAGATGGGACAGGGCGTGCGGACGGCGCTGGCCGTGATCCTCGCCGACGAGCTCGAAGCCGACTGGCGCAATGTCCGCGTCGTGCAGGCCGAGCCGAGCGCGCAGTTCCCGAACCTCGGCACGGGCGGCAGCTACAGCGTGCGCGGAAGTTTCCGCGCGCTGCGCCGTGCCGGCGCGACAGGGCGGGAGATGCTCGTCGCTGCGGCGGCTGCGGCGTGGGGCGTGGACCGCGCCGCCTGCCGCGCCGAGGAAGGCACGGTCATCCACGAAGGAAAACGGTTCACGTACGGAGAGCTGACCGCCGCGGCGGCAAAGCTGCCCGTCCCGGCCGATCCGCCGCTGAAACGCGATTTCAAGCTCGTCGGGAAGTCGATGAAGCGCATCGACGGCCCCGACATCGTGACCGGGCAGGCGCGGTACGGCCTCGACGTCAAAGTGCCCGGCATGCGCTACGCGACGATCGTCCGTCCGCCGGCGCTCGGCGGAAGCATCAAGTCGTTCGAGGCCGTCGACGGCGTCGACGTCGTCCGCGTCAGCGCCGGCGTCGCCATCGTCGCGGATCGCACCTGGGCCGCGCTCAAAGCGCGCGATCGACTCAAGGTCGAATTCGACGCCGGTCCGCACGCCGGCTTCAGCTCCGCGGTGTACGAGCAGCTCCTCGCCGACGCGGCGAAGGATCCCGGCTACCTGCTGCGACAGGACGGCACAACGACGACACCGGCGCGCACTCTCGAAGCGACGTACCACTATCCGTTCTACGCGCACGCGACGGTCGAGCCGATGAACTGCACCGCCGACGTGCGCGCCGACCGCGCCGAGCTGTGGGTGCCGACGCAGGCGCCGAACGCCGTGCAGAAGGAGGTCGCGCGCCTCCTCGGCCTCTCTCCAGAGCGCATCACCGTTCACGTCACGCTCCTCGGCGGCGGCTTCGGCCGGCGCCTTGGGTGGGACTACGCGCTCGAAGCGGCGGAGATCTCGAAGGCGGTGAAGGCGCCGGTGCAGCTCCTCTGGACGCGCAGCGACGACATGAAGCACGGCTACTTCCAGGCCGCGTCACGCCATGAGATGAGCGGCGGCTTCGACGCGGACGGAAAGCTCGTCGCCTGGACGCACAAGAAAATCGCGTCGCTGCACAACGCGCGCGGCACTCCGACACAGGCGGAGCTCGACGATCCGAACTACTACCGCGACAGCGCGTCGTGGGGCGTGTACGACATCCCCTACACCATTCCGAACATCGAGACGCGTTACGTACGCGTGCCGACGCACGTGCCGCTCGGGCCGTGGCGCGCGGTGTTCTCGCCGTCGTCGACGTTCGCGCGCGAATGCTTCCTCGACGAGCTTGCGCACGCCGCCGGCGCCGATCCGCTCGAGTATCGATTGAAGCTGCTGCAAGCGCCGGACGTCCTCGCCATCGACGATCTGAAGATCGAGCGCCCGCGCCTCCGCGCCGTGCTCGAACTGCTGCGCACGAAGTCGAACTGGGGTAAGCCGCTTCCGTCCGGCCACGGCCGCGGCGTGGCCTGCAATGTCTACGACGGCGTCACGCACGTCGCGTACGCCGCGGAGGTGTCGGTGGTGAAGGGGCAGGTGCACGTCGACAAAGTCGTCGGCGTCATCGACTGCGGCCTGATCGTCAATCCGCTCGGCGTCGTCGCGCAGGCGGAGAGCGGCATCGTGTGGGGACTCTCGTCGGCGCTCAAGGATGCGATCACGTTCCGCGACGGCGGCGTCGAGCAGTCGACGTATCTCGACTTCGACGTGCTGCGCATCGACGAGACGCCGAAGATCGAGATCCACCTCGTGCCGAGCCACGGCGACGAGCCGTACGGCATCGGCGAGCCGACGGTGCCGCCGATCGTGCCGGCCGTGGCGAACGCGATCTTCGCCGCGACGGGGAAGCGCGTCCGCCGCCTGCCGATCCGCGACCTTTAGCCTTTCTTAATCTCCGTGTACCGAACCCGCACCGTACACTTGACCGGTCGCGGCGAATGGAAGAAAGCGCTCACCGCGAAGAGGCGACGGGCCGGCGCCTCCTCGCGCTCTCCCTCCTGGCCCTTGGCATCGTCTACGGCGATATCGGCACGAGCCCGTTGTACGCCATGCGCGAGTGCTTCTACGGCGCGCATCCCGTCGCGGTCACGCCCGACAACATCTTCGGCGTGCTGTCGCTGATCTTCTGGTCGCTCGTCGTCGTGGTCATGCTCAAGTACCACGTCTACGTCATCCGCTTCGATAACCGCGGCGAGGGCGGCATCCTCGCGCTCATGGGCCTCGTCGGCATGGACAGGAGCCGCAGCAAGCGCGTGCGCTACACGCTGCTCGCCATCGGCGTCTTCGGCGCGGCGCTGCTCTACGGCGACGGCATGATCACGCCGGCGATCTCGGTGCTCTCCGCGGTCGAGGGCCTCGAGATCGCCACGCCGCTTTTCAAGCCGTACGTGATTCCGCTGACGATCGTGATCCTTGTCGTGCTTTTCTTTTTCCAGCGCCGAGGGACGGCGGGTATCGGCGCGGTGTTCGGCCCAATCATGCTGGTGTGGTTCACGACCCTCGGCGTCCTCGGACTGCGCGGCATTCTGTGGGCGCCGAAAGTCCTCTTCGCCATCAATCCAATGTACGCGGTGCGCTTCTTCGCCGCGAACCACGGCCACGGCTTCCTCGTCCTCGGCGCGGTCTTCCTCGTCACGACCGGCGGCGAGGCGCTCTACGCGGACCTCGGGCACTTCGGCGAGAAGCCGATCCAGGTCGACTGGTTCTCGATCGTCGGACCGTCGCTCGTGCTGCAGTACTTCGGGCAAGGCGCGCTGCTGATCAGAAATCCGGCGGCGGCGCACAACCCCTTCTACCTCCTCGCCCCGAAGTGGGCGCTCTACCCGCTCGTGGCGCTGGCGACGGTGGCGACGGTCATCGCCTCGCAAGCGATCATCTCCGGAGTCTTCTCGCTGACGCGGCAGGCCATCCAGCTCGGCTACTTCCCGCGCATGCAGATCGTGCATACGTCGAGCGCGGAGATCGGGCAGATCTACATGCCCGCGGTGAACTGGTCGGTGATGGTGGCGACGATCCTCCTCGTCGTCAGCTTCCGCAGCTCGTCGAACCTCGCCGGCGCGTACGGCGTGGCCGTGAGCATGACGATGATCATCACCACGCTCCTCGCCTACTTCGTGGCGCGCGATCTCCTGCACTGGAGCATCTTCAAAGCATTGAGCCTGACGCTGGCGTTTCTCATCGGCGACGTGGCGTTCCTCAGCGCAAATCTCTTCAAGATCGCCGAGGGCGGGTGGTTCCCGCTGCTCATCGCGGCGCTCGTGTTCACGATGATGACGACGTGGAGGCGCGGACGGCAGATCCTCAACGTGCGGCTCAGCGAAGGGGCGCTGACGCCGGAGATGTTCGTAACGTCGCTCCAGGCGCGGCCGCCGGTGCGCGTCCCCGGCACCGCGGTGTTCATGCACCGCACGCGCGACGCGGTGCCGCCGGCGCTGCTGCACAGCCTCAAGCACTACAAGGCCATGCATGCGCAGGTGATCCTGCTCACGGTCATGACCGAGGAGGTCTCGCACCTGTGCGATGACGAGCGGCTGCAGTTCGACGAGCTCGGCGCAGGGATGTACCGCGTCGCCGCGCGCTACGGCTTCATGGAGGAGCCCGACATCCCCGCGCTGCTGAAGCGCGTCGGCGACGAGCACGCTCTCAAAGTCCCGCCGATGGACACGACGTACTTCCTCGGCCGCGAGACGCTGATCATTACGAAGCGCCCGAGCGGCATGTCGATGTGGCGCGAGAAGATCTTCGCCTCGATGATGCGCAACGCCGAGAGCGCCGCGCGCTTTTTCCGGCTGCCGGCGAATCGGGTGGTGGAGCTCGGGGCGCAGATCGAGTTCTAAAGGCGTACGATGCGCAAACCGTGTCACGACGCTTCGTCACGTGGGCCGGCGCAGGTCTGGCCACCGGTATCAGCGATGGTCTGTTCGCGACTGTTCTGAGCGTCTTTTTTTACCACTCGACGTTCACGCGCTTGTGGCAGGGCGTTGCCGCGGTCTTAGTAGGGAAGGAGGCATTCGCGGGCGGCGCAAGAACGACGGCGCTGGGACTCTTGATGCACTTCGGCGTGGCCTTCTTCTGGGCGGGCGTACTCCTATTTTTCACGCTGCGCTCGGCGAAGCTTCGCAGCTTGTTGAGCTCATCGATCGGGCGGCTCAAAATCGCGGCAGTCTACGGGCCGGCGATTTGGATCGTGATGTCGATGATCGTCATCCCGCTGCTTCTCAGGCGGCCGCCGACGATTACCGCACGCTGGTGGATTCAGGGGATCGGTCACATTCCCTTCGTTGCGTTGCCCATGGCCACGGTCATTGGACGTCGACGATAACGTCATCCGCCGCCGGCAGATCGATTCGCGCAACGGTGCCGCCGCCGGCACGCGGCTCGAGGGCAATGCCGCCGCCGTTCGCCGCCGCGAGGCTGCGCGCAATCTCCAGACCGAGGCCGCGCTGGGCAACGTCGGCGGTTTGCGGAACGCCGGGGCCGCGGTCGCGGACCTCGATGCGCATCGTCGCTTTGTCGAGCCGTTGCGCCACGAGCTCGACGGGAGCACCGGGCGGCGAGACGCGGTGGGCGTTCTCGAGGAGGTTGACGAGGATCTCCAGCGCGAGCGACGGATCGACGTTGGCGTCGGGGCAGTCGGCGTCGACGTGCAGCGTCACCGGGCGCGCGGCGAAGACGAGCGGGAGGTTCTCGCGTGCGGCGCGGAAGAGGTCCGCGGGCGGCGTCGGCTCGGGGTGCGGCTCGGCCTTCCCCGCCTCGAGCCGCGCCATGGCCAGGAGGTTGTCGATTCTCCTCCGCAACCGCGCCGTCTCCTCGGCGATGGCGCCGACGTCGCCGAGGAGATCGCGGTCGTTTTCGGCGCGGCGGCGCAACGACTCGGTGCGGATCGTCACGGCGGTGATCGGCGTCGTCAGATCGTGCGAGATCGCGCGCAGGAGCGACGTCTTGAGCGCCTCGCTTTCGCGCAGCGCCTGCATGTGCGCGTTCTCCTCGATGAAGTGCTCGCGTTCGACCGCGAGGGCGACGAGGCGCGCGGCCGACTCGAGGCTTTTCTTCGACGCGGTCGCGCCGCGCGCGACGAGGACGCCGGTGGTCTCGCCGCCGACGAAGAGCGGCAGGTAGACGTCCGCGCCGAACTCCACCGGCTCTTTGTGCCACCCGACGCCGGCGATCAGCTCTTCGATCTCGTCCGGCTTCTCGCCGCTCCACGAGACGACGGTCTGCCGCTGCGGACTGCCGTCGAAGAGCACGAGACCGCCGCCGCGCGCGCCGAGCGACCGCAGCGCGCGCGCGGCGGCATCGCCCAGGGCGGCGGCGAAGAGCTCGACGCTGAGCGCATAGAGCGTTTCGATCTCGTTGCGCCGCTGCTCGGCCTTCTGCGCCAGCGTGCGCGCTGCGACGACGAGACGATTGGCAGTGACAGACGAGATCAAGAACGCCGCGAGCGCGAACCAGTTCGCCGGCTCGGCGATGGTGAAGGTATAGAGCGGCGCGAAGAAAAAGAAGTTGTAGCAGAGCGTGGCCACGACGGCGGAGACGGTGCCGACGAGGAGATCGCCCCAGACGGAGACGAAGAGGACGACGATGAGGTAGACGAAGCCGACCGCGGTGGCGTTCAGGCCGGCGGCGCGGCCGGCGAGCGTTACTAGGGCGATCGCCGCGATCGCCGCCGCCCAGGTGGCCAGGCGCTTGATCACATCAAGAAGGGTACTCGCGAAGCAATTCGATGTGCGGGCGAATGTCGGGAGCGGCCGCGAGGGCGTTAAAGAGCCGGCCGTCGGCGGTGATCAGGCGGGTGTTCTGTTGGATGGCGAGCGCAAGATACATCGCGTCGTAGACCGAACGTCCGTACTGCAGAGCGATCGTGTAAGCATCGGCGGCAGTTCTAGGCATGGAACTGTCTTGATGGCCACAGCCGTATTGTCGATCTGCCACAGTGCCTCGCGGCCATCTTCACGCGAGATCTCTCCTCTCCTCACCTTCTTCCACACCGCGTTGGTCGTCTCGGCAAACAAGTGGTCGGGCGCGAGGAACTTCTTCTCAACATCGAGCAGACGGAGCGCTGCCTCGGAGTTTGGTTCGGCTATGAACCACTTCACGACGACGCTGGCGTCAACGACGAGAAGCGTCATCGTTCGCGATCTTCGCGGATATCGTCGGTGCTATCGGAAAAGATACGTCCGCGGAAACGCTCTTGTGATTCGCGAGCGAGACGGCGCAGCTCTTCAATGCCCTTGACGCGCGGAACACTGCGCCTGAGGATTTCGAGCATTTCCTCTTCAAGCGATCGTCCGAATGCCTTCGCTCTGGCGTTGAGCTGCTCAAGCAACTCGGCTTCGATGTCGTGAATCGTTACATCCGCCATCCCCTCATGGTACCTCGGTCCATGCCGAGGCGCGCGTCGGCTCCGCGATGAACCGGTACCCCACCCACGGCTCCGTCACGATATAGCGCGGCTCGGAGGGGTTCGGCTCGAGCTTCTTGCGCAGAGAGCTCATGTGCACGCGCACCGTATCGGCGGACGTGCTGGGGGCGGCGGGCCAGACGCGGGCGATGATCTGGGCGATGAACATCGGCTTCCCGGCGTTCGCGGCGAGGAACTCCAGCAGCGCCAGCTCGATCGGCGTCAGGCGCACCTCCCGCCCCCCCTGCACCACGCGGCGGCGCTCCACGTCGATCGAGAGATCCGGGAACTCCATCACTGACGGCGGCGGCGACGTCGTGCGGCGGAGCTGTGCGCGGACGCGCGCGAGGAGCTCTGCGATCGAGAACGGCTTCGTCACGTAGTCGTCGGCGCCGAGATCGAGCGCGCGGACCTTATCGTTGTCCGAGCCGCGGACCGAGAGCACGATGATCGGCACTACCGACGTCGCCCGGATCGCGGAGATCAGCTCGAAGCCGTCGGAGCGCGGCATGGCCAGGTCCGTGACGACGACGTCGGGCGCGCCGGCGCTGAAGAGGCGCAAGCCGTCGGCGCCGTCGATCGCCGTCGTCGTCGGATAGCCGGCGGCGCGCAGCTCGTTCGAGAGCGAGTCGCGGATGGCTGTGTCGTCGTCGACGAGGAGGATCATCCTGCGGGAGGGTAGCGCCCCTCACCCGAGGGGCGCTACGGAATGTCTAGACGGGACGCGCTTCTTCGGCCTCGCGCCAGATCTCGTTGCGATGGCTCTCGTTCAGCACGAACGTGCCGACGAGGAACGTCATCAGCGCGATGCCGATGGGCCACCAGAGTCCGGACAGCTTGTTGTGCGTCTCGGCCACGAGCGTCGCGCCGATCAGCGGCACCGTGCCGCCGAACCAGCCGTTGCCGATGTGATACGGCAGCGAGAACGACGTGTAGCGGATCTTCGCCGGGAACGCTTCGATGAGGAACGCCGCGATCGGCCCGTACACCATCGTCACGTAGATCACCTGGATGAAGACGAGCAGCGTCAGCACCAGCATGTTCGGGTTCTTCGGGTCGGGCGTCGATGCCACCATGGCCTTGTAGATCGGAATGTAAGTGATGGCGGCGATGAGGTTGCCGGCCATCATGATCTTCAGGCGGCCGATCTTGTCGGAGAGCGACCCGAAGACAGTGAAGAACGGCATGGCGATCAGCACCGCGACGGCCAAGATGATCGACGACGGGACGATGTCGATCTTCATGATGCTCTGCATGAACGACAGCGCGTAGAACTGGCCGGTGTACCAAACCACGCCCTGGCCGGCAGTGGCGCCGAGCAGCACGAGGAGCACGATCTTGAAGTTGGACCAGTTGCCGAAGGCTTCCTTGAGCGGCGCGATCGACGTCTTGCCCTGGCTCTTGAGCGCGGCGTAGAGCGGCGACTCGGCGAGCTTCATGCGGATGTAGAACGACATCGCCACGAGGAGGATCGACAGCAGGAAGGGAATGCGCCAGCCCCAGGCCTTGAAGTCGTCCGGCGTCATCACCTTCTTCACGCCGAGCACGACCAGGAGCGAGACGAAGAGGCCGAGCGTGGCCGTGATCTGGATGAAGCTCGTGTAGAAGCCGCGCTTGTTGTCGGGCACGTGCTCGGCGACGTAGACCGCCGCGCCGCCGTACTCACCGCCGAGCGCGAGGCCCTGCAGAAGGCGGAGCAGCAGGACGAGCAACGGCGCCCCAATCCCGATCTGGGCGTACGTCGGCAGACACCCGAGAAGGAACGTCGAGAGGCCCATGATCGACAGCGTGACCATAAACGCGTACTTGCGGCCGATCAGATCGCCGATGCGGCCGAAGACGATGGCGCCGAAGGGCCGGACGATGAACCCGGTCGCGAAGAGCGCCCAATACTTGATTCCATCCCACACCGGATCCTTGCCGGGGAAGAGAAGCGCCGACATGACCGTCGCCAAACTTCCGAAGATGTAGAAGTCGTACCACTCGATCATCGTGCCGAGACTCGAGGCGAAGATGATTCGTTTGATCGGGTATTCGGCTCGCCCTGCCGTCGATCCAACCGCGCTGCCAGGCATCGGGATGTCCGTCATGGTTGCTCCTCTCCTTTCACGCTAGTAGTAGAAGAACTGCATCTGGACCGTGTACTCGTTCGTGCTGTTGCCGACGCGCGGCGCGACGTGCGAGTAGGCGCCCTTGACGTTGAAGTTGTGTCCGTTCGGATACCACGTCAGACCGGCCTGCCAGCGGTTGTTGTCGTTCGGGTCGCTCGCCGCCGCCTTGAAATCCTGATGCTCGTAGCGGATCCAGGGCATCACTTTGGGGGATGCGAGATAGTACCCGAGCTGTGCGGTGTAGTCATCCTGCTCCGGCAGCGGCGTGGTGAAGAAGCCCGTGCCGCCGTCGAAGCGCAGCACCGTGAGCTCGCCGTTGAGCGCGTTCTTCGCGGCGTTCGGCAGCGAGATGAAGCCGTCGATTGCCCACCCCTTGTAATCGTTCTGGCGGTCGGCGCCGACGCCGACGTTGAGGACCTTCTTATTTCCGAGGTAGACGCCCGGGTAGGTGTAGCCCGCCTCGGTATCCCAGAAGTTGTACTGCAGGCGCCCCGTGGTGCGGAACGCGTTGCGCGAGCCGGCGCGGCGGAAGCCCTGGAACACGGCGGCCCGATACTCCAGGTGGTTGCTCATGAGATAGCCCTTGGCCAGGAAGCCCGTGTCGCGGCCGGCCGACGACTGCGTTGGCGCGCTCTCGTTGAAGGCGAAGGAGCCGTAGTCGAGCGACAGCAGCGTGGCCGCGCTCTCGAGGCAGTTGCGGCAGAGCGGCGCCAGCATCAGGCCGGCGTCGATCATGAGGGAGTTGTTCGTGGCGCCGAGGGGCTTCCACTCGACGAACGCGTCCTGCGTGATGAAGCCGCTGCCGAGCGCCTTCGGCGCCTTGCCGAGGTTCGGATTGTCGGTCTCGAAGAAGAACGAGATCGTGGGCGAAATCTGACCCCCGACCAGGAAGCGGAAGCGGCGGAGGAAGAGGTTGTTCGCGTAGCCCTGCGGGTCGGCGGCGATCTCCGCGGAGTCCGCCCACGCCTGGATCAGCGTTCCGAACTTGATGTTGACGTTGTCGTTGACCTTGATGACGGCCTGCGCGCTGGCGAGGGTTGGAAGGAGAAGGCAAATCAGGAGGAGAAACAGGACCCGGCTGGACCTTTCAATCATGACAACTCCCTTTCTCTTATCGATTTGTGGCATGCGAAAAGGGAAGACGCCACGCGGGCCGCATGGCGGCAGCTTGGAGCCGGCAGTTGCGAAGTGGGACATGCCGAGGCGTTGGCCATCAGGAGTCCTCGTAAAGCGCACAGACGGAAAGAAGACTGGAGTTGTTGGTTGAACGGTAGACGAGTTCGGTACGAAAAGCTAGCATCCGGAGATGCCCGACAAAACGGCGTCTGTCGAGGTCACGCGCGTCGCGGCGGGGCCGCAGGACGACCGGGCCGAGGACGTCGTCGCGATCGAGGAGCCGCTGGAGATCCGCGCCGCCTGGACCGCAAACGACGGCGAGCCGCGCGAGAAGAATATCTCCGTGACGATGCGGACGCCGGGCGATGACTTCGACCTCGCCGTCGGGTTCCTCTTCACCGAGGGGCTCGTGGGCGGCGGCGGGGACGTCGAGTCGGTGCGGCACTGGGGATCGCCGAACATCGTCCGCGTCGCCCTCGCTTCGCACGCGCGCATCGACGCGTCGAAGCTCGACCGGCACTTTTACACGACGTCGAGCTGCGGCGTCTGCGGGAAGACGTCGATCGAGGCGCTGCGCGTCGTCACCGCTCCGCTGCCGCCGCGCGGTGCCATCGACCGCGAGGTCATCCACCGCCTCCCCGCGCAGCTCCACGACGCCCAGCCGGCCTTCCGCGCCACCGGCTCGGTGCATGGCGCGGCGATCTTTGACCCGGCGGGAACGCTCCTGCGCGTGCGTGAGGACGTCGGCCGCCACAACGCCGTCGACAAGGTCATCGGCTCGTTCGTGCGCGAGAGCTCGACGCCGCTGCCGGAGGCGATCCTCGCAGTGAGCAGCCGGGCCAGCTTCGAGATCGTGCAGAAGGCGATCATGGCCGGCATCCCCACCGTCGCCGCCGTCGGCGGGCCGTCGTCGCTGGCAATCGAGCTGGCGCGCGAATTCGGCGTGACGCTGCTGGGGTTCGTGCGGGACGGGCGGTTCAACGTGTATTCGGGGGACGTTCGGTAGGGCTCTTCTCCCCAGGGCCCGGCAGCGGCGGAAACTCGCCGCCCTCCTCTTCCGCGCCGAGGAGCTCCTCGACCGTCGCGTAGCGATACACCACCGGCGCCTTGTTGATCGGGAGGCCGCCCGTATCGGCAGTCGGGCCGTAGGTCGAGTAAAGCGGCTTGCCCAGCAACCGCAAATACACAGTGAGCTGCGCGCGGTGATGCGCGGAGTGTGTGAGGCGGCGGAGCATGATCCACGACTTTGTCCGCGGCACGTCGAAGAACATCGCGGTCTCTTCGAACCACACGTCGGGCTTCGCGCGAAGCTGCGAGAGACGGGCGGCCGTCGCCGCGGCGTAGTGGCGGAGGAAGTCGAGCCGGGTCTCGCTTGGCGGCAGCGGCGGCAGGTCGATCGAGATGCCGAGCATGTTCGTCATCCAGAGATGCTCGCTCATGCACTGATGGACCATCTGCTCGTGCGGCGTGCGCGCGAGCGGCGCGGGGCGAAACTCCAGGTCGCCGTCGCCGAACTGCGACCACACCGAGAGGGTCTTGATCCGCTCCGTTTCGTACGTATCGATGAGGAAGTCGTATGGCATCATGACCTCCATGACCAACGCCGTGGTCCGTTCGATGGAGCGCGTGCCGGTGCGGACGCGCGAGAGCAACGTTACGCGCTCGGCCTGGCGGATGGAAGTGCAGTGCGACGAAGGCGCCGGCGCGATCACGCTCCTCGACGACAACGTCTACCGCGGCGACGGTCTCTTTCTCGGCTGGCCGCAGGAGGAGCTCGCGGCGGCGTGGAACGAAGCGCAGAAAAAGCCCGACGAGGAGCCGCCGTTCGAGCTCATGCAGTTGGGGTAAGCCCGAGCTCCGCGCGCAGCTCGCCCACGTTGCGCTCGAGCAGCGCGTCGTCGAACGCCGTCGCGTAGAGATTGCGGGTCCGCCGCCCGCGCGCGAAGGCACGCGCCACGCGCCGCGGCGCGAGGATCACGCCGAGCAACATCCCGCCGAGGTTGAGGATCCACGCTGCGATGTAGCCGCGGCATCCGGAGGCGAGCTCCCATGCGGCGATCTCTGCCTCGCCGCGCCACGACGTGTCGTACTCCGCCAGCACGTGATGCAGATCGTGCAACTGCACGGCGCGCACGCGCGCGGCCACGTTGGGAAACGCCGGCAGCCATCGCCCGCCAAGCTTCACCTTCACCCACCTGTCGCCGTACCCGCCGTCGGAAGCGAAGCCGGAACGCGCGAAGTAGTCGGCCCGGGCGGCGCGCAACGTCAAGGCTGCGTCGTACATAGCGCGATGGCAAAGCCGTCGTACTTTTTCTGCCCCACCGTCTGCATCACGGTCATCGAAACGCGCGGCTCCTTCGCCGCGGCTTCGAGAAAGCGGCGCATGGCCTGAACGTTCGCGTCGTCCGTGGCGGCGTCGGCGAGCGCCCCTTCGCGCACGACGTTGTCGACCACGATGACGCTGCCCGGCCGCGAGAGCCGTACCGCCCAGGCGAAGTACTCCGCGGTGTTGACCTTGTCGGCATCGATGAACGCGAAGTCGAACGGGCCGTCGAGCTGCGGCAGCGTCTCCAAGGCGGGGCCGACGCGCACGTCGACGACGTCCGCGACGCCGGCGCGCTCAAGGTTCTGGCGCGCTACCTCCGCGTGCGTCGCCGAGATCTCCAGCGTCGTCAGCTGGCCGGCCGGCGGCAGCGCGCGCGCCAGCCAGATCGTGCTGTAGCCGCCGAGCGTGCCGACCTCCAGGATCCGCCGCGCGCCGACCGCGCGCGCGAGGATCTGCAGGAACCTCCCCTGCGTCGCCGTGACCTGAATCGACGGCAGCCCGGCCGCGTCGCTCGCGCGCAGTGCTTCGTCGAGCGCCGCGTCGGGCGGCTCGAAGAGCCCCTCGACATAGTCGTCGACTGCCGTCCAGACGTCGCTCATAGGCAGCGCGGCCCGCACGGCGTCGGATCGCCGAGCTGCACCGTCCATGAGCCGATCGTCTTGTCGCCGCTCTTCGCCGTGATCGTCAGCGTCGTCCCCTGAACTACGCCGGAAAAGTGCGCCGCCGGCGGATTGATCGGCGCCGGCCCGGCAAAGTAGAACGTGCCGTCCATCTCGAAGCGGCCGTCGGTGCCGATCGACGGCACGGCGAACGACCCGTTGAAGCAGCCCGCCGTGATGTTGACCGTCGTATTCGTCACGTTCACGCAGACGCCGCTCGCCGCCCAGCGGCCGGGCGCCAGCGTCGCCGGCAGCGCCACCGCCGCGGGCGTCACCGTCGGCGTGATCGTCGTGACCTGCTGCGTCGTGTTGTTCGTGACCGAGACGAACGCCCAGATCAGCGACGTCTCCGCCGTGGCCTGCACGCGGATGCGCGGGCGCACGCCCTCCACAGGCACCTGCGCGTAGCCCGATTGCAGCGCCAGCGTGCGCGTGCCGACGATCTCGCCGGTCTCGTCATCGCGGAACGTCAGCGTCACGTTCGCGTCGTTCGTGCCGTAACCGTAGACGCGCAGCAGCGCGCGGTAGCGCGCATCGGCCGGCACGGCCAGGAGAACGATCGACCGCCGGAACTGCGTCTCCGGCACGACCGGCACCTCGGCGCCCCAACCGTCGGCGTCACGCGTCGTGTCGTGCACGCGCACGTTCGCGGTCATGTTGTCGGCGAGGCGTTTCGGCACTTCGATGTACGATCCCGCGCTCCCCGTCGGCGGCGTCAGCGTCACGATCGACGTCGCCAGCGGCGGTACTTTCGAGCCGTTGATCGGCAGTGCCTCGGCGTTCTCATTGTGCACGACCAGCTCGCTCACCCAATTCGTGCCGCCCGCGCCGGACGAGTTGATCACCACCGGCACAAGGAAGCGCACCATGTCGAAGGGCGACGGATCCTGATACGCGTACGCCGACGGCAGCGTGATCGTCGGCGTCACCGGCACGTTGACCTGCACGTCGACGCGCCCGGCGTCGTGCGGCGGCGCCACGACGACGATCTCCGTGGCGCTGTTGTCGACGATCGTCGCCAGCGTGTCGCCGAACTTCACGAACACGCCGCACGTGATCGACGGACACGCCAGCGGAGCGCCGATGAGGTTCTCGCCGTGGATGTGCACGATCTCGCCGCCGCGCGTGAGGCCTTGGGCCGGCGTGATGCTGGAGACCGTCGCCGGATCGGCGAGCGCAGCGGCAGCGACGAGTAAGAGAACGGCTGCTACAACGAAGGCCTTGCTGCTTCGAGAATCGCCCATTCGTCCTCCGTGAGGCTGCCTGCAGCAACCGGATAATATACGGAACGATTCTCCCGCTCGTGGGCGGCCAGGCGGCGGTCGAGATTCTCCAGATACCCGAGGAGCTCTGACGGCTGCGCTTTGTTCTCGCGGCCGCGGGCGATGAAGTTCGTCAGCTCGCGGAGCTGCACGTACTCGAGGCGGAGCTCGCGGCGCGGATCGCGGCCGGGAATCGCCGCGCGCGTCACCGCAGAAATCAGCACCTGCTCCTCCGCCTCGGTCCAGCGGCGGAGATGCGTTTCGAAGTCGTCGAGCGCGACGTCGAGTGCCGTCTTGTCGTTGCGCCGCATCGCCCCGGCGACGTCGTTGAAGCGGTCGCGCAGCGCGCGCTGGCCGTCGAGCAGCCATTCGACCGAGCGCGTCACACCCCGGCCAGCCCCGGCTCGATGCGCGTGTAGCCGTCGTCCATCGCCCAAAGGTCCATCGACAGCGACACCACGTCGTCGACCTCCGCGATCGGCCGCGCATCCTGCGTCAGGTCGATCGACTTCACGTAGCGGCGGCAGGTATCGCACGCTTCGATGCGCACGTTCGGATAGGAGTCGCTGCGAAAGACCGGCAGATGGTCGGGCTTCTCCTCCGCGCACGACGGGCACATGGCGCGGTTGAAGTTCCACTCCAGCCCGCACAGCGCGCAGTGCAGCATGCGCAGCCCCGCCTCGGCGTCCGGAATCGCGCGGCGCGTGCTCATGACCGGCGGGCCGCCGCAGAACGGGCAGTGCCCGCGGTTGTGCAGCCGGTCGAGCGTCGCGCCGCGCGCGCGCAGCGTCTCGGCGAACGGGCGGAGGATCGCGCGCGAGAGGTAGTCCTCGCGCGTCGTCGACTGGCCGCGCCAGTAGGTCATGAGCCGGGCTTTTGCCGTGTCGCGATCGTCATCGAGCCGGATCAGCGCCTGCTCGACGAGTTGCTCGGGACCGTGCTCCGCGATCGTGCGGAGGAAGGGCTCGACGCAGGGCAGGAGGTGATCGAAATCCGCACCGTCCTCGAGGCCCGCAGCAATCTCCGCCTGCGCGCGGCAAAGCACCGCAATGAACGAAAGGATCGGCGAGGGAGGGAGGAAGGCGGCGCGCGCGGAGCGCCGTTCGAGCTCCGCGCGTACCGAGGTCGTGGTCAGGGTCATTCCTTATTGTCGATCTCTTTCAGCCAGCCGGGGTGATGAAGGCGCGCCCACGGCCGCGAGACCGTGCCGCGAATCATCGAGCGGAACGTCCCCGGCTCCGCGGCCGTGCCGAGGTAGATGTGAAAGACGATGCCGATGAAGAAGCAGATGAACGTGATGTCGTGTAGCAGAATGGCCAGCTCGCGCACGATCGGCGGGAAGCGCAGCGGGAACCACATCACCACGCCGCTGACGAGGAGCGCCAGCGCGCCGAGCGTCACCGCCCAGAAGAACACTTTCTGCCCCGGGTTGTACTTGCCCCCCTCGGGGGCCGTGTCTTCGTAGCGCATGTACGCCATCAGCTTCGACGGCCGCCACGATCCCCTCTCGTCGGCGCGGAAGTGCATGTCCCCGAGCCAGTGGAAGAACTGCAGCACCGAGACGAGGAAGAAGAGCACGCCGGCGTACGGATGGATGATGCGGGCCACTTCGAGCCCGCCGACGAGCGCCGCCATCCAGCGGAAGATCGGCGTCCAGATCGGCATGCCGGTGATGAGGGCGAGGAAGAACGTGAACGCGACCGACCAGTGAATGAGGCGCGAGGCGCGCCGGTGGCGGATGATCTCGCCCTCCACGATGACGTTCTCGCGGTGCCGCGCCACGACGATGGGAGTCTCGGCGACGCTGCTACTCATGGGACTTCTCCTCGACGTCGACGACTTCCTTCGGCCCGTACTTCGTGTAGTGGCCGAACACCGCGAAGATGGAGAGGAACGCGGCGATGACGCCGACGGGCCGCAGGATCTGTTTCCAGACGCGCACGCCGATCGGCACGTGGGGATCGGCCGGCAGCGCGTACCACTCCGGCTTGTTGAACTTCAGCACCGTCACGACCGAGGTCCCGCCCACGCCGGGCGGGTCGTACAAGGCCGCGTCCTTGAATCCCGAATCCTTCAACTGCTTCACGCGCAGATTGCCGAGGGCCACCATGTCGTCCTTCGTGCCGAAGTTGAGACACCCCGTCGGACACGCTTTGATGCACGCGGGCTCGAGACCGACCTCGACGCGGTCGACGCAGAGCGTGCACTTGGCCATCTTCCCGGTCTTGGCGTGGAACTTCGGCACCTCGAACGGGCACCCCGTCGCGCAGTAGCCGCAGCCGATGCATGCCTCGGGGTTCACATCGACGATGCCGTTTGCGTACTGCACGATCGCGCCCGGCGCCGGGCACGCGGCCAGGCATCCCGGCTCCGCGCAGTGCATGCACTGGTCTTTGCGCATGAGCCACGCGAGGCCGTCGGCCGTGTCCTGCTCGCGGAACTTGATGAGGTTCCAGAACTCCGCGTCGAGCGCGGGAAGGGTCTGATACGAGCCGTCCTGCGCCGTCGGCACGCGCTTCAGATCGTTCCATTCCTGACACGCCGCCTCGCACGCCTTGCAGCCGATGCAGGTCGAGGTGTCGATGTACTTCGAGACCGTCGGCAGCGTGCGGATGCCGGTGGTCGTTCCCCACATCGACGCCGAGGAGGATTTGATTTCGAGCGTTTGCGCAACCATCTCTCGCCTCCTCCTACGCTTTGTCGAGAGTCACAAGGAAAGCCTTGTACTCAGGGGTCCATGTGTTCGGGTCGCCCGACGACGACGTCAGGAAATTCGCCAGCGGTCCGGTGTGATCGGGCGCGCCGGCGTAGCCCCAGTGGATGGGGAATCCGATCTGCCAGACACGCTTGCCGTCGACGTTCATGACCGGCAGGCGCTTCGTGACCATGGCCGTTCCTTCGATGGAGCCGCGCGCCGAGGTGACTTTCACCTTCGATCCGTTGGCGATGCCCTTCTCGTTCGCCAGGGCCTCGGGGATCTCGACGAAGAATCCCGGCGACAGCGTGTTGAGCACACCCGCCTCCTGGTGCTTGGTCCAGTAGTGGAAGTGCTCGGTGAGGCGATAGGTCGTGCAGACGATCGGGAACTTGTCCTTCGTTCCGAGCGCGTCTTTGTCCGAGGAGAGCTTGAGCGCGGTCGGATTCGACGTCACGTGCGGGTGGAGCGGATTGTCGATCGGCGCTTCGACGGCTTCGTAGTGCTCGGGGAATGGTCCATCATTAAGCGTCGGCGAGAAGAGCCGTCCGACGCCCTCGGGCAGCATGATGAACGCGCCGTACGTCCCCGGCGGCGCGTCGGGCTTCATGTCCGGCACGTCGCCGACCCACTTCTCGCCGTTCCACTTGATGCCGACGCGCGTCGGGTCCCACGGCTTCCCCTCGGCGTCGGCGGACGCGCGGTTGTACATGACGCGGCGGTTGGCCGGCCAGGAGAAGGCCCAGTTGTGATACATGCCGAGGCCGCCCGGATCGGCCGTGCTGCGCCGCTGGGCGTTGTTGCCCGCCTCGGTGTAGACGCCGGAGTGCAGCCAGTTGCCGCACATCGTGGAGCCGTCGTCCTGCAACTGACCGAAGCCGTCGAGCTGCTGGCCCGCCGTCTTGAGGATCTTCGTCGGGTCCTTGGGATCTTTGATGTCGCCGAGCGCTTTGCCGCTCATCTCCTTTAATACTTCGCCGAGGTCCGGGCTGACGGGGTTCGTGTACCCCCACGTGACGTTGAGGACCTGCTCCGGCAGCGCGCCGCCTTCCTTCTTATAGAGGTTCTGCACGGCCAGGAAGATGCGCGACACGATCTCCTGATCGGCCTTGGCCAGACCCGGAGGATTCAGCGCCGCCCACTTCCACTGCAGCCAGCGCGCGGAGTTCGTGAACGTGCCGTCCTTCTCCGCGAAGTTCGCCGCAGGCAGGAGGAAGACCTCGGTCTGGATCTGATTCGCGGGCGGTCCGCCGTACTCCTTCGGCGCCTTCCAGAAGCTCGCCGTCTCGGTCTCGGCGTTCTCGACGACGACCATCCATTTCAGCTTCGACAGCGCGGCGATCATCTTCTTCGAGTTCGGGCCG
The DNA here is from genome assembly GCA_035276475.1 of Thermoanaerobaculia bacterium. GTDB lineage: Bacteria > Acidobacteriota > Thermoanaerobaculia > Gp7-AA8 > Gp7-AA8 > DATDFB01. Next base: position 77,205 of record DATELQ010000062.1, on the reverse strand, counting down.
AGGCCGACGGGGTTCATGCCGAAGGTGATGAAGCCCTCGGGGCCCGGCTCCTTCCCGCCGACGCGCATCGACGAGCCGCGGTACATGTCGTCGAAGATGTACATCCACGAGTAGTTGCCGTCGATCTTCGGCATCCACGCGTAGCCCCAGTCGTTGTCCTTCGTCGAGGCGTTGCCGTACAACGCCTTGAGCAGCGAGACCATGAACTTCGGGTAGTTGATCCAGTAGTTCATCGTCGCCCACGGCTGGTTGTTGAGCGTGAGCGGGACGCCGGATTTGTAGTAGTCGGCGAGCGTCTGCAGGTCGCCGAGCGGGGTCTTGAGGTAGCCCGGCAGGATCTCCGTGTTGCCCGCGGTGTCGGTCGCACCCTGGATGTTGGAGTGGCCGCGGAAGGCGTTGACGCCGCCGCCCGGCCTTCCGACGTTGCCGAGAAGAAGCTGCAGCATGGCCGCGGCGCGGATGATCTGCACGCCGGTGGAGTGCTGGGTGAAGCCGAGGGCGTACGTAATCGTTCCGACGTGCTGGGCGTTGCCGGTGGAGGTGACGATCTCGGCGACTTTGAGAAACTTGTCTTTCGGCGTGCCGCAGATGCGCTCGACCATCTCCGGCGTGTAGCGGTCGACGTGCTGCTTGAGGAGCTGGAAGACCGAGCGGGGATTCTGCAGGGTGTCGTCGACGTGGTACGCGCCGCCCTTTCCCGGATCGCCCTCGTACGCCCACGAGTCCTTCACGTATTTCTTCGCCGCGGGGTCGAAGCCGGAGAAGAGGCCGTCGTTGAAGGCGTACTTGTCGTTGACGATGTAGGGCCCGTTGGTGTGGAGCTTGACGTAGTCGGCGTGGTAGCGGTTGTTGGCAATGGCGTAGCGGATGATGCCGAGGAGGAAGGCGATGTCGGTGCCGGGCCGGATGGGGGCGTAGAAGTCGGCGACGGCTGCGGTGCGCGTGAAGCGCGGGTCGACGACGACGAGCTTGGCGTTGCGCGTCCGCTTCGCCTCCATGAACCACTTGAAGCCGACGGGATGGTTCTCCGCAGGGTTGCCGCCCATGGCGAGGATGACGTCGGCGTTCTTGATGTCGACCCAGCCGTTGGTCATCGCGCCGCGGCCGAAAGTGGCGGCCAAACTGGCCACCGTGGGCCCGTGTCAAACACGGGCCTGGGAGTCTCTGTAGGGGACCCCGAAGGCCGTGATCGCTTTCCACTGCAAGTAGTTGAATTCGTTGGTGTCGGTGCAGCCGCCGATCCAGGCGATGCCGGGGTTGCGGTTGACAACCTGCCCCTTGGCGTTCTTGGCGACGAAGCATTTGTCGCGCGTGGTCTTGATGTTCCGCGCGATCTTGGCGATGGCATCGTCCCAGCTGATGTCCTCCCACTTGTCGGAGCCGGGACGCCGCACCATGGGCTTGGTAAGCCGGCCTTTGTGAGCGATGTCGTCCTTGAGGGTGATGCCTTTGGGGCACAGGCTTCCTCGGCTGATGGGCGAGTCGGGATCGCCCTCGACGTGGACGACGGAGGCGGTGGCGTTCTTCGATTTGTCGCCCAGGGTGTGAATGATCACGCCGCACGAGACCGCGCAATACGGACAGATGGAGCGGGTCTCAGTGGTGCGGGAGACCTTCAGCGCGCGCATCTCGGCACGTGCCTGGGAGACGTCGAAGCCGAGCGCAACCGCGCCGCCGACTGTCGTCGCCTTGAGGAAACCGCGGCGGGTAAGTTCCACGGGTCACCTCCTAGATGTAAGGACTTCGGAAAGGCGCGATAACGATGCGCCTGGGGGGATGAGAATGTCAACTGTCTGACCCTTTTGGGCGGCGGGCGGGTCAAAAGCCGCCACGTGCGCGCCCGGGCCTGCCCCCCAGAGCCGCCTCCCCTCCCCCCACCCGGTCGCCTCAGCGCGCCAGAGCGCGAATCGCGTTCGCCTCGGATTCCCCTCTGCGCGCCAGAGGCAAATGTGTCGCCCGAGCAATTCCGGCTCTCTCGTTCAGAGCCGAATTCGATTCCGGAGCGCACGCGGCTCTGCGGGGGAAGGCCGGGCGTGTTTCGCCATCGCGTTGTAACCGTCGCGAGGGCATTTGCTTCTGTCGCGCGACGTCATACCTCACACTATGGATACGCAACTTCAGCTCGTCCCGCTGCTCGAAAGCCCGTCCCCCACGCGGACCGCCGCCGAGGAGCTTGCCATTGAGATCGCCGAGGCGATCGATGCGCTCGCCGGCCGCATTCCGCGGCTCGAGGCGCCGCATCCATCCACCGCGGCGCACGTGCGCGGCGCGCGCACGGTCTCACGCGACTTCATCGACTCGATGATTGCCGCCGTCGAAGCGCATCGTGAGCTTCAGGACCTCGGCACGTTTGACGCCGCCGAGGCCCGCGCGACGCTGCAATTCATCGATGCCTTCCGCCCCATCGCCGATCGCCTGGCCGCGGTTCTCGCCAGCGTCAACTACACGATGGAATCGCGGAAGGCGAACGTCGTGGCCGAGGCCATGCGCACGTACGAGGCCATGAAAGGCCTGGCGCGCGACGCCAAGGGCGCGCCGCTCCTTCCTTACCTCGACATCCTCCGCCGCGACCTCGGGCGAAAGAACGGGAGAGGCTCACTTCACCGCGCCGACCGTGAACCCCTCGATGAACCGGTCGAGGAACAGGTTGTACAGAATCCCGATCGGCACGCTCGTGATCAGGCACGCGGCCATCAGCGACCCCCAGTAATAGACGTCGCCGCGGACGAGGAACGTCGGCACGCCGACGCCCACCGTCTGGTGCGCGGCGGAAGAGATGAACGTCAGCGCGTAGACGAACTCCTGCGTCACCAGCGTGAAGCTGAAGATCACCACCGTCAGGATGCCGGAGAGCGACATCGGGATCATCAGCTTTACGAACGCGCCCCAGCGCGTCAGGCCGTCCACCATCGCGGCGTCGTCCAAATCTTTCGGGATCGACTTGAAGAATCCCATCAAGAGCCACGTCGAGAACGGGATCGTGAAGCTCGGGTAGACGATGATGATCGACCAGAGCGAGTCCTGCAGCCCGAGCAGCGCCACCACTTTCGATAGAGGGATGAACAGCAGCGTCGGCGGGATCAGGTACGTCAGGAACACGCCGATGCCGAGCTGCGCGCCCCAGTTACCGGTCAGCCGCGCCAGCGCGTACGCTGCCGGCACGGCGAGCAATAGCGTGATGATGACGACGACCACGCCCGCGAACGCCGTGTTCAGCACCCAGCGCGGGAACATCGTCTCGTGGAACAGCAGCCGGAGGTGCTCGAGCGTCGGCCGCTCGTTGAAGAGGAACGGATTGTTCTCCAGGTTGTTGAGGTCCGTGTTGCGCTTGAACGTCGTGATCAGCATCCAATAGAACGGGAACGCCAGGATCACGGCGAAGAAACCGCGCACGCCCCACAGCACGAGCCTGCCGAGCCACCCCCGCCTCATGTCACCTCCGCGCGGTGCGCCGAGCGCAGCATGATGTAGGCCGCCACGACGAGGAGCGGCACGAGGAAGATCGAGATCGTCGCCCCCTCCGCCAGATCCGATCCGAGGACCCCGGTGAAGAATGCTTCCGACGGAATCACCTGCGTCGTGTCGTACGGACCGCCGCGCGTCAGGATGTAGATCACGGTCATGTCGGTGAAGGTGAAGATCGCGCCGAAGAGCACGGCCACGTTGATGATCGGCAGCATCATCGGAATGGTGATCTGAAAGAGCGTCCGGAAGAAGCCGGCGCCGTCGACCGCCGCCGCCTCGGGGATGTCTTTCGGAATCGCCGTCAGACCCGCCAGGATGATGACCGTCGCGAACGGCAGCATGTGCCACGTGTGCACGAGGATCACCGACATCATGGCCAGCTTCGGCTCGCCGAGCCACATCGGCGTGTCGAACTTGTGGAAGATGTGCAGCTGCACGCCGACCCAGCTGATGACGCTGTAGAGCGAGTCGAGGATCCACTTCCAGCCGAGCGAGCCGATCGACACCGGCGCCACCCACGGCAGGAGAATCAGGAACCGCAGGAACCGCCGCCCCGGGAACGCGTCCTTGAGCGCCAGCGCTAGGATGTTCGCGCCGATGAGCACGAGGATCTGCGAGGTGATGGTGAAGACGAAGGAGTTGCGCACGGCACCGCGGAAGGTCGGGTTGCGCAGGACGTCGACGAAGTTGTGCAGGCCGACGAAGTGCAGCTGCGTGCTGCCGACCTTCGCGTCGCTCAGGCTGTAGACGAAGGCCATGACGAACGGCACGCCGACGAGCGCGACGATATAGATGATGGCCGGCATGAACATGGCCGGCCCGAGCCAGCGCTGCCGTCTCATGCGGTGGCGATCCTCCGCGGCGCGACGCGCGTCTCGCTCTTCGGATCGAAGAATTTCAGATCGCTCTCCGCGACATGGAACGTCGTCACGCTGCCGTCGCCCAACCCCTCGGCGTGCGTCGACGGGACGCGCGAGATCGCTTTCCGTCCGCCGAACGCGCCGCCGTCGATGAGGCCGTAGAGGATGCGCTCCGCGCCGAGGTACTCGCTGTGCGTGATGCGGAACTGCATCGCCACGCTCTCGCCGCTGCGGCCGGAGAAGCCGGGCGGAAGGAAGTGCTCCGGGCGGAAGCCGACCAGCACGTCGTCCACGCTGAGAATGTTCATCGGCGGCGAGCCGAGGAACGTGGCCACGAACGTATTGGCCGGTTCGTCGTAGACCTCGCCAGGCGTGCCGATCTGCTGCACGACGCCCTGCGACATCACCACGATCCGGTCGCCCATGGCCATCGCCTCGACCTGGTCGTGCGTGACGTAGATCGCCGTCGTCCCGATCCGCTTCTGGAATTGCTCGAGCTCTTCGCGCGCCGAGGCGCGGAGCTTGGCGTCGAGATTCGACAGCGGCTCGTCGAGCAAGAACAGCGACGGCTCGCGCACGATCGCGCGCGCCAGCGCCACGCGCTGCCGCTCGCCGCCGGAGAGCTCGCGCGGCTTGCGCGCGAAGAGATGTTGGATCCCGAGGAGCGACGCCGCCCACTCCGCCTGCGTCTTCTGCTTCGCCTTCGGCACGCCCTGCGCCTTCAGCGGAAAGACGATGTTGTTGTAGACGCTGAGGTGCGGATAGAGCGCGTAGCTCTGGAAGACCATGGCGATGCCGCGCTCGCGCGGCGTGAGCTCGTTGACGATGCGGCCGCCGATGAGGATCTCTCCGGACGTCGGCTCCTCAAGGCCGGCGATCATCCGTAAGAGCGTAGTTTTTCCGGAGCCGGACGGGCCGAGGAGGACGAGGAACTCGCCCTCCCGGCTCTGCAAATCGACGTTGTTGACGGCGCCGACGTTTCCGCGTTTGAAGATCTTGGTGAGGTTCCGCGTCTCGACGACCGCCATCACTCCCCCGTCACTTCCACTTCGCGAAGATGCGCCGCACTTCCTCGTCCGCCGCCTTCACCGCGGCCTCCGGCGTCATCTCGTCCTTCGCCGCCTTGGCGAACATCGTCGGGATGACGAAGGTGTTGAACACCTCGTCGATTGCCGCCGAGGCGTAGCCGGGATAGCCGACGTTCGTCGCCCAATTGAGCACGTCGCCCAAGACCGCGTACTTGTTCGACGGCACGCCCTTCGGATCGTTGGCGATCAACTGCTTGAGGTTCGGCACGGTCGAAGTGAAGCAGGGGAAGTTGTAAAACTCGCTCGCCTTGAACGCCGTCTCGAAGTTGTCGATGTAGTCGATGAGGAACTTCTTCGCGTCCTCCTTGTTCTCGGCGAAGTCCCAGATCACGTAGCAGTCCATGACGTGCTCGCAGGCGATCTGGCGCACCGGCCCGCGCAGCGCGGGGCGCAGCTGGATCTTCTTCGACATCTCCGGGTTGTCCTTCTCCGCCGAGCGCGTGACGGAGATGGCGTTGGCGACGTAGGAGAGCTTCCCCGCCAGGATGCCGCGGTTGTTCGACGACGGATCCCACGAGAAGACCTCGGCGGTCATGCACTGCTTGTACAGCTCGCGCACGTACTTCACCGCTTCGATGGTGTGCTTCGAGTTGAGCGACGGATTGCCGTGCGCGTCCTGCTCCGAGCCGCCGAACGACCAGAGGATCGAGCGCATGGCCATGTTGGTGTCGAGCTCCTGCGAGAGCCCGATGCCGACGGGGTTGCCGTGCTTGTCCTTGATCCGCTTCCCGCCGACGAGGAGGTCCTGCCACGAGGCGGGACCGTTCGGGAAGCCGACGTCAGCCCAGAGGTCCTGGCGATAGTTGCCCGGATCGGGGACGTAGGAGTCGGAGAAGGCGAAGAACTTTTTCGTCTTCGGGTTGTACGTCGAGCGGTAGCCGAGCTCGATGGACTTGCCGTGCTTCTTCTGCACGGCGTTGTAGATCTCGCGGTGGTCGATGACCTGCTTTTCGTACGCCGCCGGCGGCGCAAGGAACATGAAGAGGTCATGCCCCTTCTTCGCCGCAACCTCGGCGGCCGCGCGCGCGTTAATCTCGCCGATGGCGATGTGGTCGACGACGACGTTGCAGTTGTTCTTGGCGCCCCATTCTTTGGTGAAGACGTTGTCGAACCACTTGTCGTAGCCGGGAACGAAGTGGCTCCACTGGATGATCTTCAGCGTCTTCTGCTGCGCGAGGGCGCGTTGGGGGAAGAGGAAGCCGGTGGTGAGCCCTGCCGCCGCGGCGGCGCCGCCCGTGATCCTGACAAATTTTCTTCGGCTGATTTTCGACATAGGCATCTCCCTTCTCGCGAGAATTCAACGGTGGGGTGAGACGACGAAAAACGGAGGGATTCTACGCCCGAAGAGAAAGGAGGGGCGCTGCGGGCTACGACCTCAATTATTGGACCGAGGGGAAGAGGATGCACCGGGACCGCGTCAAAGGAGCGTTCGCGCGTTGTGAAAAATGCGGCATTCACGGAACCGTCGGCTCCGCCTTCTTCCGCGCGAACGCCCACGTCCCCAGTAACCACAGCACCCCGAACGTGATGGCCATGTCCGCCACATTGAACACGCCGGTGTGCAGCGGCCCGGCCTGCATGTAGATGAAGTCCGTGACCTTGCCGTTGAAGCGGATGCGGTCGATGAGGTTCCCGATGCCGCCGCCGACGATGAAGGCAAGGGCGATGTCGTCGCCGTGCGCCGTCACCTTCCCGCGGAAGAGCACGACGATGGCGGCGATGAGGCCGATGGCCACGACGACGTCGAAGATAATCGTCCGCACGTGCGCCGGCAGGTTGTCGCCGAGCGACAGGAACGCGCCGGCGTTCTCGGTGTAGACGAGCGTGATCAGGCGCCCGAGGACGTGGCGGGGCATGAAATCGGCGAGCGTGGCGCGGACCATCGCCTTCGTGGCCTGGTCGACGAGCAGCACCGCCGCGATGATCACTCCATAGACGGCGCGCCGCATCACATCACCACGTCCGGCACGCGTCCTTCACGCTCGCTCCAGGAGCGAATCGTCGACACGCTCTGGAATCCGCGCGGCAGCTTGAGTCCGCGCTGCGCGCGCTTGCCTGCGTACGTCGCCAGGTCGTCGCCTTTCAGGTTGGTGTAGCGCTTCCCGGCGTGCACGACGAGCGTCCCATCCTGCGGCACGACCGCGGTGGCGATCACCTTCTCCGGAAAGAGCTCCGTCTTGTGCAGCTTGATCGTCTGCACGCCCTTGCCGCGGGCGAGCTGCGGCAGCTCGTCGGCGCCGAAGAGCAGGAGTTTGCCCGTAGTCGTCGCGGCGGCGATCCAGTCCGTCGCCGTGTCGCCGACGCGCTGCGGGCGCAACACGGTCGCGCCCTTGCCGACGTTCACGATCGACTTCCCGGCTTTCAAGCGCGTCATCATCTCCTCGAGGCGGATGATGAAGCCGTAGCCGTCGTCAGTCGAGAGGAGCCAGAGGTCGTCGGCCTCCCCCATCATCACGCCGATGAAGCTCGCGCCGGCGGGCGGCCCGAGGAACGCCGTCAGCGGCTCGCCGTGGCTCTTCGCCGACGGCAGCTCGTGCGCCGGCAGCGAGTAGGTGCGGCCGGTCGAGTCGATCAGCACGGCGAGCTGGTTGCTGCGGCCGCGCGCGGAGTGGAGGTAGGCGTCGCCCGACTTGTACTGCAGCGCGCTCGGGTCGAGATCATGGCCCTTTCCGGCGCGGATCCACCCCTTCTCCGACAGCACGACGGTCACGGGCTCGCTCGGGATCAGCGCCGTGGCGTCGAGCGCCTTCGCCGCCTCGCGCTCGACGATCGGCGAGCGGCGCTTGTCGCCGAATTCGTCCGCATCCTTGATCAGCTCTTCGCGCACCTGCTTGCGCAGACGGGCTTTCGATCCGAGAATTTTCTCGAGCTCGGTGCGCTCGGCCTGCAGCTTGGCCTGCTCGCCTTTGATCTGCATCTCCTCGAGCTTGTTGAGGAATCGCAGCTTCAATTCGAGGATCGACTCGGCCTGCAGCTCCGACAGTTTGAAGCGCTTCATCAGGACCGGCTTGGGCTCGTCCTCGCGGCGGATGATCTTGATGACTTCGTCGACGTTGAGGTAGGCGATGAGGTAGCCGTCGAGGATGTGCAGCCGCGCGTTGACGTGGTCGTAGCGGTGCTGGAGGCGCCGGCGCACGGTCTCGATCCGGAAGTCGAGCCATTCGAGGAGGAGGTCCTTGAGCGCGAAGAGGCGCGGCCGGCCGTCGAGGCCGATCATGTTCATGTTCACGCGGAAGGAGCGCTCGAGGTCGGTCGTGGCGAAGAGATGGGTCATGAGCTCGTCGAGGTCGACGCGGTTCGAGCGCGGCTCGATGACGAGGCGCGTGGCATTCTGGTGGTCGGACTCGTCGCGGTAGTGGTCGACCATCGGCAGCTTCTTGGCCTGGTATTGCTGATCGATCTGCAGCAGCACCTTCGCCGGCGAGACCTGATACGGCATGGCGGTGACGACGATCATGCCGTCCTCGACCTCCCACTTCGCGCGCTGGCGCACGCTTCCGTAGCCGGTCTTGTACATCTCCCGGATCTCCGCAAGCGGCGTGATGATCTCGGCCTCGGTCGGAAAGTCCGGACCTTTGATGTGCTTCGTGAGCTGGGCGATGTTGGCCTCGGGGTTGTCGAGGAGCTCGACGCAGGCGTTCACGACTTCGCGGAGGTTGTGCGACGGGATGTCGGTGGCCATGCCGACGGCGATGCCCGATCCGCCGTTGAGGAGGACGTGCGGGAGGCGCGACGGCAGGAGCTTCGGCTCTTTCAGCGTGCCGTCGAAGTTCTGCCCCCACTCGACGGTGCCCTGGTCGAGCTCGGAGAGGAGCGTCTGCGAGAAGCGCGCGAGCTTCGACTCGGTGTAGCGCATCGCCGCGAATTCTTTCGGGTCGTCGGGCGAGCCGAAGTTCCCCTGCCCGTCGACGAGCGGATAGCGCATCGAAAACGGCTGGGCCATGAGGACCATGGCGTCGTAGCAGGCGGTGTCGCCGTGGGGGTGGTATTTGCCGATGACGTCGCCGACGGTGCGCGCCGACTTTTTCGGCTTGGAGTTCGGCCCGAGGCCGAGCTCCGACATGGAGTAGATGATGCGCCGCTGCACCGGCTTGAGCCCGTCGGCAATATGCGGCAGGGCCCGGTCGAGGATGACGTACATCGAGTAGTCGAGGTAGGCCTTCCGGGCGAACGTCGCCACCGGCTGCGCTTCGATGTCAGCAAGGGTGGGCGGCGGCGGAGCGAGAGGGAGCTGGTCTTTCGATTTGCGGGTGGGCATCGGTTGCGGGGCGCAGTTTAGCCGAGGCGGCGGAGCTCTTCGCGGATGACTTCGAGCTCGGCCAGAGCTTCGAGGTCCTTGCGGCGCGCGGCGGCGCGTTTTGAGGCGATGAGGTCGTCGAGGGAGAGGAATCGGCATCGAAGGCCAAATGTCTCCGCCTCGATCGCATGCACGGCCGCAGCTTCGTAACCACCGACACCGGCGATCTCGCCCAAGCAGTCGATCGGGCCCGCGTCCGTGGTGAGCGTGAAGTTCAGACCGTGCTTCACCGTCTGCGCGTCGAACGTAAACGGCAAACTCGGCGGAGCGCCGCGAAGGTATGGACGCAGCGGCAAGAGCGCTGCCGTAAGTCGCTCGATGTTTTCCGACGTGCGACGGTACAGGATGTCGATGTCATACGTCACGCGGGCCGAGCCGTACTGCGTTCCGGCGACGCCGCCGACAACGATGAATTCAACACCGCCGTTGACGAGTGCGCGAAGGAGCGGCTCGAACGTGTTCACTTCGCACGCCTGCGCGCCCGCTCACCCGCGGCCCTGATCTCCTCCGCAAAGCGCTGTGCGTCTTCGAGTCGCTGCAACCGCTGCGTCGGCGTGAGCTTCAAGTTTTCGCGGATGAGCGTACGGTCGACGTCGGCCTTGAGCTCATCGACGAGCTCATCGAAATCGGATGCCGAGGTTGCGTCCATTCAGACTCTCATAAGTTACAGACGCTTATAGGTGACTGCAACTCTTCAGAATTTGATATTACGCCCTAACCCGAGGTGTGCCACTACGTTACGTCCGTCCGAGGTATCTTGATGAGCGATTGATCATCGAGGAGCGACGTGGAATTACGTTCGGCGCTCGTGAACTGGCGTGAGCGGCTGCGGACCGTTGTCGAATCCAGCGGGCGGCGGCAGGCTGCGATCGCAGCGGACGCTGGAATCGCCCCCGAAACTCTGAGCCGCATCCTCAACTCCCCGCATGCGCGGCCGGAGTTCGAAACAATCGTTCGCATCGCTCACGCGGCAGACGAGAACGTCGGTTGGCTGCTCGACGAGCATGGTTTCGCATTGTCGGCGGAAGAACTGGCGCAGGTTCGCAAAGCGATGGAGATCGTCGAGCGCACGCTCCTCAAGACCGCTTCGCCGAAACGCGACGCGGGTGCACTGCCGAACGCGGAGCCGGTGTCGAAGCAACCTCGCGGCGCGCCTTGGCCAAACGCGCGCATCGTGTTCCGCGCCGTGGGCGAGACAATGACGGAGAGCGGCATCGCAAACGGCGACCTGCTATTCGTTCGGCCGACGAAGAACGTCCGTGATGCCGCGGGCAAGATCGTGGTCTGCCGCCTTGCGGGTGCGGCGTACGTGAAGCAGCTCGAGCTCGAGGCCGGCCGCATCCGCCTCGTCAGCCGCAATCCTCGCTTCGCACCGATCGAAGTCGATGAGGATGCCGGCGATTTTCAATTGATCGGCATCGTCGTTGGACGATCGGGACCGCCATCGATCTAAGGATGCTCCCCGAAGATCAGCCGATTCCCGAACGGATCCTTCACCGACACCTCCCTCCCCCACGGCTGCTCGTTGATCTCGGGCCGCGCGTACTTGTACTGCTTCGCCGTCAGTTCGGCGTGGAAGGCGTCGAGGTCTTGCGTGTCGATGCGGATGCCGGCGCCGGGGGAGGCGTCGCCGTAGTGCTCGGAGAGGTGCAGCACACACTCGCCGCGCGTCACGTGCATGTAGAGCGGCGCGTCGGGGGCGAAGCGGTACTCCCAGTCGATCGTGAAACCGAGGAAGTCGACGTAGAACTCGCGCGCCTTGGCCTCGTCGAAAATCCGGAGGATGGGGATCGAGCGTAGCATTCGCACCATGCACTGCATCTTAGCTGTCCTTCTCGCCGCCGCTACCGCTGCGCCCGCGCTCGACCCGGGGCTCGGCACGCTGCACTGGAGCGTCTCCACGCGCAACGCCACGGCCCAGAAGTACTTCGATCAGGGGATGAAGTACGTCTATGCGTTCAACCACGAGCAGGCCGTGCGCTCGTTCGAGGAGGCCACGCGCCGCGATCCCGAGCTGGCCATGGGCTACTGGGGCGCCGCGCTCGCGCTCGGGCCGAACATCAACATGGACGTCGATCCCGACCGCGAGAAGCGCGCCTACGACGCCGTCCACGCCGCCGCGCAGCACCTCGGGCATGCGTCAGAGAAAGAACGCGACCTCGTCGCCGCGCTGATGAAGCGCTACACGAACGATCCGCAGGGCGACTTGAAGAAGCTCGCCGCCGACTACAGCGAGGCCATGGGCGCGCTCGCGAAAAAGTATCCGAACGACGACGACGTCGCCGTCCTCTACGCCGAGAGCGTCATGGATCTGCGCCCGTGGAAGTTCTGGTCGCACGACGGCAAGGCGGCGCCCGGAACCGAGGAGGGAATCGCCACGCTGCAGCGGGTGCTCAAGCGCAACCCCAACCACCTCGGCGCGAACCACTACCTCATCCACATGCTCGAAGCCTCGCCGCATCCGGAGCGCGCCGTCGCCGCAGCGCAGCGGCTGCCGAAGCTCGCGCCGGCGGCCGGTCACCTCGTGCACATGCCGGCGCACGTCTACGAGCGCACCGGCGACTACGCCGCCGCCGCGATGGCGAACGAGCGCGCGGCCACGGCCGACCGCGAGTTCATCAAGAAGAACGGCGGCGAGAACGTCTACGCGATGATGTACTACAACCACAACCTGCAGTTCGGCGCGGCGTCGCACGCGATGACGGGAAACTTCAACGCGGCGATGAAGCTGGCCAACGAGATCTCCGAGAACGCCGCGCCGATGCTCAAGGACATGCCGCCGCTCGAGGTCGCGGTCGCGTATCCGGTGCAGGTGCTGACGCGCTTCGGCCGCTGGCGCGACGTGCTGAAGACGAAGCCGATCGACGCCGGGCCGCTCTCCGCGACGCTCTGGCTCTACGCGCACGGCAGCGCGCTCGCGCAGCTCGGCAACGTCGCTGGCGCCGCCTCGGATCGCAAAGCGATGGAGACGTGGCGCGCGAAGCTGACCGACGACACCGGCATCATGCAGAACTCGCCGAAGGCGATTGCGGCGCTGGCCGCGCAGGTGCTCGACGCGCGCATCGCGCTGGCGTCGGGCCGCACGAACGACGGCATCGCCGCGCTGGAAAAAGCGGTGGCGACGGAGGATGCGCTCGACTACAACGAGCCGCCCGACTGGTGGAACCCGGTGCGCGAGACGCTCGGCGCCGCGCTGCTGCGCGCCGGCCGCGCCGCCGACGCAGAGCGGGTCTTTCGCGACGACCTCGCCCGCAACCGCAACAACCCGCGCTCGCTCTATGGCCTCGCGCAGGCGCTGAAGGCGCAGGAGAAGGATGCCGCGAAGACGACGGCGGCGTTCCGCGCGGGGTGGAAGGGTGGCGCACTCACGGCGGCGGATTACTGAGCGCAGCGGCGGCGCGCGCAAAGTGCGGATCGATGTCGAGCGCGCGCCGCCACGCGGCGACGGCGCCGTTGCGATCGCCCTTTGCCGCGCGGGCGTTGCCGAGGTGGAACCAGGCCAGGACGAAGTTCGGGCGGCCGGCGACGGCGCGCTCGAACGCGGCGATGGCCTCGTCGCGATTGCCGCGCGCGGCGAGCTGCAATCCGAGGTTGTAGAGCGTCTCGACGCGCTGCGGATCGAGCGCGGCGGCCTTGCGGAGCAGCGCGATTCCTTCGTCGGGCGCGCCGCCGTGAGCGCGTGCGAGGCCGAGCCACTCCAGCGCCAGCGGGTGGTCGGGGGCGCGTGCGAGGATGAGCCGCGCCGTCGCCTCCACGGCGTCGTAGCGCTTCTGCCGCAGCTGCGCGGCGGCGAGATCAAAGTACGGCTCGATCTCTTTTGACGGCGTGGCGGCGAGCAGCTTCTCGAGTTGCCGCGCCGCAGACGTCGAACCCGCGCGCACGCCGGCGACGGCGCGGTAGAGGGGATCGTCGACCTTGATGTCGTCGATGACCGGATCGCGCTCCTCGCGCGACGAAAGGAGCTTCTCGAGATCGCGGTAGATGCCGATGCGGTGATCCGTCATCACGACGCGGACAACGTCCTGCGTTCGCCGCTTCGGCATGTGGCACGTCGCGCAATTCTCCGAGGTACGGTGCGCTTTCGCGTGACACTGCAGGCAGACGCGCGACACATTCGCCGTCTTGCGATGCGGATCGTGACAACTGAGGCACGACAACTGCCCTTTGCTCTCGCGAAAGCAGCGGCTCTGCTCGAGCCGGTAGGGGTGATGGTTGATCTCGAAGCGCTCCGGCCGCGGGATCTCGCCGTCGACGATGTCGAGGCGCGCGAGGTAATCGTGCAGCGCCTGACCCGGTCGAAACGAATAGATGTCGCGGTCGAAGCGGCGGAGGCCGGGGATCGTCACGGACGGCTGCATGTGGCACTCGTAGCAGACGTCGTTGCGGCGCTGCGCGTCGAGGCGCGCCGGATTCACGATCGCCCTTCGCACTTGCGCGTTGTCGGCGCCGGCCGAGGCAAGCGCAACATGCTCCGATCCGGGGCCGTGGCACCGCTGGCAGCCGATCCCCTCGGGGAGCTGCGCCGGCAGGACTTGATTGCTCCAGTAATTGCCGGACGCCGCGGGATACGCGTTGTGGCAGAACAGGCACTCGTGCCGCGCGCGGCGCAGCACGCCCTCGTGGTCGCGCCGGTCGTAGCCGGGCGCCATCGCCCACTCCTTTGTCTGGGTGTACCACGCGAGCGGGAGCTGATAGAGCTCGCCGTTCGGCGTCTGATACAGATACGTGCGCGCGTGGTGGCCCGAGCCGAGAATCCAGTCGACCGGCTGCTCGAACACGCTCTGGCCGTTCACACGGCGAAAGATCAGCAGGCCGTTGCGCCAGCGCAGCTCCATCACGTCGCCCGACTTCGCGTGCTTGAACGGCAGCTTCGAGAAGTCCTCGATCGCGTCGTCCTGCCGCGGGCGGTAGAACGACTTCGACATCCCGACGGCGTGGAACGTGTGGACGATCTGTTGGTGGCAGGAAGTGCACTGCGCGTCGTTGACAAACAACGCCGCCGCCAGCACCAGGAACATGACGCCAGATTACTCCAGGATCTCCGCCTTGTTCCCTTCCTCGGTCAGCCACTGCTTGCGGTCGTCTGCGCGCTTCTTCGCGAGCAACATATCGATCACCGACTCCGCACCGTCGCCGGCGTCGAGCGTCAGGCGCACGAGGCGCCGCGTGTCGGGCGACATCGTCGTCTCGCGCAGCTGCGTCGCGTTCATCTCGCCGAGGCCCTTGAAGCGCTGGATGTTCGGCTTGGCCCGGATCCCCTCGGCGGCGATGCGCTCGAGGATCCCATCGCGCTCGTGATCGTCGAGCGCGTAGTAGACGTTCTTCCCCACGTCGATGCGGTACAGCGGCGGCATGGCCACGTAGACGTGCCCCTCCTCCACCAGCTTGCGGAAGTGGCGGACGAAGAGCGCCGTCAGGAGCGTGGCGATGTGCGCGCCGTCGGAGTCGGCGTCGGCGAGGATGCAGACCTTGCCGTAGCGGAGCCCCTTCAGATCGTGCGACCCCGGGTCGACGCCGAGGGCCACAGCGATGTCGTGCACCTCCTGCGAAGAGAGCACCTCGTTCGGATCGACCTCCCACGTGTTCAGGATCTTGCCGCGCAGCGGCATGATGGCCTGGAACTCGCGGTCGCGCGCCTGCTTCGCCGAGCCGCCCGCGGAGTCGCCCTCGACGAGAAACAGTTCCGTCTGATCGAGATCGCTCGCCGTGCAATCGGCGAGCTTGCCGGGCAGCGCGGGGCCGGCGCCGATCTTCTTCCGCTCGACCTTCTTTCCCTGTCGCAGCCGCGTCATTGCCGCGGCGATCGCCACCTGGGCGATGCGCTCCGCGTCGGCGACGTTGTTGTTCAGCCAGATCGAGAAGGCGTCCTGCGTCACGCCGTGCACGAACGCCGAGGCTTCGCGCGAGGAGAGGCGGTCCTTCGTCTGGCCGGTGAACTGCGGCTCGGTCATGCGCAGCGAGAGGATGTAGCTGCAGCGCGACCAGACGTCCTCGGGCGTCAGCTTCACGCCGCGCTGCAACAGATTCCGCAGCTCGCAGAACTCGCGGATCGCCTCGGTGAGCCCGGTGCGGAAACCGTTGACGTGCGTGCCCCCCTGCGCCGTCGGGATGAGATTGACGTACGACTCGGTGACGAGATCGCCCTCGTCCGGCACCCAGACGACGGCCCAGTCGACCTCCTCGTTCGTCCCTTTGAAGTGCCCGACGTACGGCTCGGCCGGGAGCGTCTCCGCGCCGGCGAGCTCCGACATCAGGTACGCCGGCAGGCCGTTCTCGTAGTACCACTCCTCGCTCTCCGCCGGATCGACTTCGCTGATGAAGCGCATGCGCAGCCCCGGCGCGAGCACGGCCTTGGCGCGCATGACGTGCTTGAGGCGCGGCACGCTGAACTTCGGCGAGTCGAAGAACTTCTCATCCGGCCAGAAGCGGATGGTCGTGCCGGTGTTGCGCCGGCCGACGGTGCCGACGGGCTTCAGCTCCTGCTTCTTTTTCCCGTCGGCGAACCACATGAAGTGCTCGCTGCCGTCGCGGCGCACCCACACCTGGAGCTTCTTCGACAGCGCGTTGACGACGGAGACGCCGACGCCGTGCAGACCGCCGGAGAAGCGGTAGTTCTTGTCGGTGAACTTCGCGCCGGCGTGCAGGCGCGTGAGGATGACCTCGACGCCGCTGACGCCTTCCTTGGCGTGGCGGTCGACCGGCATGCCGCGGCCGTCGTCAGAGACGGTGACGGAGCCGTCGTCGTGCAGGGTGACGACGATCTCCTTGGCGTAGCCGGCGATGGCCTCGTCGGCGGAGTTGTCGATCACCTCCTGCGCGAGGTGGTTCGGCCGCTCCGTGGTCGTGTACATGCCGGGGCGCTTGCGCACCGGCTCGAGGCCTGTGAGAACTTCGATGGAAGAGGAGTCGTAGGAGGTGGTCATGTTTCCAGCGGGCGCCGGATGATAGCAGTCATGTCACCTTCATTTTGAATTCCGTCGACGTTCCCGCGTTTGGCGTCGTCACCTTGATGATCACGTCGCCGGGATTCTGCATCATCGCCGCCGGCAACGTCGCCTCCAGCCGCTTCTCGTTCTTGAACTCCGTCGACGTGAGCTCCGTCGAATTGGCGACGACTTTCGAATCGGGATAGAAGTGCTCGCCCGTGACGACGAGCGGCGTATCCGCGCTGCCGTGTGCAACGGACGCAGGGACAACGTTCGCCAGCACCGGCGCGGTCCTCACGGACGCGTCCTTCCCGGTCTGCGCCTTCGTCATGAGCGTCTCGAAGACGGTGCGCAGTTTCTCCGCCGCCTGGTTCGTGAACATGCCGACCAGCGCGGCGACAGCGGCGAAGCCAAAGGGGCTGGTATCGGAGATCGTCGTGGCCGAGGAGAAGAGGCCGCCGCGGAGGACGACGTAGAAGACGACGGCGAGCATCGCCCCGACGATCGGCACGAGCGCGTAGAGCGCCAGCCAGCTCACGACGAGATTGCGGTTGCCGGTGTACCAGAAGAACGAGCGGAGCGAGTAGATCAGCGATCCGAGGAAGCCGCAGAGCATCACGATCAGGAGGAGGCGCGTCTCGCCCCACACGACGTGACAATGGCCGAACAGACAGACGCAGGAGGGATCCTGCCGGTCGGTCGCCTTCGGATTGTCGGCGAGGTAGAGCGCCCGCAACGTGGCGACCCGCGTCATGCACTCGCATTCTTCGCGCAGGTCCTGATCGCGCGGCGCGGGATTGCAAAGGGAGGCGAGCGTTTTCGGCGGGTTCGTCTTTGCGGTGCTCGATGTGTCAGTCTGCTCCTCGATCGGCGGAACACCGGCCGGCGTCGGATGCGGCCACAGCGCCGTCAGAATGTAGAGACACAATCCCGACAGCGCCACGAGCCAGATGAGCGAGAGCAGCGTCCCCCACCACGGAACGAGAACGGGCGGTTTTTCGGCCACGGCAACTTCGTCCTACGGCCGATTGCCCGCCGACGCCATCGGCGCCACGGTCGTCACCGCCGCCGGAATCACGCGCGGCGCAGCCTTCTCCGTCCCGCCCGCGCTCTGCAGCACCGGCACGTCGTTGAGGAAGGCGACCTTGCCGTCGGCGTGCTGCGGGTCGGCGTTGAAGATCCGCGACGGCGTGGCCACGATCGCGGCCTCGAGCTCCGCCGGCGTCAACGCCGGCTTCTGCGACAGGAGGCGCGCGGCGATGCCGGCGATGATCGGCGCGGCGAACGACGTGCCGGAGCGGAGGTTCGGCTTCGTCCCGCGGTACTCGTCCTTCGACGTGATCGTGGCGCTGAACACGTCCTGGCTCGGCGCGAGGATCTCCAGGCCGCCGCGGCACGCGCCGGGCCACCAGCTGTTCTCCGCCGTCATCCCGCCGACGGTGATGACGCCGTCGATGGCGCGGCCAAGCGTCGCCGGGAAGCGGTCGACCATGCCGGCGCGGCTGCAGCCGTTGTCGATGTTGTTCCCCGCTACGACGAAGAGAAACTTCTTGCCGTTCGGATCGGGCTTGCCGGTCGCGTCGACGCCGGCGACCATCTCGCGGATCTTTTTCTCCACCGCGGCGAACGGCACGGCCGACTTATCGCTGTCGCCGACGAGCCGCTCCAGCACCCAGCCGCTGATGTTGACGATGGCGGTCTGGAACTGCGGCGTGGCCGGATCGAAGGCATGCTTGACGATGGCGTTGAGGCCGTCGAGGTACGTGCGCGTCGTCGCCAGCGCCGACTCGTTCATCACCCGCACCGACACGATCTTGGCCTGAGGCGCCACGCCGACGCGCGCGCCGGCGATGAGCGAGGCCACGCTCGTTCCGTGCGAGGCGCCGACGAGCTCGTTCATGTTCTCGTAGCACGGCATCAGTGCCTTGTTCGCGCTCGCGCAGTGCGACGCGCCGATCGCCACCGACGCCGCGTCGATGCCGGCGATCACGCGCGGACCGGACGGCGTCGCGAACTCATCGTGCGAGGCCATGACGCCGGTGTCCATCACGTAGACGACGCTGCCGGCGCCGCCTGCGCGGTGGTGGTAGATGCCGTCGAGGTTGGCGTTGGTCTGGTCGATCCGGTCGAGGTGCCAGAGAAGATCGGGCGCGGCCGGATCGCCGCAGTCGCCGAGGCGGGAGACACTGTGTGTTTCATCGAGGGGGACGTCCGTCTCGCGGCAATGCGTGGAGATCGCCTCCGGCTCAGCCGCGAACAAGGCAACAGCGAGTAAGAAAGAGGCCGTGGACGCGGCCAACGTCTTTCGCACTTTGAATCCTCGATTGTCGGAACGTCTTGGACGACTGCAACAGCGTGCGGCAAGCGGAGCAAAATGGCAAGTGAATTTATTCTGTGCGCGTGAGGATGTTTCTGGCTGTTGTCGCGTTCGCCGCCGCGCTGGCATTTCGGGTGAGCAACGCGCCGACGGCGGAGCTCACGCCGGTCGACGACGCGTATCACCTCAAGCGGATGACGCACTTCGTCGACTTTGATCCCGACCGCAACGCCTTCTGCCCCTGGCCTCCCCTCTACGACCGTCTCCTCGGCGGGATCGCCCATCTGACCGGCGCGACGACGCAGGCCGAGGTGCTGGCGCGGGTGAAGTGGATCCCGCCGATCGGCGGGGCGCTCTTCGTCGCCGCGGTCGTGCTGTGGATGGAGCGGCGCTTCGGGCGCACGGCGGCGATCGTGGCGGGCGTGGCGCTGGCGGCGTCGCCCTTTGTCGTAACGCAGTCTTGGGTGGCGAGCATCGATCACCACTGGACCGAGCCGATCTTTGTGGTGGGGATGATTGCGGGCGTACGCGATCGCCGTCCGCTTCTGCTCGCCTTGGCGTTGACGGCGGGGATGTTCGTCCAGACCGCACTCCTCGTGGCCGCCGCCCTCGCGTTCGTCATCCTCTTCTTCACGACTGACGGCCGCGCCGGCGCGATCGCGTTCGGCCTCGGCGCAGTCGCCATCGCGCTCTACCGCGTCACCCGCCCCCCTGGCTATCCGGACAACGCCTGGTTCCTGGGGTGGACCCACGCGGCGCTCTTCGGCGCGGCGGCGGTGGCGTGCGCGTACCTGGCGTGGCGCGGGTCGCGCGTCTTCGCGCTGCTCGCGGGCGCGTGCGTCGTGCTCGCCACGCCGTCCGCGCCGGGATCGCTCCTCGAAGGCTCGCAATTCTTCGGCGGCGAGCCTTGGCTGCGCACGATCCGGGAGTTCCAGCCACTCTGGCGCGGGTCAGCCGAGGACATCGTGTCGATCGTGGCCGGGCTCGGGATTGGCGCCGTGCTCGTCTGGTCGCTCGCGCGCCGCGACCGCGTCGTCGCGCCGTTCGCCATCCTCTATCTATTGCTGGCCATCACCTCGCGGCGGTTCTGGAGCGTCGGCGTGCCGCTCCTGGCCATCGCCGGCGCGATCGCCGCGGTCTCGTTCGAGCGTCGGTGGCTGCGGCAGCTTGCGCTCGCCGCGGTCGCGATCGTGCCGCCGGTGCAGTTCGTCCTCTGGATGTTCCATCCGCTGCGGCCGCCGTCGCTGGAGTTTCGGCCGTGGTTCCAGGCCGCACGATTTCTGCAGGCGCAGCCGCCCGGCCGCGTGCTCGCGCCGTGGTCCGTCGGGCATCTGATCGACGTCGACGCCGGGCGCCCGGTCGTCATCGACAACTTCGGCACCATGCCCGACCGCGTCGCCTTCGAGCGCGCGCACGACGCCTTCCTCACCACGCACGAGGAGACGCTGGCGCGCTACTGCGACGCCGAGGGCGTTCGCTTCGTCGTCTACGAGCCGCCGCGCGGCATGCTCTCCGCCGCGACGATTCTCGGCCTCGACTACGACCTCCTGCCGCGGTCGACGGTGTGGCGCCGCGCGTACGCCGGCGCGCCGCTGCAGTTCTTCCGCCGCGTCTACGCGCAGCGCGGCATCGTCATCGTGGAGCGGCAATGACCGGCGCCCGCGCGCGCTGGATCTGGCTCCGCGCCCTCGGCGCGATCTTTCTTTCGGCCTTCGTCTCGCTGTACTTCCAGATCGAAGGGCTGATCGGCTCGCGCGGCCTCCTGCCGGCGTCGACCTACCTGCAACAACTCCGCGTCCTCGGGCCGAAGCGCTTCTGGTTCGTGCCGACGCTCTTGTGGATCAACGCGAGCGACGCGATGCTGATGGCGATCGTCTGGATCGGCCTCGTCGCCTCGATCGCGATCATCGCCAACCTCTGGCCGCGCGTGTCGATCGCCGTCGCCGACGTGGCGTTCCTCTCCTTCGTCGCCGCAGCGCAGGACTTCAGCGGCTATCAGTCCGACGGCATGCTCCTCGAGGCGGCGCTGCTCTCGATCTTCCTCGCGCCGCGCGGGCTGCGGCCGGGACTTGCGGACGCGCAGCCGGTCAACGCCGGCGCGCTCTTCATGCTGCGCTGGCTGTGGTTCCGCATCTACTTCGAGTCGGGCGTGGTGAAGATCCTGAGCGGCGAGACGCAGTGGCGCGACTTCACGGCCATGGACAAGTACTACGAGAACGGTCCGCTGCCGACGTGGATCGGCTGGTACACGCAGCAGCGCCTGCCGCACGGCTTTCACGCGGCGACGGTGGCGTACACGCTCGCCGCGGAGCTTTTGATCTGCTGGTTGGTCTTCTTCCCAAAGCAGTCGCGGCTCATCGCGTTCGTGCTGACGACGCCGCTGCAGATCGCCATCATCCTCACGGCGAACTACGCGTTTCTCAATTACCTCGTGCTGTTCCTCGGCGTTCTCTTGCTCGGCGAACACAAACCACTGCCGTCAACTCACGTCGCGCAGAAGGTCCTCTTCGCCACGTTGTTCGTCACCACCATCGCCGGCTTCCTCGTCCCTGCCTTCCCCCTCGTGCAACTCCTCGAGCCCTTCCGCGTCGCCAACCGCTTCGGCCTCTTCGCCGTCATGACCCGGGCCCGCTACGAGATCGAGTTCCAGGGCTCCTACGACGGCGAGCATTGGATCGCCTACCCCTTCCGCTTCAAGCCGCAAGACCCGCTGAAGGCGCCAGGGATCTACGCGCCGTACCAGCCGCGCTTCGACTGGAACCTCTGGTTCGCCTCGCTCGGCGACTATTTCGAGAATCCGTTCGTCCTGAACTGCGAGGCGCAGCTGTTGGAGGGCACGCCCCAGGTGCTGCGCCTCTTCGCCGGCAACCCCTTCGCCGCGCGCCCGCCCACGATGGTCCGCGCAGTGAAGTGGCAGTACTGGTTCACCACGCCCGCCGAGCGCGCCCGCACGGGCGCCTGGTGGAACCGCAAGTTCCTCGGCGAGTACGCGCCGGCGATCGCCAAATGAACTATCTCGCACACCTCTTCCTCGCCGGCGACAGCGCGGAGTCGATGATCGGCAATCTCGCCGGCGACTTCGTCAAAGGGCCGATCCACGGCGACGATGCGATCTCCGCCGGGATCCGCAAGCATCGGAAGATCGACGCCTTCACCGACGCGCATCCGAGCGTCGCCGCGTTCCGCCGCGTGCTGATTCCGGATCACGGCCACTACGCGCGCGTCATCGCCGACGTCTTCTTCGACCACTTCCTCGCCAATGACTTCGGGCGCTACAGCGGCGAGACGCTCGAGGCCTTCGTCGCGCGCGTGCACGCGGCGCTCGACCCGCACGCGCACACGCTTCCGGATCGGCTGTGCCTCGTCTATCCGTACATGCGCGACCAGCAGTGGCTCCTGTCGTACCGCGAGATTGCCGGCATCCACACCGCGCTCACGAACCTCTCGCGGCGCCTCTCGCGCCAGCCACATCTCGAGGCCGCGACGCACCACCTGGTCGACTCGCGGCGAGAGCTGGAGCGGCGCTTCCACGACTTCTTCCCTGACGTGATCGAATTTTCGACGACCGTCTGATTTTCGAACAAGACGATACGCGGCTGACAAGCAGTTTCAATAGTTTAGCTGTGGTCCGGCGATTGGACAGCACCCGTCGCCGTGATGCGCCGACTTCTTCTTCTCACCATCTTCGTGGCCCTCCCCGCCGCCGCCTCCTCCTCGCCGCACGAGTGGGCCGTCGCCTACCAGAACGTCGAGGCCCGCGGCGCCCGCGCGGTCTTCAACGTCTGGAATCCCTACGTCGAGCAGCCCGGCGAATTCTCGCTTGCGCAGCTTTGGCTCATCGCCGGCACGGCCAAGGGGCAGCAGTCGCTCGAAGTCGGATGGCACGTCTTCCCGAACCTCTACGGCGACACGAAGACGCACCTCTTCATCTATGACGGCGAGTGCTACAACCTCCAGTGCGGTCACTTCGTGCAGACGAACTTCGACGTCGTCCTCGGCGGTCCGCTGAAGTGCACGAGCAGCGACGGCGGTCCGCAGTGCGAGATCGCCCTCGAGTTCGCGCGCGCGGACAGCGGCGACTGGTGGCTGAAGGTCGACGGCGTCTGGGTCGGCTACTACCCCGCCTCACGCTTCGATCCCGCAGGCCTCGGGCGCAATGCCGTGACGGTCGAAGCCGGCGGCGAGATCGTCAACCAATCCACCGGCGGCCTCCACACGACGACGAACATGGGCAGCGGCCACGCGCCGACGGACGGCTACGGCCACGCCGCGTACGTCCGCGCGATTCAGTACGCCGACATGAGCGGCGGATACCACGACGCGACGTCGCTCACGACCACGACGCCGGGCCAGTACCAGACCGCGTGGATCGACGGCCGGTTCTTCTTCGGCGGCCCGGGCCGCGTGCAGTCGGCGACGACGCTGCGCGCTGCGTCGACGTCGACCGCCACGGTCCCCGCGCCGTCGACGCTCACCGTCGCCTTCACCATCGACGCCACGCTCGACGACGACGTCATCGTCGGCGCCGCGATCGCGAACCTCGGCCTCATGCCCGACGACGACCGGCGCGTCGCGCTCAAGAGCGGATCGAACGCCGCCGTCCGCTCCTTCGCGGTGCCGCCGAACCTCGCCGCCGGCACATACGACCTCACCGCCACGGTCTGGCGCGACCGCAACCGCAACGGCGTCGTCGACAGCAACGACCCGCTCCTCGGCACGATCACCTATCCGGGCGCGATCACGGTTGCGCCGGTGCGGAGGCGCGCATCGCGATAGGCTTGGGCGCATGAAAAGCGTTCAGGAGACCTACGCGCCGCAGAACCGCTGCTTCGGCTGCGGCCCGGCCAACGACAAAGGGCTGCGCATCCGCAGCTTCGAGGAGGGTGAAGAGCTCGTCTGCACGTGGTCGCCCGAGCCGCACCACGCCGCGTTCGACGATGTGTTGAACGGCGGCATCATCGGCGCGCTGCTCGACTGCCACAGCAATTGGGCGGCGACCGTGCACCTGATGCAGAAGAGCGGCAGCGCCACGCCGCCCTGCACGGTGACGGCGGATTTCCACGTGTTTCTCAAGCGCCCGACGCCGATGAACGTGCCGATCCACTTCCGCGCGCGCATCGTCGAGTCCGGCGACGACCGCGCCGTCGTCGAAGCGACGATGACGGCGAACGAGAAGGTGACGGCGACGTGCCGCGGCACGTTCGTGGCCGTGAAGGAAGGACACCCGGCGTACCATCGTTGGTAGCGCCGTGCTCCTCGGAATCCTTCTCGCCGCCTCGATTCGGCACCGCGCCATGGTGCCGCCGGGCAATCCGCCGCCACAGACGTGGCTGCCGCAGCACGCCATCGCATTGCGCACGACGGAGCCAACCTCCGACGACAGCGATCTCGCTCCCGTGCTTCCGCTCGTCGGCAATGCACGCGTCGTTGCCTTGGGCGACGCCACGCACGGCACGCACGAGTTCTTCACGCTGCACAACCGCCTCGCCAAGTATCTGATCGAGCACGCCGGCTTCCGCACCGTCGCCCTCGAAGGGCCGTACGACCTCGAAGCGCTCGACAAGTACGTCAAGACCGGCGAAGGCGATCCCGCCGCCGCGCTGCAGGTCGAGGCCTACTTTTTCTGGCACGTCGAGGAGGCGCTCGAGCTCGTGCAGTGGATCCGCGCCTGGAACGCCGCCGGCAATCCGCCCGTCACCATCGCCTCGATCGACTCGACGGTTCCGACTGCGGCAACCGCCGCCGTCGTCGACTACCTCCGCGGCGTCGATCCCGCGGCCGCCGACCGTGCCGCGGCGCGCTACGACTGCTTCGACAGCTACTGGACAGAGAACTCGTACTACGCCTATCCGCCCGAGTACCACGCGCAGTGCCGCGACAGCGTGCTCGCCGTGCGTGCCGACGTCGAGGCCCACCGCGACGGCTCCGACGCTTTCGAGCGCGCCCTGCATGCCGCGCGCGTCGCCGAACAATCCGAAGAGGACTTCGAGACCGCGCGGCTGAGCCGCGACAAGCACCTGGCGGAGAACATCCTCTGGAGCGCCGCGCGCGCGAAGACGGTCGTCATCGGCCACATGGTCCACTTCGGCCGCATCGACTACGACTTCAACGGCCCCGTCATCGTCGCCGCCGGCGAGCTCCTGGCGAAGGAGCTCGGCAGCGACTACGTCACCATCGCGTCGGCAACATACAGCGGCCGCGTCAGCATCCTCCTGCCGACCGGCGTCGCCGCCGTCGACATCGTCCCGCCGCCCGCCACCGACGTCACGCAAACGCTCGCCCGCGGCGCCATGCCGCTGATGATCGTCCCCTTACGCGATGCGCCGCGCTGGCTCAATGGCAAGCAGCAGTGGCGCATCGCCGCGACGAACGCGAACTTCGCCGCGCGGCCGACGTTCACGATCAACGGCGATCTCGTCGCGGGGTGGGACGCGTTGATCTATGTCGAGAGTACGAGCGCAACGCGGCTGCTCACGCCTGCTTCTCCGGGATCTTGAAACCGAGGTACGTGCCGGCGCTGATGCCGAGCAGCGCGTTCAGCGTGCCGGGGAAATCGGGAAGCGCCAGCAACTTCCAGACGCCGTACAGATAGATCACGCCGAGGACGACCGTCCAACCCACCATCTGGAAGCGGTGGACGTTCGCGCCGTTCGCATCGGTGAGAAGGTCGTCGAAGAAGTTCTTCGACACGGGGCTGGAGCGCGCCGCCGTCGCTTTCGCGAGATCGATGTTGATCTTCGCAAGCTCCGCCTGCTTCTGCGCGAGCTCAGCTTTCGCCGTCTCGATCGCCACCGGATCGGGCGGCGTCGCGGCTTGGAGCCTCGCAAGGTCCGCGTTCAGTTTCGTGACCTCGGCGGCTTTGCTGGCCTGGTCGGCAACAAGCGACTCCGCGTTGTTCTGCTTCGTGACCTCGATGATCGTCGCGCCGAGGGCCGCCCCGGTGCCGATGCCCATCAGGATCAGGGCCTCCTCGTTGATCGTCTTCCAGTCCTGAGTGATGGCGAAGATGAAGATGAACGAGCCGATGATGATCAGGAACCACCACGCCATCTGCGTGCGCGCCAAGCTGTAGGGACGCTTCTTTCCCTCGGGCGGCTCGGGCGGCACGGTGTCGCGGATGATGTTGGTCCGGATCGCGGCAATGCAGAAGCCGCCGATCATGAGCAACAAAACGATCGCCCAGAAAACCGCTACCCAGGGTACGAATACCTGGAACGGAATTGTCATCTTCACTTTTGGCGCGACGGGGAGCAGGTTGTTGTCATAGCGCACGGCAACCTCGACGTCGATCGTGCTTCCACTCGGCCCGCCGAGAATCTTCGTCCACGCGTCCCTGGTCTTCTCGTCACGCGTCAGGAGAAAGCGGAGACGGTTGGGACCGGAGAGCTTCGGCGCCTCCACCGCCATGGCGTAACCGTTCAGGTAGAGCGCGAACTTCGTGAGGTCCTTCGTCACGTCGAGCTTGTCGAACGTGACGTCGAGGGGGTCGTTGAGGTGCCCGATTTTCTTCGGCGTCGGCACGGAGATGCCGGTAATCGTCGGCAGTACCTGCGGTGGCGGATCGGCCGCAGCGCAGACGCTGATCAGAGTCATGCCGAGGGCGAGAAGACAAGGAATCCTTCGCATAGGACCTCCCTGCCTGTTAGATGGACGCGATCCGCAAATTTCTACTGCGACTTCGGCGGCATCCCCTTCTTCCACAGCTCCGTGATGTCGAAGAAGACCTTGTGGAGCGAGCCGTCCGGCAGCTCCACGGTGATCGTCTTGATCTGCCGCTCGCCGGCGTGGCCGATGCCCCAGCTGTGGCGGCGGAAGCGGCCGTAGCGGTCGTAGATCCAGTTGTTCTCGAAGTCGATCCCTTCGTTCGGCGCGTCCACCGGCACCGGCACCGCCGTCTCCACCGAGTCGCCGGCGCGGTCGACGAGCGCCGCCGCAGGCGTCTCCTTCGCCGCGGCCGGCTGCGGCGCGGGCGGCGGCGCGGGTTTCGTCGCGCAGAACGAGAGAAAAAACAAACCGAGAATCACCGTTTTTCGCATGCGAGGTCTTCCGCCAATCGAACGTAGGTATCGTACCGTGCCCGGCTCAGCTCTCCGCGCTCCACGCGCTCCTTCACCTCGCATGCCGGCTCGTGCAGGTGCGTGCAGTCGTTGAAGCGGCAGAGCTCCGCGGCCTCGTCGAACTCCGGAAACGACTCGCGCAGCGCGCGCGGCGTGAGGTCCCAGAGACCGAACTCGCGGATGCCGGGCGTGTCGATGATGAGCGTCGAGCCGCCGAGGTCGTGGAGCGTGGAGGACGACGTCGTGTGGCGGCCGGTGCCGCGGCGGTGGAGATCGCCCGTCGCGATCTGCAGCCGCTGGTCGAGCGCGTTCAGGATCGACGACTTCCCGACGCCGCTGTGGCCGACGAGCGCCGACGTCTTGCCGGCCAGCGCTGCGCGCAGCTCGTCGAGCCCCTCGCCCGTCCTCGTCGAGCACGGCATCACCGGAATGCCGAGGTCTTCGTAGTCGCGCAGGAGCGTGAGGTCGCGGTCGAGATCGATCTTGTTCACCACAATCATCGGCGCCGCGCCGCCGCGCTGGATGGCGATCAGAAACCGGTCGATCAGGCGCGGCCGCAGCGGCGGCGCCTTCATCGACACCACGTTCGCCACGACGTCGATGTTCGCCGCGATCAGCCGCTGCACGTGCGGGTTCAGCGGATCGGGACGCGAGAGCACGCTGCGCCGCGGCAGGATCGCGGCCAGGCGGAGGTCGTCGTCGAGCAGCACGCGGTCGCCGACGGCGAGCGCGCTCTTCTGCCGCGCGGCGATCTCCGACGGCACGATCGCGTCGATCTCGCGGCCGTCGCGGAAGACACGGCAGCGGCCGCTGGCGACGTTGATCACGATCGCCGCCGCCGCGTCGTCGTGCAGTTTCTCCTCTTCCCGCGCCCCGCGTCCGCGCTTGCGAATACTCATCGTTTACAATGTCTCCCGTCCGAGATCACGAGTCCAGCGAGGCGTTTTCGATGTCCCGAATCGAGAAGCCGTATGTCCTCCTCGTCGATGATAACGAAGCAACGTGCGCGCTCATGATGGCGCTGCTGCAGCGCGAGTTCGCCGTCGAGATCGCCGGCGACGGCTACCAAGCCATCGAACAGCTCAAGACACGGCAGTACGCCGCTATTCTCCTCGACCTGCGCATGCCCCAGATGGACGGCTTCGGCGTCCTCGAGCACCTGCGCGAGCACACGCCGGCGACGCTCAAGCGCGTCATCATCGTCAGCGCCGCGCTGCACGACCGCGAGGTCGAGCGCCTCCGCAATTACGACGTCTGCGGCGTGATTCGCAAGCCGTTCGACGTCGATGTGCTGCTCGACACCGTCAAAACGTGCGCGGGGCTGGCCGGCGGCGGCTTCGGCAACGTGCTGTACTCGTCGACGCCGGTGATTCTGTTGATAGCCGATCTGCTGCGCTACGCAAATCGCTAGCCGCTGAACGGCAGCAGGGCGAACAACGACCCTCCCGCCACGAGCGCGAGGGCCATCGTCTCCAGCGACATCCGGCTGCGGATCTCCGCGCACGCCGCCACGACGTTCGCCAGCTCCTCGGGGTCGAACGGCTTGCGCACGATGCCGTGCACTGTCGCGGGATCGAGCTGCTCGACGACGTCGTGCCCCGCGCCGCTGATGACGAGAACGACGGGACGCGGCGTGAGATGCTTGAGCGTCTCCACGACCGTGAAGCCGTCGAGCACCGGCATGACCAGGTCGAGCACGATCACGCCGTACTGCCGCGTCTCGATCAGATCGAGCGCGGCCTGCCCATCATCCGCTTCATCGACGCTGAGGCCACGCCCGCTCAAGACCGTGCCAAGCAGTTTGCGAATCCCGGCGTCATCGTCGACGACGAGAACGCGCCTCTGCTGCTCCGCGGTCATTGCCGTTCTATCCACTGCTGAACGCCGCACAATCTGCATCGCGCCACTGCCCTTGTCAAACTCTACCGGACGCCTTCTTTGAACGACGGATACGGATCGACGTCGACCGGCACGTCCTTCGCCGCGTCGAGCGCCGCGCGCAATTCCGCCGGCATCTTGTCGTACTTCGCGAACCACGCCTCGGCGCGCGCGCGGTCGCCCGTCGCCTCGATCTCCAGGAGCTCCTTCGTCAGCGCCGCGATGGCGTCGCCGATCTTGGCGTAGTCGACGGCGTAGCGCCCCGACGCGTCGCGCGTGATCGCGCCGCGCTCGCTGAGGAAGTTGAACTCCATCATCTCCGCGCGGCCGTGCGCCTCCGCGGTGCCGAAGCGCACCGTGCGGAAAATGCCGCCGACGTACGACGCGTAATACTCCTCGAGCCGCTCCTTCGGCAGCGCGCCGTGGTCGACGAGCCACTTGAGACCGAACATGCCGGTGACGTCGGCCTTCGCTTCCTCGAGGCCGGAGTACGTCGGCCCGATCGCTTCGCGGATGTCGACGCGCTTGCCGTTCTGCCGCGCGAACGCGGGCCCGAGGCCGTGGGAGATCTCGTGCATCATCACCGCGGCGAGGTAGCCCTCGGCCGACGCGCGCGCGGCCTGGTCAGAGCGCATCAGCAGCTTCGCCACCGGCAGGATCACGTAGTCGACGCGCGCATCCATGTAGTTCTTGAAGAAGATCTTCTTGCTGCCGACCTTCTCGTGGATGCGCGGATCGTTCGGCAGGTTGTCGGCCGCGGCCTGGTAGCCGTGGCGCAGGTCGCCGGCGCGGAACGGCGCGTCCATGACTTCCATCGGCGACGCGAATCCCTTCTTCGACGGCCGGTCCTCGGCTGCGAGCGGCAGCGCGTCCTGGATGTCGGGCACGTACTTTTGAAAGACGGCGAGCTTCTGGCTCTCCGGCTCGTTGCGGATGAGGAGTGACGCGCCGTACGAAGTCTTGATGCCGAGGAGATCGTCGAGGTAGGTCTCGTAGGGAGCGAAGATGATGTCGAACTTCGGGTTCTCCAGGCGCACCCAGGCGAGATCGCTCGGGTAGTAGTCGTCGCTCAGCAGCGCGTCGGCGCGCATGCGCAGGAACTTGGCGAAGGCCTTGTCGTCGCTGCTGGCCGCGGCGTTGCGCAGATGCGCCGCCGCCGACGCCAGCCACTTTTTGTACTTGACGTGATACGGCACCGTGCGCAGCTTCAGCGGAGTGCGGCTGACCAGCTCGACGACGGTGCGCTCGTCGTAGATCTTCGCTTTCTCGCTCGGATGGTCCTTGACGTAGGCCTCGATCTCGTCGCGGGTGATGCCTTTCGGGTAGAGGTGCCGCCCCGGCGGATCCGGCTCATGGCCGATGAACGGCTCGTTCTCTTTGATCTGATCGAAGCGGCTGCCGTTGATCCAGAGGTAGCGCCGCAGCGCCTTCCCGCGCGCCGTCGTGTCGCCCGCCAGTCCCTGCCAGATGGCAATGTCGTCGGGATTGTTCTGCCGCCAGTAAATATCCTCGAGGTCGCGCAGCGCGGCGACGAGCTCGTTGATGAGCCGCACCTCGCGCTTACTGTAGCCCTCGCGGGTAAAGGGCATCTCGACCGGCTTGAACTTGGCGAGGCGCTGCTCGATGTCGGGAGCGACGGTGGACCAGTCGACGACCGGCTTCGCCGCCGCGAGCATGGAGGCGGCGAAGCATAGGACTGCAAGCTTTTTCATGGGGCGGGATTGTATCCCCTACGCCATCGCCCGCAGCGCCGCCCCGAACTCCTCCGCCGGCACCGGCCTGCTATACAGAAACCCCTGGATCGTCTCGCACTGCTCGCGTTTGAGGAACGCGAGCTGCTCCTCCGTCTCCACCCCCTCGGCGATCACGCCGAGCTTCAGCGCGCGGGCCATCGAGATCACCGCCGTCACGATCGCGGCGTCGTTCGCCGACTGGGCGAGGTCGCGCACGAAATTCTGGTCGATCTTCACCGTGTCGATCGGGAAGCGCTTCAGGTACGACAGCGACGAATAGCCGGTGCCGAAGTCGTCGATCGAGATCCGCACCCCCATTTCCTTCAGCTTGCGCATCACGGCCAGCGACTGCTCGGCGTTCTGCATCGCCGCCGACTCCGTGATCTCGATGTCGAGCATCGCCGCCGCCAGGCCGGTCTCGCGCAGCACCCGCTCGATCATCGCCGGGAGCTCGCGCTGCTGGAACTGCCGCGGCGAAAGGTTCACGGCGATGCGCAGCCCCTCGTGCCCACTGTCGTGCCACTCCTTCATCTGCGCGCACGCCGTGCGGAGGATCCACTCTCCCATCGGCACGATCAGCCCGCACTCCTCGGCGATGTGGATGAAGTCGTCCGGCCCCATCAGCCCGTTGTCCGGATGCTTCCAGCGCACCAGCGCCTCGGCGCCGACGATGTCGTGCGACGCCAGGTCGATGATCGGCTGGTAGTGCACCACCAGCTCCTCGCGCTCGAGCGCGTGGTGCAGGCTCGCTTCGATCGACAGCCGCCCCACCGACGTCTCGAACGCGTCCGTCGTCGAGTACTGGAAATTGTTGCGCCCCGCCTCTTTCGCGCGGTACATGGCCCGGTCGGCGTTCTTGAGCAGCGTCTCCGCGTCCGTGCCGTCGTCCGGAAACATCGAGATGCCGAGCGACGTCGTGACGAAGAGCTCGTGCCCGTCGATGTCGAGCGGCTGCGCCACCGTCTCCAGCGCCTTCTGCGCGACGATGCCGGCGGCGCGGCGGTCGCTCGTGTTCGACACGAGGATCGTGAACTCGTCGCCCCCCATGCGCGCCACCGTGTCCTCGGCGCGCACGCAGCCGACGAGCCGATTCGCGATGGCCTGCAGCAGCGCGTCGCCCACCGTGTGTCCGAGCGTGTCATTCACCAGCTTGAACTGATCGAGGTCGAGAAACATCACGGCGATCCCGCTGCGCTGCCGCCGCGCGTGCGCCAGGGCCACGCCGATGCGGTCGCGGAAGAGCCGCCGGTTCGGCAGCCCGGTGAGCACGTCGTGGAAGGCCTGATACTCGATCTGCTCCTGCGCCGTCTTGCGCTCGGTGATGTCGATGATCGTCCCTTCCATCTCCCCGCGCGTGTCGATCAGCGTCACGTTCTCCAGCACCCACAACTCGCTGCCGTCGGCGCGGCGCATGCGCGTCTCGATGTTCGTGAGCGACCCGTGCTCGCGCAGCTCATTGAGCACGTTCTCGCGGTCCTCGGCGTCGAAGTAGACGTCCGACGCCGAGCGCGCCAGCAGCTCTTCCTTGTTGCGGTAGCCGAAGATGCGCGCCAGCGCGTCGTTGCAGTCGAGAATGCGGCCGTCGATCGTGGTGCGGAACACGCCCGCGAGGTTGCGCTCGAAGAGCAGCCGATACCGCTCCTCGATCTGCTTGCGCTGCGAGATGTCGCGCGCCACGACCTGCACGGCCGGCCGGCCATTGAAGACGAAGGAGATCGCCGCGACCTCGACCTCCACCGCGCTGCCGTCGAGACGGATGAACCGCTCTTCGACCATCGGCACGTCGTGCCCTTCGTCGAGCGTGCGCAGGCGGCTCGCTACCATGTTGCGCGAGTCGGGATGGACGCGGTCGATGATCGACGTGCCGATCAGGTCGTCCGCGCTGTTCGCGCCGAGGAGCTCGACGGCGGCCTGGTTGAGGAAGATGAAGCGGCGGTCGGCGTGGAGCATGATCGCGTCGGGCGACAGCTCGACCAGGCTCCGGTAGCGCTCCTCGCTCTCGCGCACCAGCTGCTCGGCGCGCTGGCGCTCGGTCACGTCGACCGAGATCACCAGGCGCGCGCGGCGGCCCGCGGTCACGAACTCGTACGACGTGATCTCCACCCAGAAAATCGTCCCGTCCTTTTTGCGGTGGCGGAACAGCATCGGCGCCGTCCGCTCGCGCAGCTCCGTGAGGCGCGCGTGCATCCGCGGCAGGTCCTCGGCCGGGCGGATGTCGGTGATGCGCATGCGCAGGAACTCGCTCTTCGAATAGCCGTACGTGCGCGTGGCCGCCTCGTTGACGGCGAGGAATTGCAGCGTCTCGAAGTCGTAAATCCACATCGGCAGCGGATTGCCGTCGAAGAGCGTGCGGTAGCGGTGCTCGCTCTCGCGCATGGCCTGCTCGGAGCGGCGGCGCTCCGTGACGTCGGTGGCGACGTAGACGACGCCGACCGGCGTCCCCTCGCGGTCGCGGATGAACGACGACGTCGCCGAGACCTCGATGCGCGTCCCGTCGGCGGCGCGCCACCCCATGCTCCGCTCCAGCACCCCCATGCTGTGCAGCAGCTTCCCGGTGCTGATCTTGTCGCCCTCGTCGAAGATCGTCTTCAACGGCTGCCCGACGAGGTCTTTTTCCTTGTAGCCGAGCATCGAGCAGGCGGCGTCGTTGGCGACGCGGATCTTGGCCTCGAGATCGACGACCAGCACGGCGCCCTTCATCGTCGCCAGCACCTGCTCCGCGGCGAACTGCGGCGTGAGCTGCACCAGGCCGTATCGCCAGATCGCGTTCGCGGAGAGGCCGACGAACGCGAGAAGAGCCAGGAATCCGAGCGGCACGATGCCGACGCCGAACGCCGGCAGAAGGTTGACGGCGGCGAAGAGCCCGGCGATGCAGGCGACGACGATGGCGCGCGCGCCGGCGCGGGTGAGCGGATCGTCCTCGTGCACGAGGCGGGAGATGAGGCGGATGCTGGCGGCGGCGATCGCAGCGAAGACCACGATCCACCCGAGGTCAACCAATGTCGTGCGGCCGTAGAAGCCCCACGAGTATTGGTGGACGTCGGGGATGACGAGTGGCGTGAAGAGCGCCGCGACGGCCACGGCCGCGCAGAAGATCCAACAGGCGACGACGATGCCGCCCAGGCGTCTCGTGCGCTTCGTGTACACGACGGCGAAATGGAACATCGCCGCCGGAACGATGCACGCCGAGGCGAGGGCGGCGCGGGAGAAGGCCAGCGCGAGGGCGGCGTCAGAGGCGACGAACGTTCCGGCGTCGAAGGCCAGCCAGCCGCTCGCCCCGAACGTCATCAGAAAAAAGAGGCTGGAGAGAAGCGACGCGCGGCCACGGGCGATGACAGCGCCGCCCAAGAGAAAAATGGCGACGGCGGTAAAGAGCGTCGCGAGTGCAAGAGCATCGCGCGCTAACCCGGCGGATAGCGTGTGAATGGGCACGCAGGACCTGTAACCGAATGGTAGCGGCTTCTGCAGTCGATTTCGTGACTTGGATCACACGCGACGGGCCTCACGGCTTGTAGTCGCGATCGCGGAAGTAACTCAGGCGCTTCGCGCCGCCCGCCTCCGTGCTGACGTTGCGGGGCGGCACGTCCCCGCCGGCGTCCGGCTGCCCGCCGGGCTGCGCGTTCTCCTCGATCTGCTCCGGCGAGACCTTGCCTCCCTGATGCTCGTGCGTCTCCTCGGAATCGCGGCGCGACTCGTAGAAGTCGCCGTGCTGCGCGCTCGGATGCCCCTTCTGCCGGTTCACTTCCTCGTCGACGTTGCCCGTCTGCCAGTCGCCTCCGCTGCCGTAGCTCTGCGGTTCTTTCGGTCTGTCCATGGATAGCTCAGGAGCAACTTGTGCGCCCGATCACCATCCCCGCGCCGGCCGCCACTCCCCCACCACCCGCCCGCCGTCGACCGCGTGGTAGACGTCGAACATCGCCGCGGTGAGGCAGGAGTGGTTCGGCACGATGCGCACGCGCGTCCCAACCGGCAGCGGCGCGCTCGTCTCGATCTTCCCGTGCTCCTGCGACAGCGCCACGAGCCTGGCTGGGAGCAGCCGCAGGTTGAGGTCGCAGACGACGCCGTAGCCGGCGTGCGGGTCGAGGTGATCGGCCCCCAAGTCTTTGGAGAGCGCGAGCGCGCCGGCGTCGACGATCGCATGCTGGCGCTCCGGATACGAGCCGACGACTGTGGCCAGCACCGACACTGCCACGTCCGCCGGCGTGCACGCGCCGACCGCGGCCTGGAAGGCGTCGTAGAAAACATAGTTGCCGGGGCGCACTTCGTCGGCGCCGCTGAAGTCATCGATGACGGAGAGCGTCGGGGTCGAGCCGACGCTGCGCACGACCTCGCCGAACTCTTCGCCGAGTAGAGCGCGGAACCGCGTCAGGCACGTCGCCTCCTCGGCGGCGATGCGCCGGATCTCCTCCACGTCGCGGGCGTGGTACGAATGTCCGGCGTGCGTCAGGAGGCCCTGAAACGTGACCGCGGGCGACTCGGCGATGGCGATGGCCAGGCGCGCGCTGTCGGGATCGGCGGGATTGACGCCGGCGCGGTGGTAGCCGCAGTCGACCTTCAGAAAGACGTGGAAGCGCGTGCCGTGCAGGCGGTGGAACTCCTCGATCGCGCGCAGCGCCGCCTCGCTGTCGATCAGCACGTTGAGGCGTTCGATCTGCTGCGCCAGCGCGGCCACGCGCGCGAGCTTCTCCGGCGCCACCGGCACCGCGTAGGTGATGTCGCGGAAGCCGTTCTTCGCGAAGAGCTCCGCCTCCGCCAAGGTCGACACGGTGATCGGCCCCCAGCCGCCGCCGTGCTGCTTGCGCGCGATCTCGATCGTCTTGTGCGTCTTCACGTGCGGCCGAAAGGCCGTCCCCGACCGCTGCGCCTTGCCGCGCATGCGCGCGCAGTTTCGTTCGACAATGACGGGATCGACGAGGAAGGCGGGCGTGGTTAGGCCGTGAGAAAGATCATCCATATCGATATGGATGCATTCTACGCATCCGTCGAGCAGCGCGACCGCCCGGAGCTGCGCGGCCGGCCGGTGATCGTCGGCTGGCCGGGCGAGCGCAGCGTGGTCTGCGCCGCGTCGTACGAGGCCCGCAAGTTCGGCGTGCACTCCGCCATGCCGGCCACGCGCGCGCGGCGGCTCTGCCCCGACGCGGAGTTCATCCACCCGAACTTCGACAAGTACCGCGCCGTGTCGCGGCAGATTCGCGACATCTTCGAGCGCCACACGCCGCTGGTCGAGCCGCTCTCGCTCGACGAGGCCTACCTCGACGTGACGCAGGAGCTGACCGGGATTCCGACGGCGACACAGACGGCGGAGACAATCCGCGCGGAGATTCGCGCGGAGACGCAGTTGACGGCGTCGGCCGGCGTGGCGCCGAACAAGTTTCTGGCGAAGATCGCCTCCGACTGGAAGAAGCCCGACGGCCTCTTCGTCATCCGCCCGCATCAGGTGGATCGTTTTCTCGTCGACCTGCCGGTGCGGAAGATCCCCGGCGTCGGCAGGGCCACCGAGGCGGTGATGACAGACATCGGCGTGGCCACGGTCGGCGACCTCCGGCGCTTCACGCAAGAGCAGCTCGTGGAGCGCTTCGGCAAGTGGGGCACGCGCCTCTGGGAGCTCGCGCGCGGCATCGACGAGAGCCCGGTCGAGCCGAACCGCGAGCGGAAGTCGTACTCGAGCGAGAACACGTTCCGCACCGACATCACGCTCGATGAAGTCGCTGCCTACATCCGCAACGAAGCGGAGTCGCTCTTCGCCGCCCTCACCGAGCGCAAACTCCTCGGCCGCACGATCACGGTGAAGCTGCGCACCGGCGACTTCAAGACGGCCACGCGGCGCACGACTCTCGAAGCGCCGCCCGCAAGCGCCGAGCAGCTCGCGCGCGTCGGGACGGAGCTCCTCGGCAAGTTCGTGTTCGGGGAGAGCGCGCGCTACCGGCTGGCGGGACTCGGCGTCTCGAACTTTCTCGACGAAGAGGGAGAGGAAGAGGAAGAGAAAACGCTGTTTGCCTAGGTCGCCATCACGACGCCGTGCAGGTCGCCGAGGTCGAATGGCTTGCGCATGACGGCGGCGACGGTCTTGCGGTCGATGAACTGCAGCGACTCGTCGGTCGCCGCGGTCATGATGATCGTCGACTTCAGGTACTGCGGCTGGCGCACGATCATGTGCCGCAGCACGTCGAAGCCGCTGAGGTGCGCCAGCGTCAGGTCGAGGAGCACGCAGTCGTAGTTCTCTGACAGCAGATGGCGGATCGCCGCCTCGCCGTCCTCGACGATCGTCACCGCGCAGTCCTTGCCGAGGGCGAACTCGATGCGCGCGGCGATGACGGGGTCGTCTTCGACGAGGAGCACTTTCTTGCCGGCGGTAGTCGCGCCGGCGTCCACGCCGGCCGGCCCCGCGGCGTCTCGCCGCGGCGGCACCTCTTTCTTCAACACGAACCGCGTCACGGCACCCAGCAGCTTCTCGCGCGTCAGCGGCTTACAGATCCAGCCGTCCGCGTCCGACACCTCGAACAACCGTCGCACACTTTCTTCTTTGAGCGCCGACACGAGCACGATCGGAACCGGCCGGCGCGAGCGGATCAGCGCGCCGAGGCGGTGGCCCGGAATCTCGGGCAGCTCGATGTCGACGAGGACGAGGTCGGGCGACGCCGTCGGCAAGAGCGCCGCGAGCTCGGACAGCGATCCCGCCGAGAGGGTGCTGAAGCCCTCGGACTCGCAAATCCGCGCGGCCTGCGCGCGGAACGTGGGGTTGTCATCGACGATCAGAATGTTCGTCATGGCTCTTCCGCATCTGCCACAAAAGGTGGCTGAGGTGCGCGCGGTGCGACTCGCCCGTGGTGACGATGAGCAGCTTCGTGATCTTGAGCTCCGTCGGATCAGTGTAGAGGAGGATGAGCATCTCGCGCACGAATGACGTGGAGAGCGTGACGTCGTTGTCGGTGCCGACGCCGAGGCGGAGCCCCTTTTTCTCCCACCAGGAGAACGGATGATCGGCGTAGTCGGCCAGCGCGCCGGTGAGCTTCTTGTTCGACGACGGCAGCGACACGAGCGTGAGCCGCTTGTCGATCATGCGGTTCAACACATCGTGTTGGTAGTGTTCGACCTCACGGGCGTGATGGAACTTCGTCTTCGTCGCCAGCGTGGCCTCGCCGCGCGTGAGCGGCGCGCCGGAGAGGAGCTTGTCGCGGATCTCCTCGCGGGCGCTCCAGTCCATGTCGAGGAGCTCGGCGTGCTCGCGCGAGCCCGGCTCGACCGGCTCGCCGCGGCGGTTCGCGCCGAGGACGCGCTGGAGGAGGCTGTGGAAGTAGAAGTTCGGATTGATGCCCATGCTGAGGCCGTGCTCGACGGCGTCGACGTGCCAGATGTTCATGGCGTTGTCGACGGCCTGGACACCCTGGCGCAGCGTGTCCCACGTCTCGCCGTGATGGCTGCGCGTACGGAAGCCGTAGGCCTGGAGCTTGCGGATGCCGACGCGCATCTCCTGGAAGTGCACCTTGCGGTAGAACCCGCGCTCGTTGCCGACGGTGTCGACCTCGGTCACGACATCGCGCAGCTCGGGATGGCGCTTCAAGAGGTCGATGATCTGCCCGACCTGATCGTCGAAGCTGGCGCGCTTGGACGGATAGCGCGTAGCGTCGTAGAAGCCGGGCTCTTTGCGGAAGCTCGGCGAGAGGATGACGCGGAACCCCTCTACTTCTCGAAAGCCTTCCGTCAGCCCGAGGATGACATCGTCCGGCGTGACCTCGGAGATGCCGGGGATCTGCTCGGCCGGGTCGGTGGTCTCGCGGAAGAGCGTGAACTTGAGCCGGATCGAGCCGACGTTGCCGTCGCGCAGGAGGCGCGTGGCCATGTGCCTGGCGGCGTCGCGGTGGGCCTCGCGCGAGGTGAGGATGAGCTTCGGGAGGTAGAGGATGCGGAGGTAGCGGTCGAAGCGCTCTCCTTCCTTGAGCCGAATGAGCCGGTCGACGTCCGCCGCATCCCGAATCGGTAGCGCCTCGTCGCCGTAAACGTCGCGGATTTTCTTCTCATACAGCGCGCGATGCGGCCCCGCCAGCAGCTCCGCGAGCCGCGGGTAGACGAACTCCGCATCGAGCGAGCCGGTGAGATGAATGTGCTCGTCGTGAAACGGAATCGGAAAGGCGCGGAAGAACGCTTCGAGTGCGTTCGACACCGGATGATCGAGCAGCTTCTCGATCGGCGCTTGCTGCAGCCGGAACTTGCCCAGGAGGTCGTGGAACTCCGCGATGCACGCCCCGAGGTCCGGCTCATCCGAGAGCTGCGGCGACTGCCGCGCCAGAGCGAGCGTGTCCTCCAACGCGAGGCCGGAGGTCTCGCTGATGAGCTGCGCGAAGAAGCGTTGGAGGCGGGGGATCATGGGGTGAGGACCTGAAGACCTTCGCCCCAGAAATGCCGAGCGTTGAATGTGAGGATGGCTTCGGCGCCTGCTTCACGCGCGACGTGCGCGATCGCGGCGTCGTAAATTCGGCCGCCGGAGATGTCGCGGTTAACCAACGTTTTGAGCAGCGGCCAGAAGTCGTCCGACGAGAGACCCGCGACGGGCACATTCGCGAACGTGATCTGAAGAGCGCGAAATGCCTCCGCCGGAGTTGCCCGATATTCTCGCGGTAGGCTCGTCAGCACTGAGTAGCTTTCCATCAGTGCGTGTACCGGAACGATCAATGTTTTTTCGTCGACAAACCGGTTGATCGCGCGGACTGCAGCGTCTTGCCGGCCATCCCACCAAGCGTAGGCAGTAATGATGACGTTTGTATCAACGGCGACGATCATTCTTTGCTGTGGGATCTCGTCCGAGGATCTCGTTCATCCGCTCCTCGCGCAGCTCCTCGATGATTTGATCAACATCAGGCGGAGGTTGACCTTCGATGGGCTCGATTGGGACGAGCACCGCCACGCGTCCACGCATTTCGATACGCATGCCCGGACTTGCCGGCTCGATCTCGATACGACCGTCGTAAGCCGTGATCTCCAATGGCATGCCCGGCTCGAACCCCGCCTCTACCAGCAGTTCCTCGGGAATCGTGATCGTTCCGCCGTCACCAATCGTCGTGGTCTTCATGATTCCCATGGCTGAAATCATACCTCGGTCAACAACGCGATCACCCGCTCCGAACATTCGAACACCAGCCCATGTCCCACGTCCTCGAAGACCTCCAACCGCGCCCCCGGAATCGCCGCCGCGATCGCACGCGAATGCTCGACCGGAAATACCGCATCGTTCGCGCCGCCGACCACCAGAGTCGGCGCCATGATGCGCGGCAGTTGCGCCCGCAAATCCAGCGTATCGAGCAGCCGGATGATCGCCTCCGCCCCAGCAAAGAACTGCGGCGGCAGCGTGGACATCTGCCGCGCGCGCGACTCGATGAAATCCGGCGGCTGCGCGGCCAGCCACGCCGCGCTCCACGTCTTCCGCGCTACGTGCCGGAACAGCTCTGCCGGATCGTCCTTCACCCGCCCCCACCCTGCCGCCGCGTCGGTGCGCATCGCCTCCGTCGTGTAATCGGTCGCGGAGATCACCGCCAGGCGCGAGACTCGCGACGGATACGCAGCCGCGAGCAGCATCGCCACCTCGGCGCCGAACGACACGCCGACGACGTACGCACGCTCGACCGACAACGCATCGAGCAGCGACACCACGTCAGCGGCATGCTCCTCCCACGACGACGCGAACGGCGGTCCCGGCGTCAACATCTGCCCGCGAAAATCGCAGCGGATCACGCGATACCGCGGCGACAGCGCGTCCGCGTACGGCTGCCACGCCGCCATCGACATCAACCCGCCGTTGAGCAGCAGCAGCGGAGGGCCGTCGCCGTCGATGCGATGCGTCAGCATCAACGTCACGGCGCGAGCAGCGTCTCGTCCAGCAGCAGCGCCAGCTCCATCGTCCGCATGTCCGAGGCCGCGTCCGGCGCGACCTGGTGCGTCCCCTCCGACGTCCGCTGGATCGTCACGAGCCGCGCCACGTCGTTGCGGCTCAGCCCCTCGCCGCGGGCCAGCGCGCGCCACTCCGCCGGCACCACCTCGTCGATCTCCACGTCCTCGAGCAGCCGCTCGCCGGCGCAGTTGTAGTGATCGCAGCCGAACTGCTCGCCGCACTCCTCGCACGGCTTCGGGTCTTCGAAGTCGTGCAGCTCCTCCTCGGTCAGCGAGCGGACGATGCCGCTCCGCCGCTCGCGGACGTACGTCAAGCCACTCTCACTGCGGGAAAGAATGTCGAAGCGCATGGGTCGCGCATCATACTAACGCGCATGCCCGCGCGCCACGGCGGCAGCGACCGCGTCTCCACCAAGACCAAGCTCGCCGCCGAGCTGCGCATCTTGGGCGACGTCCTCACGCGCGTCCGCGAGCGCGCCGGCGTCAAGCAGTCCGACCTCGCCGCGCGCCTCGGCGTGCCCGCGTCGTACCTCTCCAAGATCGAGAGCGGCACGCGCCGGCTCGACGTCATCGAGCTCGTGCAGATCGCCGAGGCTGTGGGAGAAGATCCGGCCGAAATCGTGCGGCAGGTCACAGAAGCTCTGCGCAACCGAACATAACTTTGGCGGCCTCGGAGGAGGAACCTTGATGCGCCCGAACCGCTCTCTCTCGGGTCTTGCCATAGCCCTGTTCCTGGTCATCGCGCCAGCACTCTTCGCCACGGACCTTCAAGTCGAAGGTCCTCAGGACACACTCTTCGGCCCGCCTGAACGCCCCGATGTCAACCACTGCACGCTGCGCAAAGCCATCGGCAACGCCAACGCCGACAGCGCGCCGTACCCGCAGTGCGCCGCCGGCAGCGGCGCCGACTCCATCAGCTTCCTCACCTACTTCAACACCATCACCTTCGAGCTTCCCGGCGCCGGCGAGGACGGCAACACCACCGGCGACATGGACATCACCCAGTCGCTGACGATCGTCGGCCCCGACACCGGCATGACCATCGACGCGGCGTCGCTCGACCGCATCTTCCACATCAATCCCGCCGGTGCGGCGGGCGTCGTCGTCACGCTGCAAAACCTCAACATCATCCACGGCTCCGTGTCGGGCAGCGGCGGCGCGATCCTCGTCAACCACGCCACGCTGAACCTCATCAACTGCACGATCTCCGGCTCGCACGCGGTGAGCGGCGCGGCCATCTACGCGACGAACGGCGCGACCGTCAACATCGTCAGCTCGACGATCAGCGGCAACACGGCCACGACGTCGGCCGGCGCCGTGCTCGCCGACGGCAGCAGCACCGTCAACATCAAGAACAGCACGATCACGGCGAACAGCGGCGGCGCGGTGAAGAACGCCGGCGGCACGATCACGCTGCGCAACAGCATCGTAGCCGGCAACAGCGGCACGTCGGCGCCGAACGTCGACGGCACGATCACGAGCAACGGCTACAACGTCGTCGGCGCGCTTGGTACCGGCTCGATGGCCGCGTCGATGGCCGACCAGCTCGGCGTCAGCGACGCCTCCGTCGCCCTGGGGCCGCTGCAGAACAACGGCGGCACGACGCCGACGCACGCGCTCCTCGCCGGCAGCATCGCCATCGACCAGGGCAACAGCAGCGGCGAGACCACCGACCAGCGCGGCCTGACCCGGCCGTGCGACGACGCCACGATTGCGAACGCGACGGGCGGCGACGGCGCTGACGTCGGCGCGTTCGAGGGGCAGGTGGCGTGCAGCAACTCGCCGCCCGACGCGGTCGACGACACCGCCACGGTGACGGAGGACAGCGGCGCGAACGCGATCAACGTGCTCGCAAACGATACCGACGCGAACGCCGACACGCTGACGATCACCGCGGTGACGCAGGGCACGCACGGCTCCGTGACGTTCAGCGCGTCGTCCGTGAGCTACACGCCGAATCCGAATTTCTTTGGCAGCGACTCCTTCACGTACACGATCGACGACGGCCACAGCGGCACCGACACAGCAACTGTGAGCGTGACGGTGTTGAACGTCGAAGATCCGCCGAGCGCGGCCGACGACTCGACGACCATTGCCGAGGACAGCGGCGCGAATGCGGTGAACGTGCTGGCGAATGACAGCGACGTCGACGGCGACACGCTCACGGTCACGGCGGTGACGCAGGGAGCGCACGGCTCGGTCACGTTCAGCGCGTCGTCCGTCAGCTACACGCCGGCGCACGATTTCTTCGGCACCGACACCTTCACCTACACGATCAGCGACGGCAACGGCGGCACAGCCTCGGCCACCGTGCACGTAACAGTCACGAACGTGAACGATCCGCCGGTAGCGCACGCCGACGCGTATGCGATGGATCAGGACACGACGCTGACGATCGCGGCGCCCGGCGTGCTGGCGAACGACAGCGACGTCGACGGCGACGCCCTGACGGCGGTGCACTACACGGTGGCAGCGCACGGGACGGTGTCGGGCAGTGCGAACGGCGGCTTCACCTACACGCCGAACCTGCACTTCACCGGCA
Source organism: Thermoanaerobaculia bacterium (assembly GCA_035276475.1). GTDB lineage: Bacteria > Acidobacteriota > Thermoanaerobaculia > Gp7-AA8 > Gp7-AA8 > DATDFB01. Next base: position 34,160 of record DATELQ010000062.1, on the reverse strand, counting down.
CCGACACGTTCACGTACCAAGCGAACGACAGCACGGTCGACTCCCCCGCGGCGACGGTGACGATCACCGTCCGCGACACCGAGCCGCCCGCGCTCACCGCGTCGGTGACGACCGGTCTGCTCTGGCCCCCGAACCACGACCTAGTCGACGTCGGCCTGAGGTTCAGCGCCACGGACAACAGCGGCTCCGCGAGCGTCGCCTTCGCGGGCGTCTTCAGCAACGAGGACGACGTGACGACAGCGAACGGCGACCAGTCGCCCGACGCCGCCGGCTCGCTGCGCCTCCGCGCCGAGCGCAACGCCACCGCCAACGGCCGCGTCTACCTGATCGTGGTGACGGCGACGGACCCGTCGCTGAACACCACCCGCCGCTGCGTCCCGGTCGTCGTGCCGAAGAGCGCGGCGGATATCAACGCAGTGAACGCCGCTGCGGCAGCCGCGGCGACGCAATGTCAGGCGAGCGGCGTTCCGGCGGGGTACTTTGTAGTGGGTGACGGCCCGACGATCGGCCCGAAACAGTAATTGAATGTGGAGTGCGGCGGCCATGCCGCCGCACTTCACATCACGCAGCGAAGGGAACGATCTCCAGCTCCGCGTCTTTGTCGACGCGCGCGAGCATCTCTTCCACGCGCGCGAACGTCGGATCATCCATCGAGTACTCGGAGCATCGCTCGCACTGCAGAACCGGCAGATCTTTGACGATCACGATCGTGCGCTCGGAAATCTTGAACGGCAGATTCGTCTGAATCGCACGCAGTTCGGAGCCGCAGACACGGCATTTCATCAGTGCACTCTCCTCGTTCGGAGGTCCGCCTGCCATTCGCTGGCATCGGGTCGGTACGCTGTTACCACCCGAACATTATCGTCCGCGACATCGGTCGCGAAAAGCACATGAAATGCTTCGGCAGCGAGAATCAGGTAACTCGGAAGGTACTTGTCGTCCGGATAGTCTTCGATGATCTCGTACGAACCGACAGCTTCGAGGATTTCGCGCCGCGATATGTGGCGGCGCTCCAGCCGCATATTCACGTGATACGTCCAGAATATCTTCCGCTCACGCACGCACCGCTGAATGAACGCGAGCGGATCTGAGGGCGCGTCAGCCACCCTCAGATCCTACACGCCCTCACCGCGGCTCCGGGCAGAACCCCCGCGCCCCCTCCCGGCGCTCCAGCGGCGACGGCTCCAGCAGCACGCCCAACTTCACCAGCTGCGGGCGGAACTCGTAGCGGATGCGGGCGGTGTCGATCGGCGTCGGGTCGAGATCGATGTCCACCGCCTCGACCTCGTGGCGGTCGCGGTCGCCCATGCCGGTCGCGGCGTATTCATCGTCCGCGTAGCCCTTATTCGCCTCCACCTCCCTCGGCGCGGCAGAGGAGCCGGCGTTCGGGGGCGGGGGCGGCGCCATCTTCGACATTTCGCGGCGGCGTGTGCGCTCGCGGTAGAACACCGCTTCGATCGCGCCGAGGTTCTGCGTCTGGCCGAGCGCGGTGCCGTAGGAACTGCGCTCGCCGGTGAAGAAGAAGCGGCGCGCCGTCCCCATGTCCACCTGCCAGCCGGAGATCACCGTCGTCTCCCACGGGTCGAGCACCCACTTGCGCGTGCTCCAAGCGCTCGTGTGCCGCGCGTCGATCGTATTCAAGCCGTCGACCGACAGCGCCACCGCCACGCGGTACGGTGTCGGATTCGAGATGCGGATCGAGAAGTCGCGTCCGCGCAGCGCCTCGATATAGACAGTGCCGTTGTGGTGGTACTGGGGGGCGGGCGTCCCTTCGACCAGCACCTCCATCGACGCGGAAGCGCTCGCGCAAACGAGCGCGAGCGCCATTGCCGTCATCAAACTTTTTCTCATCGCAGCCTCCTGGCTGGATGAGACACGCGATTGCCGAAAAGAAAACCGTTACCGCTTGCGGTCGCCGCGGTCGCCGTAGCCCGGCTTCGACGTCGACTTCGCCTGGCGCCGCCGGTCCTGCGCGAGCGAGCGGCCGACGTCCTCAACCTCGCTGAAGCGTCCCTGCGCGTCCCGCCGCACGTAGCGTTTGTCGCCCTTGTGCGGCTCGATCAGCTCTCGTTTGCCTGCCATTGAAAGTTCTCCTTTCAAGGGTAGGGAATTGCAATGGAAATGCCTCAATCGACCGTGATCGACTTGCTCACGTTCTTGGGCACATCCGGGTGCACGCCGTGCTCCTTGAAGCCGAGCTTGTCAAGGTATTCCGCCTTCATCTCCGACATCCGCAGTGCCAGGCGCTGCAGCACCACCGTCGCGGTGAACAGCGTCATCAGGTTGTCGCCCGTTGCCGGCAGCGTGATGTATGAGGATTGGTACGAGGGATTGCCCGCCGGCGCCTTCCCGATGGCCTGCCGCAGCGCCACGTTCTCCTCGGCGATCATCACGCACGTCGCGCCGCGGATCTTGTGCGTGTTGATCTGCGAGACCGTCAGGTCAACGTCGGTCGGGTCGGGGCCGGTGACGAAAATCAACGGATAGTCCTCGTACAGGCTGGCGAAGTCGCGCGACTCGGCGTAGCGGAGCACGGCGTCGATGCCGAAGACCGTATTGACGCCGAGGATCGTATTCGGGCCGTGCTTGAACTCCGAGGCCTCGTAGCCTTCGGTGTGATTCAGCACCACCTCGCGGATCTTCAGTGCCCCTTCCTTCGCCACGGCGAGGAGACGTGTGGCGAGGATGTGCATGCTCGGCTTGAGGTAGAGCAGGCGCGCGGCGTCGTCGACCGCAGCTGTGGTCGTCGTCAGCGTCTCGCGGATCAGCGCCGGCAGCGCGGAGAGCGAGACCGCGCCGCCGCCGAGGCGCGCCGCCAGGCCGTACATCATCGCCAGTTGATTGATGTAGCTCTTCGTCGCCGGCACGGCGATCTCCAGACCGCAGCGCAGCGGCAGCACCGTGTCGCACTTCTCCTGTCCCAATGTCGACGACACGTTGTTCACGATGCCGATGCGGCGGATCGGCAGCCCCGTGGCGATGACGTGGTTCATCACGTCGATGAGGTCCTTCGTCTCGCCGCTTTGGCTCACCGCGACGACGACGTCGTTCGGCCGCAGCGACGCGGCGAAGCGGCCGCGGAAGTCGCCCGGCAGCACCGGAACGATCTCCGCGTGCGCGAGCTCGTTGAAAAAGACCGCGCCGCCGAGCGCCGCGTGATACGAGCTGCCGCAGCAGACGAAGAAGACGCGGCCGTTGTGCTCGAGCGCGTGGCGGAATGCGTCGAGCACCGCGTCGGCCGACGCCAGAAACTCGCTTCCCGGCTCGAACAGCGCGGCGATGCGCCGGCACGTCTCCTCCTGAGCGTCGATCTCCTGCTCCATGAACGTGCGGAACTGCGGCAGGAGCTCCGCGTCCTTCGCCTGCAGCGTGCTGCGCACCGGCGCGCGCTCGACCGCTGCGCCGTCGCGGACGCGGTAGAGCGCGTGCGACGCCGCCGTGTACTCGGCGAACTCGCCTTCGGACATCGGCACGAGCGTCTGCGTCAGCTTCAAAACCGAGGAGAGATCCGACGACGCGATAGCGAAGCCGTCACCGAGGCCGAAGTAGAGGCTCGAGCCCTGCTTGATCGCCCACACCGTGCGCGACACCGGATCGACCACGACCGCGGCGTACGAGCCCTTCAGCCGCGCCCCCGCCTTCACGATCGCGCTGCGCATCGCGGCGCAGCGGTCGTCATCGTCGCGCAAAGCGATCGAGAACTCGTGCTCGACCGTGTGCACCAGCATCTCGCCGTCGTTGTCGGAGACGACGTCGTGGCCCTCCGCCGTCAGCCACGCTTTGAGGTCGTCGCAGTTCGTGACGTTGCCGTTGTGCGCGCCGTAGATGTGCGTCTTGCAGCGCACCTCGTGCGGCTGGGCATTCAGGTCGTCGACAGAGCCGAACGTCGCCCAGCGCACTTGGCCGCAGAGGATCGAGCCAGCCAGACCGACGATGCCGAGCTTCTCGACCATCACCGACGGCGCGCCGACGCCCTTGCGCAGGACGATCGACTCGCCGGAGTCCTGCACGGCCGCGCCGGTGGAGTCGTAGCCGCGGTACTCGAGGGTCTTGAGGAGCTCCGCGGCGACGACGCCGAGGTCATCGCGGTGCGCTTCGCTGATGAAGCCGATCACGCCGCACATGAAGGACGCGGCATTGTACAGTCCACGCGATGAAAGATTTCCGTTCCGACAACACCCTCCCCGCGTCGCCGGAGATCCTCGACGCGATCGTCCGCGCCAACGCCGGCTCCATGACTTCGTACGGCGGCGACGACATCACCGCGCGCGTGCGGCGGCAGTGCTGCGAGATCTTCGAGACCGACGTCGAAGTCTGCCCGATCGTGAGCGGCATCGCCGGCAACGCCCTCTCCATCGCGGCGCTCACCGCGCCGTGGGGCGCGGTCTTCTGCCACGCCCACGCGCACATCGAGCGCGAAGAGCTCGGCGCGGCCACGTTCATGAGCGGCGGCGCGAAGCTCGTGCCGATCGACGGCGCGGACGGCAAGCTCGATCCCGCGGCGGTCGCCGCGGCGCTGGCGGCGACGCGGAAGAGCGACGTGGCCGTGCCGGCCTGCCTCAGCATCACGAACGCGACGGAGGCGGGGACGGTCTACTCCGTCGACGAGCTCAACGCCTTGGGCGAGCTCGCGCGGTCGGCGAACCTCCGCGTGCAGATGGACGGCGCGCGCTTCGCCAACGCCGTTGCCGCCACGGGCGCGGAGCCGGCGGAGATGGCCTGGCGCGCCGGCGTCGACGCGCTCGCCTTCGGCGCGACGAAGAACGGCGCGATGTCGGCCGACGTCATCGCCCTCTTTCGCAAGGAGCTCGCGAACGAGCTATCGGTCCGCATCCACCGCGGCGGGCATCGCCCGTCGAAGATGCGCTTCCTCTCCGCGCAGCTCGAGGCGTACTTCACGGATGGGATGTGGCTGCGCCACGCGCGCCACGCGAACCTCATGGCGGCGCGGCTGGCCGAGGGGATCGCGCCGCACGTCGAGATCGTCCGCCGCGTTGACGTGAACATCGTCTTCGTCCGCTTCCCTACGGCTGTCGCCGATGCGCTGCGCGGCGACGGCTTCCAATTCGCCGAGTGGCCGATTTTCGGCGACGACGTCTACCGCCTCGTGACCGGCTGGACCACGACGGCGGACGACGTCGACGCCTTCGCCGCCGCGGTGCGGCGTAAGATGATCGAAGGAGGTGCCCAATGACTCGACGGATGCTCCTCGCTCTGCTCCTGTTCGCGACCCTCCCGCTTCACGCTGCCGCGCCCGATCTCAACCGCCTGGCCTTCCTCCTCGGCACGTGGAACGCCGACGGCGGCAGCGGCTCGGCCACGTTCGAGCGCGCGCTCGACAGCCACGTGATTCTCCGCAAGAGCTGGGCGATGATCCCGGCGGCGGGCGGCAAGACGACGAAGCACGAGGACCTCCTGGTGATCTTTCCGTACGGCGATCACCTGCGCGCCGCGTACTACGACAGCAGCGGCTACGTGGTTGGCTACGAGGTGACGACGCCGGGGAAGAACACCGTGACGCTGACGAGCGACGCCATGCCCGGCGTGAACCGCGCCCGCCTCACTTACACCCTCGGCGCGAACGGCGTGCTGGCGGCGAAGGTGGACATCGCGCCGGCCGGCAAGCCGGAGGCGTTCGCGCCGAGCCTGGCCTGGAATTCGCGGAAGAAGTAGATGGACGGCGGCACCATCGTCTTCCTCGCCGTGTCGTTCGCGCTGATCATCGCCTGGACGTCGTACAACATCTGGAGGGTGCGGAAGTCGACGCGGCTGTACCGCGAGCTGCAGAGGATGGTCGAGGAGCAGAAGAAGAAGGAAGAGGAGAACGAGGCGGCAGGCCACGGAAAATTAGAAACTTAGAATGCGAATGCAGAATTAAGAAATGGGAGACTGTCGGCGCGGTACTCCCCGTTTCTCAATTCTGCATTCGCATTCTAGGTTTCTGAATTCCGTGGGCAGAAGCGATTACGGCTTCGTGAACGCCCCCCACCGCCCCAGCGCCTCCTCCGCCATCGCCTTCAGCTGCGCGAACGACGCGCGGGCGTCGGTGCTCGGCGCGGCGTCGGCGCCGTCCACTGCGCTCTGCAGCGCGGCTAGCTTGTCGGCGGCGAAGCGGAGCGTCGCCGTCGACTTCGGGAAGAGCCACCACGCCTCCGCCGTCGCGGGGTCGACGCCGGAGATCTCGATCGCGCGCGTGCGGCGCTCCCCTTCCAGCTTCGGGATCTGCGCCCCCGCGTCCTTCAAAGCCACGGCGAGCTTCTCGCGCTCCGCCTCGATCTCGCGCGCCAGCTGGAACTCCTCGGCGTACGCAGTGGCCGGCAAGTTGACGCGCGGGTCGGGCACCACCTCGAACGGCACCACGATGTTCCGCCCGTCCACCGTCAGCGACGCGCGGTACTGCCCGGGCGGCGCCCAGATCCCTTCGCCGCCGCGGCGCCCCTCGAGCCCCGTCGGATTCGCGTAACGCAATGACCAGACGAAGCGGTGATGCCCCGGCGCGTTGCTCAGCGTCTGCGGCGGCGTCACCCACTCCGGCGCGATCGTCAGCTTCGCCGCATTCACCTGCGTTGGCTTCTCGTCGCTCGACCAATGGCGGACCACCGCACCTGACGAATCCATGATCTCCAGCACCACCAGCGCCGCCGGCGCGTTCAGCACGTAATCGATGTTCGCGCCGAACGGCGGATTTGGCGCCATCGGCTCATCCTTCGGCATCGGCGTGCCGGTGAAGCCGGCGGCGCGGTAGCGCACCGCGGGCGCGGGAGGGAACATGTCGGCGCCGGTCGGCGGCGGCGAGTGGCGCAGCGGCGTCACGTCGTCCATGATCCAGAAGCCGCGGCCGTGCGTGGCGATCACGAGATCGTTGCCGTGCACCTCGATGTCGCGCACCGACGTCACCGGCAGATTCTGCTGCAACGGCTGCCAGTGATCGCCATCGTCGAACGACACAGCGAGGCCCTTCTCCGTGCCGGCGTAGAGCAGCCCGCTGCGCACGCTGTCCTCGCGCACGACATTCACGAACGACGTCAATCCGCTGGCGATCAGCTGCCACGTCTTCCCGCCGTCGTGCGTGCGGTAGACATACGGCTTGAAGTCGTCGAGACGATGGCGATCGACCGCCACGTACGCCGTCTCCGCCTCGAAGTGCGACGTCTCGATGATCCCCACCTTCGACCACGCCGTGAGCGCGGGCGGCGTTATGTTCGTCCAGTGCGCCCCTTCGTCGAGCGTGCGCCAGACTTGCCCGTCGTCCGTGCCAACCCAAAGGTCGCGATTTGTCGTGCGCGACGGCGCGATCGCGTAGATCACCCCCATGCGCGGCGCCGTCGTCAGCGCCGCCGTCGCGGCGTCGAGATTCGATGGAATCGGCGACGGATCGCGCGTGAGATCGGGGCTGATCACCGTCCAGTGCATGCCGCCGTCCTCCGTGCGGAAGAGGCGCTGATTCGCGAAGTAGAGAACGCGCGGATCGCGATACGAAAAGACCAGCGGCAGCGTCCACGTGTGCCGGTCGACGTTCGGGTACGCCAGCGTCGGATCGACCGACTGCGTCTGCATCGTGCGCGTGTCGAGGCGGTCGACGCGGCCGCCATAGATGATCGCCGGGTCCTTCGGATCGGGCGCCACGTTGTCGCTCTCGCCGCCCGCCGTGATCTCGCGGAACTGCATCAGATTGATCCCGTCGATCGTATTCGTCCGGCTCGGAATGCCGGCGGCGCCGGAATCCTGCTGCGCGCCGTAGACCCAGTACGGAAAGCGGTTGTCGGTGACGACGTGATAGAACTGCCCGGTCGGCTGGTTGTACCAGGAGCTCCACGTCTTCCCACCGTCGACCGAGACCACGCACCCCTGATCGACGCCTAAGATGCGGCGCTCGGGGGATTGAGGATCGATCCAGAGCTGATGATAGTCGTCGCCGCCCGGCGCCCCTTTGATCACCGCGAAGTTCTTCCCGCCGTCGTCCGAGCGGTAGACATTGATGTTGATGGAGTAGACGGCGTCGGCGTTCTTCGGCTCCACCGTGACGCCGCCGAAGTACCAGCCGCGCGACCAGACCCGCGCGTCAGCGCTCGTCTTCGTCCACGTCGCCCCCGCGTCGTCCGAGCGGTACATCCCGCCGCCCTCCTCGGCATCAACAATCGCGTACACGCGTTGCGGCTGCGACGGCGCGACCGCGAGCCCGATCCGCCCCGGCTTCTTCGGCAGTCCGTTCGTGAGCGCACTCCAGTGGTCGCCGCCGTCCGTCGACTTGAAAATCCCGCCGCCCGGGCCGGTCGACGGCGGATAGACGCTCCACGGCGTCCGCCGCGTCGCCCACAGCGACGCGTAGACCACGTTCGGATTTCCCGGCTCCAGCGCCAGGTCAACCGCGCCGGTGTTCTCGTCGGGCCCCAAAACTTTCTGCCACGACTTCCCGCCGTCCTTCGAACGAAACACGCCGCGCTCCGTATTGGGCCCGTACGGATGCCCGAGCGCTGCCACGAAGACGACGTTCGCGTCGGCCGGATGCACGACGACGCGGCCGATCTGCTGGGAGTCGGTGAGGCCGACGTGCGTCCACGTCCGGCCGCGGTCCGCCGACTTGTACATCCCGTCGCCCTGGGCGATGTCGGAGCGCATGTCCGCCTCGCCGCTGCCGACGTAGATGACGTTCGCGTCCGACGGCGCCACGGCGATCGCCCCGATCGAGCCGACCGGCTGCCCGTCGAAGATCGGCTGCCAGGTGCGCCCGGCGTCGATCGTCTCCCACACTCCGCCGTTCACGCTGCCGAAGTAAAAGTGCTGCGGCTCGCCCGGCACCCCGGTCACGGCCAGCACGCGGCCGCCGCGGAACGGCCCGATCAGGCGCCAGCGCAGATCCTGGAAGTGAGCGGGATCGACTGCTGCATACGACAAAATCGGCAACAGCAAAAAGAGAAAGCCGGCGAAGCGGCGAAAGGACATCGATGATTTCTCTCTCATTTGATCGCTTGCGATTTATCACAATTCTCATGTTTAGTGCGGTCACGGCGACGGCACAAACGAATCCATTCTTCGCGCCGAGTCCCCTCCCCTTCCAGGCGCCGCCCTTCGACAAGATCAAGGACAGCGACTACAAGCCCGCCCTCGAGGAAGGGATGCGCCAGCAGCTCGCGGAGATCGAGTCGATCGCGAACAACCCCGAGGCGCCGACGTTCGGGAACACCATCGAGGCGATGGAGCGGAGCGGAGCGCTGCTCACGCGCAGCGCCAAAGTCTTCTTCGCCCTGACGCAGTCGAACACGAACGACACGCTGCAGAAGCTCGAAGGGGAAGAAGCGCCGAAGCTCGCCGCGCACGGCGACGCCATCAATCTCAATCCCAAGCTCTTCGCCCGCGTCAAAGCGCTCTACGACGCGCGCGAGTCGAGCGGCCTCGACGCCGAGTCGAAGCGCCTCCTCGAGCGCTACTACCGCAACTTCGTCCGCTCCGGCGCGCTGCTGTCCGAGGCGGACAAGACGAAGCTCCGCGCGCTCAACCAGGAGGAGTCGAAGCTGCAGACGCAGTTCCACGACCGCGTCCTCGGCGACACGAACGCCTCGGCCGTCTGGGTCGACGACGTGAAGGACCTCGCCGGCTTTAGCGAAGCCGACATCGCCGCGGCAGCGGAGGCGGCGAAGGAGGCGGGGAAGCCGGGCAAGTGGCTCCTGACGATCCGCAACACCACGCAGCAGCCGTCGGCCACGTCGCTCGCGAACCGCGAGCTGCGCAAGAAGCTCCTCGCGGCGTCGGAAGCGCGCGGCCACCACGGCGGCCCGAACGACACGCGCGGCATCGTCGTCCGCATCGCCAAGATCCGCGCCGAGCGCGCGAAGCTCCTCGGGTTTCCGAACTGGGCCGCGTACGTGCTCGACGACCAGATGGCCAAGACGCCGCAGAACGCCATCAAGCTCCTCACCGACCTCGTCTCCGGCGCGACGGCGCAGGCGCGCCGCGACGCCGCGCGGATGCAGAAGCTCGACCCGCAGACGCTCACCGCCGCCGATTGGCAGTATTACGCCGAGAAGGTGCGCAAGCGCGACTACGCGCTCGACGAGGATCAGGTCAAACCGTACTTCTCGCTCGATCACGTGCTCCAGGACGGCGTGTTTTTCGCCGCGCACGAGATGTACGGCATCACGTTCAAGGAGCGGCACGACCTGCCGGTCTATCACCCCGACGTCAAGGTCTACGACGTGCTCGACGCCGACGGCCAGCCGCTGGCGATTTGGTACGCCGACTACTACGCGCGCCCCTCGAAGAGCGGCGGCGCCTGGGAGGACACGTTCGTCGATCAGTCCGGCCTCCTCGGCACGCATCCGGTCGTTTACAACGTTGCGAACTACCAGAAGCCGGCGCCCGGCCATCCGTCGCTCCTCACGTTCGACGACGTGACGACGACGTTCCACGAGTTCGGCCACGCGCTGCACGCGATGTTCTCGAACGTCAAGTACCCGACGTTCGCCGGCACCGCCACGCCGCGCGACTTCGTGGAGATGCCGTCGCAGTTCAACGAGCATTGGGCGCTCGAGCCGAAGGTCTTCGCCAATTACGCGAAGCACTACCAGACCGGCGCGCCGATGCCGCAGGAGCTGGTCGACAAGATCAAGCGCTCGCGCACGTTCGACCAGGGCTACGCGCTGACGGAGTACCTCTCCGCGGCGCTCCTCGACTTCGCCTGGCACACGCGGCCGTCCGACGCGCCGATGGTGCCCGACGCGATGGCGTTCGAGAAGGCGGCGCTGAAGGGCTACAAGATCGACATGGCCCAGGTGCCGCCGCGCTACCACACGACGTACTTCTCGCACATCTGGAACGGCGGCTACTCGGCCGGCTACTACGCGTATCTCTGGAGCGAGGTAATCGACGACGACGCCTACTACTGGTTCAAGTCGCACGGCGGGATGACCCGCGAGAACGGCCAGCGCTTCCGCGACATGGTGCTCTCCCGCGGCGGCACGATGCCGGCGGCGGAGATGTACCGCGCGTTCTCCGGTCACGAGCCGAGCGTGGAGCCGCTGCTGATCGAGCGGGGGCTGAAACAACCACCCTCGGAGAAGTCGCGAGTCAACCAGTGAGCTTCGCTTCGAGCTCGCCCCACCGCGCATACAGCCGATCGACCTCGGCCTGCGCGGCCGCGAGCTCGGTGAAGCGCGCCTGAAGCGCTGCCGCGTCGGAGGCGATCGACGGATCCTCCGCGCGGCGGCGCGCCTCGGCGAGACTCGCTTCGGCGTCTTCGACGCTTTGCTCCATTCCCTCGTATTCGCGCTGCTCGAGGTACGTGAGCTTCTTCTTCAGTCCCTTCTCCCCGCCCGCGGGGAGAAGGTGCCGCGAAGCGGCGGATGAGGGGCGCACGCTTCCCGTCAGCTCCAGCCGCTCCGTCGCCACGCGATCCATCAAATACCGGTCGTGCGTGACGAGCACCAGCGCGCCCGGAAACTCCAGGAGCGACTCCTCGAGCACCTCCAGCGTGGGGATGTCGAGGTCGTTCGTCGGCTCATCGAGCACGAGGAGATCGGCCGGCCGCAGCATCAGCCGCGCGAGCACGATGCGCGCTTTCTCGCCGCCGGAGAGCTTCGACACCGACGTTTCGAGCTGCTCGGGACGAAAGAGAAAGCGCTTCGCCCACGAGGCAACGTGCAGCGGGCGGTCGCGATAGATGACCTGATCCCCCTCGGGCGCCAAAGCGCGCTTGAGCGTCAGCGACGGATCGAGGCTCTCGCGGTTCTGCTCGAAGTACACGACGCGGAGCCGGTCGGCGGTTTGAATCGTCCCGGCGTCCGGCTCGAGCTCGCCGGCGATGATCCGCAGCAGCGTCGTCTTGCCGGAGCCGTTCGGACCGGCCACGCCGAGGCGCTTGCCGGGCGTGAGAAGGAGATCGAGACCGTCGATCACCGCGCGGCCGCCCATCGATTTGTGCAGGCCCTTGCCCACCCAGAGCCGCTTCGTCTTTCGTTCCGAGGTCGTGAAGTCGATGCCGGCGGTGGCGGTGCGGGCGCGGTCGCGCGACTCCGACAGCTCCTCGATGAGCGCCTCCGCGTTGTCGATGCGCGCCTTCGCCTTCGTCGTCCGCGCTTTCGGCCCGCGGTGCAGCCACTCCACCTCGCGCCGCACCAGGTTGGCGAGCGTCTCCTGATACGCCGCCTCGTTCTTCAGCACCTCGTCGCGTTTCTCGAGGAGGCCGCTGTACGTGCCGTCGTGCTGCAGGAGGCCGTTCGGATAGACGCGATTGAGCTCCAGCGTGCGGCGCGCGACGTTCTCGAGGAAGTAGCGGTCGTGACTGACGGCGACGAAGGCCTCCGGCTCGCTCTTCAGGAGCGACTCGAGCCAGACGATGGCGTCAACGTCGAGGTGATTCGTCGGCTCGTCGAGGAGAAGGATGTCGGGCTCCGCGGCGAGTGCGCGGGCGATGGCCAGGCGCTTCCGCCAGCCGCCCGAGAGCGCATCGGTCAGGAGAGCGCGGTCGGTGAAGCCGGCCTTGCCGAGGGCCTGCGCGGCGCGCGCCGCCTTCTCGTAGTCGTCGTCCTCGCCGCGCACGTTCTCGAGCACGACCTCTTCAACTGTGCGCCCCGGTGCGAAGACCGGATCCTGCGGCACGTAGCCGACGCGCACGCCTTTGCGCAGCGCGCGCGTGCCCGAGTCGGGCTGCTCGACGCCGGCGAGAATCCGCAAGAGCGTCGTCTTGCCCGAGCCGTTCGGGCCCACCAGGCCGATGTGATCCCCCTCGGAGATCGCCAGGGTGAGGTTCTCGAACAACGGCCGCGACGTGTACGACTTCGTCAGCGACTCGCACGAGAGAAGTACGGGGCCGGCCATGCGTCAGTTCGCGCCGTACAGCCTGCGCACGTTCTCCTTCGACCACCACGGCGGCGCGTAGAAACCGGCCTCGATGTAGATGTCGGCCGGCGAGTCGTCATCCTGGCGATGCATCGCTTCGTAGGCCGTGAGGGTTTCGCCGCGGCTGTGCTCGCGGTCCGGTCCCGCGCTCTCGACGCGGAACCAGAGCTGATGCTGCATGCCCGTGCATCGCAGCTCTCCGCCCCACTCATCGGTCGTCGACAGCGGCTCTTGCGAGTAGCCGCGCAGGTCGCCGACGAATGAATCGATCGACGGGCAGGGCGGAAACTCCTGATGTTCCTTGTAATACGCGGACGCGGCGCGGGCGATGTTGAACAGCAGACTCGCCGTCCTGGCCATCTTCGTCAGCGGCTTCGCTTCGACGTCGCCGAGGCGGACGCGGATGGCCAGAAGCTCGGGGTCGTCGTTGAATCGGGCATCGTTCTCCATCGCGCGCTCGATCGACCGCCGGATGTCGTCGGCGTTTGATTCGGGAAGCTTCTTCGCCAGGAACGCGTATCCGCGCGCCAGCCAGTCGCGATCGTCGTGGTTGTTCTTGTCCCTCACCTCGTACGCGACGTCGTAATACGGGAGGAGACGCTCTGGATCGCTGCCAATCTCCATCATCTCCTCTTGCATGACCCTGAGGAGCGTCCTCCCCTGTCGCGGATCGAATTGTGAATCGGTGCGGCGGAAGATCTGCACGGCCTGCTCGGTGTCGAACGACGGCAGGCGGCGCGCGACCTCTGGAAAGAGCCACAGGCGCGCATTGGTCGAGGGGTCGTAGACATCGGCAAGACCCGCGTACTTCGCGACGAGCGGATTCGTGGCCACGGCATCGCGTGAGAGCTTGGCCAGCTCCCTGGCGACGCCGATGTACGCGGCGGCGATGCGCGGCGCGCACTTTTCATCGAGCTTGCCGGCGCGGAGGAACGACGCCTGCGCCTCCTCCGGACGCCACATCCGGAGCTGCGCCCGCCCGAGCCGGATCTGCGCATCGGCCGAGCCCCGATGAAAGAACGCGGCGACGCGCGCGGAGCGGTACTCGCGTTGCGCCGCGGCGGTGAAGGCGTCGGTCGTGCGATGGCAGCCGGCGGCGAGCAGCGCGATCGCGAGAAGTGTGAGCGAACGTCGCACGCCGGGATCGTACCCGAGGTCGTTAAAATCGCGGCGGCATGCGCAAGCTCATCGTCCTCCTTCTCCTCCTCGCCGCCGCGCCCCTCCTCGCCGACGACTTCACCGCGAGCGTTGACAAAGCCGTCAACGAGATCCTGACGAAGACCGGCGCGCCGAGCGCCTCGGTTGCCGTCGTCCGCGACGGGAAGCTCGTCTACGCCAACGCCTACGGCCTCGCGAAACTCGAGCCGAAGACACCGGCGACGCCGCAGATGCGCTACAGCATCGGCTCGATCAGCAAGCAGTTCACCGCCGCGGCGATCCTGATGCTGGCCGAGGAGGGGAAGCTATCGCTCGACGACAAAGTCGTGCGCTGGCTCCCGGAGCTGACGCGCGCGAAGGACGTCACGATCCGCCAGCTCCTCTCCATGACCTCGGGGTACCAGGACTTCTGGCCGCAGGACTACGTCATGCCCGGCATGCTCGAGCCGGCCACGCCGCAGCAGATCACCGACGCGTGGGCGAAGAAGCCGCTCGACTTCGAGCCGGGCACGCGCTGGCAGTACAGCAACACCAACTACGTCATCGCCGGGATGATCTTCGAGCGCGCCGCCGGCATGCCCCTCGTCGACTTCCTTCGCCAGCGCGTCTTCGCGCCGCTGCAGATGACGAGCGTCTTCAACACCGATGTCGCGCCGCTTCCCGACGGCGATCCGGCGCGCTATCTCCGCTACGCGCTCGGGCCGCCGCGCCCCGCGCCGAAGGAAGGAAAGGGTTGGATGTTCGCCGCGGGCGAGCTGGCGATGACGGCGCAGGACCTGGCGAAGTGGGACATCGCGATGATCAACGAGAGCCTGCTGCAGCCGGCGTCGTACCGGGAGATGGAGCGCGAGGTGCTGCTCGCCGGAGGCAACGGCACGCACTACGGCCTCGGCGTGAGCGTCAATACGGTCGACGGCCGGCGCCTGATCTCGCACGGCGGCGAGGTCTCCGGCTTCACCGCGCAGAATCAGGTCTACCCCGACCAGCGCGCCGCCGTCGTGGTGCTGACGAATCTCGACGCCACGAGCGCCTCGGAGCAGATCGCCACGAAGGTCGCGCAGCTCGTCTTCACCGCGACGGACGACGCCGCGCTGGCGCAGGCGCGCGCGATCTTCGAGGGCCTGCAGCACGGCCGGATCGACCGCGCGCTCTTCACGTCGAATGCGAACGCCTACTTCTCCGAGCAGGCGCTGAAGGACTTCGCATCGAGCCTCGGTCCGCTCGGCACGCCGCAGGAGTTCACGCAAACCGCGCAGTCGCTGCGCGGCGGCATGACCTTGCGCCGCTACCGCGTGAAGTTCGCGAACAAGACCTTGCGCGCGTGGACGTTCGCGATGCCGGACGGGAAGCTCGAGCAGTTCATGGTGGCGGCGGTAGAGTGAGTCTCACTCCCAGTCGACACAGGAATCTGCGAGCGTGTAGTCGAGAAAGTGCTCAGGGTATTCGAGGCGCGGCAACCGCTTGAATCGGTCTCTCATCATTTCTTCGAATGATCCGACCTGTGGCGACCGATCCGGCCGCCAGAGGAAGCTGGCACTGATGTTTTGCTCCCGCCACGGGTCGCCTGCACGGTCATAGGGCGGAAGGAGCTCCGATAGAGCGAAGCTGACGCTGGTTCGGCGAGAATGTTCGATCTCTTCTCCATCGGCGATCGTGAGCACGGGACGAAAATCGCGTTTCTCCTGACTCGGCCACGCGTACAGTCCGATCGGTGTGTACGTCATCTGGCCTTGAAAGAGCGGCAGCCCTTCGACGCTCGCATTGGGTGGATAAAGAAGGGCAGTACAGGCGTTCTCTACGGCCACGAGAGGCGATGAATGAATCTCGCCGAATCTCCGATGGGCTCGCGGATACAGGTATCCGACGCACGGGACCTCGAGACTCCATGGCTCGCGAAGTACAAATTGCATCGGCAGCAGAAGAAATCGCCGGAAGCGACTGACAATCTCTTCTTCCGATGCCCAACCAAGCTCGCTTTTCGTTCGGTAGGGAACCATTCGCGGCGGCAGGTCCGCACTGTCGTTGATCTCGATGGGGAAACGCCACCACGCGGCAGCGATCGGATCGATATTCCTCAGCAATTCGATCGTGTGGCGAATCAGTCTCAGGACAGAGAAGTTCACAAATTTTTTGATTATGTTTTTCAAGGCGAAGCCGCGAGGCACGCGGCCGGCCGTGATTGCATGCGGGGGGAGGCGATAGAAGTTGACGTTCACTTGCATGCCGTTGTTTGAAACCGATCGAACGTTGTTGAGGATCCAAATTCCTCGCGCAGAGACGAGGCAGTTCGTGTCGGAGTCGAAGCTGCTGGTGTACTCGCGAATGATAGGAAGGTCTTTGCCGAACGTCGGTACTCCGAGCACCGCTTCTGCCACGACCTCGCCCGTTGACGAACGGACCATGAACGGAAACCAGCGCCGGATCTCGTTATCGGGGCTCATACGGGAGGTGAGGACGTGCGGAGCCGTGTGCAGGGACCGCGGACCCAATCGGCGTCCATCAGCGATAACCGGCATCTCAGACCAGAGGCCCCATTCTCTCGTCGCGACGATGTAGGGAGAGGCCTTGTCGAGGGCGAATTCGCTGAGGATAGCGTGGGAAAACTCCCCGGTCGTGTATGGCGATCGCAACCAACCCTTCTCCTCGGCGCGATTCCGGTCGAGCGTCAGCTTTACCGTCGTTCCGAGCTCCGCATCCGGCATGCGCCTGACGGAGAAGTGCGTTGACGGACGTTTCAGACGTAACTGCAAGCCGGCTGCTTCGCCGCGGGCGCGCGTGGTGATCTCGATCTCGTCGGCGGCGAGGCAGGAGACGAAGCCGATGCCGAAGCGGCTGATACTGGAAAACGAGAACTCCTGCTGGAATTGCGCTGTGCGGTAGTAGCTGCGTCCGATCTGCAGCAGATAATCGCGGAGCTGCTGCAGGGTCATGCCGATACCGCGATCGCGCACGGTGAACGTGTCGAACGTCCTGCCGTCGATCTCCACGGTCCCGCTGTCGATCTCGATCTTGTAGCGATCCTGGCCGGCAATCTCGGGCGGCCACGTCCAGGGCGTCTTTCGCGGCGTGCGCGCGTCGTCGGGCTCCGCAGCGTGGTCGCGCAGCATCTGCGCGCGCGTCGCATCCATCGCGTTTTGCAGGAGCTCGCGGCAGAAGATCGGCCCTTCCGCATAGATCTCGCTGCCGAGAAGCTCCAGCAGGCGGTCGCGGTCGAGCTCGAAGGTGATGTCGTCGCCGAGAACCAGTCCTTTCGCCCGGACTTGGTCGCGGCGAAGTTCCAGCCGTCCGAAGCGATGTTTCCCGGTCAGCTTGCGGTGGTCCAGCACCACGGCGCAGCCATTGATCTCGTCCTCGAGCCACGTCAGCCAGTCGACCGCGAGCGCATATGCATCCATCGCGGCGATGCCGACGTTGTCGATGTCGAAGACGCCGCTGACGACGATCAGGTCGGGAGTGCAGCGGTCGAGGCGAAGTCCCGCTTCCTTTCGCCAATGCGCCTCGGAGACGGGATTGAGCGGCCACAGATAACGCCACAGCAGCTCGGAGATGCGTCCTTCGCCGAGGTCGAGCAGATCGCCGAGCCGCAGCAGTTCGGCGAGATAGCGGAGATTGACGAGCTTTCCGCCGATCTCGCGCGGCTCGAGCGCAGCATCTTCCACGACTCTCTTTCGCTCCCATCCGTGCGCCTCGACGACCAGCGCCACGGGCAAGAGAAACGCCGGATCGATGAGCGTGCGCAGCGCCTCATGCCCATCGCGCGCCTCCGAAAGGAGCAGCTCAGCGAAACGCTTCGGATGATGCGCCCGCACGTACGCGGCAGCGAGCCGCTGCACGCCGATCTCGCCGAGCCACCGGCGCCGCTTCGAGCTCAACGCGTGCTGCACCTCCTTCAGCTCGTCGGGATAGTTTTGATTCGCGAATTGCACGAACTCCGCATTGTCCAATTGCGCGAGCGCCTCCTGCTTCGGGATCCACATGCCGAGGTCGTGCAGCAGCGCGGCGACGAGAAGGATGTAACGCTCCGGCTCATTGAGCTTTACGCTCGGCGGCAGGATCTGACCGATGCGCTCCACGACGCGTATGCTGTGTCCGATGTCGTGGTCGGTGTACTCCTCCGCGCCGCTCGGCCTCGCTTTCAGGAGGGGAAGAACGGCGTTGTGAACGCGCCGAAGCGCCGCGCCGTAGTCGCCCCTGAGCCCTTTGACGAGCTTCAGCGCAGACCATTCGGGCGGCGAAACCAGAGTGCTTTGCAAGGCGATGAGGTGCCATGATACCTACGAGACTCCTTCCACCTCCGCCACGATCGTCCACGCCTCCACGTCGAAGACTTTCGCCAGACGGAGGACGCACGCCAGCGACGGCATGTTTTCCCCCCGTTCGAGAGCGCTGAGATACGATGGATGCATGTCCGCTTTCCGTCCGAATTGAACGAGCGTCCATCCCTTCGTCTCGCGCAAGCGCCGGACGATCGCGCCGAAGCGTGTGGCGGTCGGATCGAAGGTCAGTCGTCGCGGCATTTAAACGTCCATGGACATCATGAATGTGACGCCGCGGCACATTCAAACGTTTCCGGACATCGTTGATGTGATGCGCCGATCACATTTAAACGCCTAGGGACATCGTTGAAATGATGTCCGATCAGTTTTAAATGCCGATGGATGGTGGGCAACGATCCAATCTGACGGAATCGAACGTCCATGGATGCGGTGCGGGGTACCGCGGCATCGCATTTCAACGTCCATGGATGCGGTGCGGGGTACGCCGGCATCGCATTTCAACGTCCATGGATGCGGTGCGGGGTACGCCGGCATCGCATTGAAACGTCCATGGATCAGATTCCGAGGTACGCACGCCGCACGTGATCGTCCTCGAGCAGCTCGCGGCCTGTGCCGGCCAGCACCACCCGTCCGCTTTCGAGCACATACGCGCGGTCGGCGATGCGCAGCGACTGATAGACGTTCTGCTCGACGAGGAGAATCGTCACGCCGGCGCGGTTGATCTCCGCGATCGTGGCGAAAATGTTCTTGACCAGGAGCGGCGAGAGGCCGAGCGAGGGCTCGTCGAGCAGCAGCAAGCGCGGGTTGGCCATCAGCCCGCGCGCGATGGCCAGCATCTGCTGCTCGCCGCCGGAGAGCGTGCCGCCGAGTTGCCGCTCGCGCTCTTTCAATCGCGGGAACAGCGCGAACGCGCGCTCCAGGTTCTTCGCGCGGTCAGCGCGCGCGGTCCGCGGGAACGAGCCCATGCGCAGGTTCTCCATCACCGTCATCTCCGGAAAGATCCTCCGCCCCTCGGGCACGTGAATCACGCCGCGGCCGACGACGTCGTGCGCCTCGAGGCGCGCGAGATCCTCCCTTTCGAACGTGACCGATCCCTTCTTCCACGCCACGAGCCGCGACACGTTCTTCAGCGTCGTCGACTTCCCCGCCCCGTTCGCGCCGACGAGCGTGACGATCTCCCCCTCGTGCACGGCGATGTCGACGCCCCACAGCACCTGCAGGTCGCCGTACGCGAACTCGAGCCCGCTGATGGAAAGCATCACTCGTCCGCTCCGAGGTACGCTTCGACGACGTGCGGGTTCGCGACGATCTCCGCCGGCGTCCCCACGGCGAGTCGTTCACCGGAGCTCAGCACCACCACGCGATCGGAGAGGCGCATGATCGCCTTCATGTCGTGCTCGATCACCATCTGCGTGATCCCTTCGCGGCGGATCTCGAGAATCAGCGCAATCATCGCCTCGCTCTCCGCCGGATTGAGGCCGCCCATCGCCTCGTCGAGCAGCAGCATCTTCGGCTTCGTGGCCAGCGCGCGCGCGACTTCGAGCTTCTTCCGCTCCCCGATCGGCAGCGCGCCGGCCGGCAGCGCCGCTTTCGCATCGAGGCCGACGAGGCTAAGCTGCTCGCGCGCGGCCTCACGCGCGGCGCGCACCGAGTTCGTCCGCCGCAGCGCGCCGACGACGACGTTGTCGAGCACCGACAGATTCGCGAGCGGCCGCACTTTCTGCCACGTGCGCACCATGCCGAGCTTGCAGACCGCGTCGGGCTGCAGTCCGTCGATGCGTCGCCCATCGAACACGATCTCTCCGCGCGATGGTCGCTCGTAGCCGACGATGCAGTTGAAGAGCGTCGTCTTCCCCGCGCCGTTCGGGCCGATGAGGCCGACGATCTCGCCGCGGTCCACGTCGAAGGAGAGGTCGGCGTTCGCCGCGAGGCCGCCGAAGAATTTGCTGACGTGCCGGACCTCTAGGAGCGCCATCGCCGTCTCCGCAAAAATCCAACCACGCCCTCGGGCATAAACAGAATCACCATCACGACGAGGATCCCGTAGATCAGCACGTGCGCGTGCGCGAGGTTCTCTTTGAGAAACGCGCCCGTCTTCGACTCCGCGCTGACGATGCCGGCGTTGATGAGCGCGTCGGTCAAGGCATTGCTGCGCAGCGCCTCGGAGAGCGGGATTAACAGCGCCGCGCCGACGAGCGGCCCCCCGATCGTGCCGATGCCGCCGATGATGCAGATCATCACGATCTGCACGGACAGCTCGAGCTGCAGCACGGTGCTGGGATCGATGAAGCCGACGTAGACGCCGTACAGGCTCCCGGCGAGCGACGTGAAGACCGCGGAGATCGCCAGCGCCGCGTTCTTCGTCAACGTCGGATTGATGCCGAGCGAATGCGCGGCGTCCTGGTCCTCGCGGATGGCCTGAAAGGAGTAGCCCAACTTCGAGCGATAAACGATCGCGCTGACCGCGACGATCAATACGACGAACCCGAGGCCGGCGTAATAGAACGGCACCTTCGTGCTCCAGTCCGTGAGCACCGCGTTGCCGAACTTCAGCGGCGGAATCTCCGTCACGAGAATCCCCTCCGCGCCGTTGGTGACGTTCTTTACGTTCAGCGCGGTGACGCGGACGATCTCCGCGACCGCAATCGAGGCGAGGACAAAGTACGGCCCTCGCAGGCGAAAGCAGATCGAGCCGATGACGAGCGCGATGGCGAGCGCCGCGCCCGCCCCCACCCACACGCCCCACCACGGCGCGACCTGCCGGAGCTGCATCAGCAGCATCGTCGTGTACGCGCCGACGCCAAAGTACGCGGCGTGGCCGATCGAGTACTGCCCCGCGTAGCCGCCGACGACGTTCCACGCCGAGCCGGCGATGGCGTTGATGAAGATGAGGATGAGGATGTGGAGCACGTACGTGCTCTCGACGAAATGCGGCAGAGCGACGAGCGCGCCGACGAGCAGCGCTAGCCCCAGGGCCTTCATGTGCGCGACTTCCCGAGGAGGCCGGACGGCTTGAACAGCAGCACCAGCAGAAAGAGGACGAAGACGACCACGTCCTTCCACCCTGCGCCGGCGTAGACGCCGCCGACGGATTCCGCGACGCCGATCAACACCCCGCCGAGCGTCGCGCCGACCACGCTCCCCATCCCGCCGAGGACCGTGATCACGAACGCCTTGAGCGTGAAGACGCTGCCGACCTGGGGAAAGATGTAGTACGTCGGCGCGATCAGCGCGCCCGCCGTCCCCGCCAGCGCCGAGCCGAGGCCGAAGGCGAGGATCGACATCCGCCGCACGTCGATCCCCATGAGGCGCGCCGCCTCGCGGTCCTGCGCTGTCGCGCGGATGGCCTGCCCCGTGTCGGTCTTCAGCAGGAACCAATAGAGCGCCGCGGTGATCGCGCAGGTGATCGCGAACGAGATCGCCATCGGCTTGGAGATCGAGATGCTGCCCACCGTAACGCTCGCCGAGGAGTAGCTCGTCGTCACGATCTTGTAGTCGGAGGTGAAGGCCAGCATCACCGCGTTGCTGAGGATCAGCCCGAGGCCGATGGTGAGGAGGATCTGGTTCTGCGGCAGCGCGCCGAGCGCGCG
Organism: Thermoanaerobaculia bacterium; assembly: GCA_035276475.1. GTDB lineage: Bacteria > Acidobacteriota > Thermoanaerobaculia > Gp7-AA8 > Gp7-AA8 > DATDFB01. Next base: position 12,301 of record DATELQ010000062.1, on the reverse strand, counting down.
GTTGAGGATCGTCTTCTGCAGCAGCGCGCCTACGAGGAACAAGAGCGGCGCGACGATGATGACCGACAGAAACGGATCGACGTGCAGCAGCGCGAAGAGAAAATACGTCGCGTACATCCCGAGCATCAGCAGCTCGCCGTGCGCGAAGTTGATGATGCGCATCACCCCGAAGATCAGCGTCAGGCCGATGCCGATGAGCGCGTAGACGCCGCCGATCAAAACCCCGCTGATTAGCGCCTGTAGCAGAACGATCATGGTCGTTGCTCGAACACGGAGTGCTGAGTGCTGGGTGCTGAGTGCTGAGTCTCGCCACCCACTCAGCACTCAGAACTCAGCACTCAGCACTATGGGTACACCGGCTTCCGCACGGCGAACGCCGGCGGCCAGACCGTCTCGGGCCGCCCGTTGCGGATCTGCTCGACGAGCATCTGGTGCCGGTTCTGGTTCGTGTAGCCGGCGTAGTCGATGAAGGCCACCTCGCCCATGATCCCGTTCCACTTCCCGCGCTTGAGCATTTCGCGCAGGCGATCGCGGTCGCCGCCGGCCTGCGCCGCCGTGCGCGCCAGGATCATCATCGACTCGTACGCGTTCGCGGCGTGGTACGCCGGCTCCTTGCCGAACGCCTTGGCGTAGCGCGCGGCGAACTCCTTCGCGCCGGGCCAGCTCACGTCGCGCGTCCACTGCGTCGACGAGAAGACGTTGTTGGAGATGGCCTGCTCGCGCGCGAACTGCACGGTGGCGAAGCCGGCGCCGGCGCCGAGGAACGCCTGAGGTACCAAGGCGAGCTCGCGCGACTGGCGCATCAGGAGAATCGCGTCGGCGACGTACGAGACCATGAAGACGAGGTCGGGCTTCTTCGCCTTGATGCTCGCCAGCATCGAGCGGTAGTCGGGCGACCCGGGCGCGTACGCCTCCTCGGCCACCACGGCCAGGCCGTGCTTCGCCGCGTACGCCTTCGCGGACTTGGCACCCGAGGCGCCGAAGTCCGTGTTCTCGCTCACGATCGCAATCGTGCGCGGGTGGCCGAGCGACTGCGCCATGCTGAGAAGGATCGTCGCGTAGTCCTCCGTCGTCGCGCTGAGGCGGAACGTCCACTTGAGCCCCTGCCGCGTGATCTCTTCTTTCGAGGCGGCGGGGATCAGGAGCGGCGTCTTGTACCGCTCCGCGAGCCGCGCGATCGCCGCGGCGGAGCGCGAGGTGTACGGCCCGACCACGCCGGCGACCTTGTCGCGCGTGGCCAGCTTCTCGAACGCCGCCATGGCCTTCTCCGGCTTCCCGGTGTCGTCTTCGCGGACGAGGTCGACGTCGATGCCCTGCCTGCGCAGATCCTCGACCGCCAGCGCCACGCCGTTCGTCAGGTTCTCGCCGATCGGCGCCTCGGCGCCGGTGATGGAGTTGATGAAGCCGACGCGGATCTTCGTCGCGCCGAAGAGCGGCGCGGCGACGAGCAGCATGGCCGCAGCGAGCCGCCGCGCCATCAATGGCCCACCGGCCGCGTGGCGATCGGCGTGAACTTGTTCTCCGGACCGAAGTGCCCGGCCAGATACGCGATGATCGCGCCCTTGTCGTCGTCGCGCACGGCCGCGCCCCAGCGCATCATCTTCTCGACGTTCGCGGTCCACTGCTTCTCAGTGAGGCGCTGCTGCACGAGGATGTCGGGCGAGTGACACGGCAGACAGCTCGCCTCGACGAGCTGCTTCCCCTTGCCGTCCGGCAGCGCGTGGAACTTCGTCCCGAGCGGCGGCAGCGTCGTCTTTTTCTTCGGCGCCGCGGCGACGAAGGCGATGAAGAGCGCGGCGATGACGAGCGCGCGTTTCACGCCGTCACCTCCACGTCGACGCCGTGCCATCCGTTGTAGACGTAGCCGCTCTGGTTCCAAACGGACTCGCGCGGCTGCACGGCGCCGCGCACGTCGGTGGCGCGGGCGACGATGCGCGCGCGGCCGGCTTTCGATGGCGTCCACGAATACGACCAGCGGCGCCACGCGTACGGCGAATGCCGCGGATCGAGCGCCGCGTCGTGCCACGTGGCGCCGTCGTCGTCGCTGAGCTCGACCTTCTCGACGTCGGGCGCCCCCGAGAACGCGAAGCCCGCGAGCTTCGCCGCCTTCCCGACGTGCGCGCGCGCGGGCGCCGTGGTGATGTTCGACTTGACCGTCATCTCCGTCAGCACGCGCATCTCCTCCGGCTTCATGGCCACGCCGGGCGCGCCGGGGGCGATCGGATAGCGGTACGCGGTCTCCATGTAGAAGCCTTTCTGGGCCTCGCGCTGCGGGCTGATGCGCATCAGCCACTTCATCCAGTGGTCGCCGGCCCAGCCGGGGACGACGAGGCGCAGCGGCCCGCCGTGCGCGGCCGGCAGCGGCGCGCCGTTCATGTCGTAGGCGAGGATGGCGTCGCTCATGGCCTTTTCGATCTCGAGGCTGCGATGGAACGGCGGCACTTTGCCCGGCGGGTCGTCGCTGCCGAATGTGTGCATGTGCTTGGCCTCGGCGGACACGCCGGCGCGCTCGAGCACGTCGCGCACGCGCACGCCGCGCCACCGCGCGTTGCCGACCGCGCCGTAGCGCCACTGCACGCCCGGCACGGTCGGCGCGTAGAGCCCCCGCCCGTTGCCCGCGCACTGCAGGACGCACGTCGCCTCTGCTGCCGGCATGCGCTTGAGGTCCGCGAGGGACAGATCGAGCGGCGTCTTCACTTCGCCATCGACTTTGAGCCGCCACGTCTTCAGATCCGGCATATGCGGGATCCAGTGGCTGCGCACGAAGAGGAGCTCGGACGGCGTGATGTAGTCGGTGAGGAGCTCGAGCGGCGTCTCGGCGTTGACGGCGTAGCCGTTCATCTGAAGCATGCGCTTCGAGGGCACGGCGAGGAGCGCGTCGGCCAGGAACGGCAGGCCCGCGGAGAGGGCGAGAAAGCTGCGGCGATGCATGGGCGAAGTGTAACGGACGAAGGTCACGGGTCACAGGGAACGGGTGACAGGTCCGCGTCACCTGTCACCTGTGACCGGTCACCTGTGACCTGATTCAGAAACTAATCAGCACCTTCACCCCGTAATTCGTCACCGGCCCACCCAACCCGCGGAGGATGTCGCGGTCGAGGAGCACGGCGGAGGTCACGTTCGTGCCGCGCATCATCGGGAACCAGTACGCCACCCCTTCGATGTCGCGGCGCTTCGTGGCGCTGACGTTGTCGTCGGGGCGCACGCGGTCGTACCGAAAGAGCGTCTCCCATCCATGCCCGAGCTTCGGCGTGATCCAGGCACTCAGCGAGCGGCCGTCGATCTCCGGCAACGCCACGCTGCGGCGGTCGGCGCTGCGCACGACGTCGATGCCGGCGTTGACGCGCGGGTGCTCGAACGTCGCCTGCGCAATGGTGCGGTTGCGTGCGCCGTGCTCGACGTAGTGGTCGCGCTGGACATATCCGGTCAGACGCAGCCCGCGCGCGATGCCGCCGCGCGGCAGCGGCCGCACCGACGCCCGCACCTCGAACGCCTTCTGATCGTTCGCCTCCGCGCGCTGATACCCCTCGCCGTTGAACACGCCGGCGTAGACGTCGCCGTAGTCGCCGCGGAAGTTGTAGTGGAACGCGCCGCCGTAGTCCGCCGCGGTCATGAGGCCCTCGCGGTCGACCATGATCGTTCCCTGGAAGCGGTAGCGGTAGATGCCCTCCTCGTATGGGATGAACGGCGTCTCCACGAGGCCGGCGCGGACGTACGAGCCCTTCGTCAGCCAGTCGTCGAGATTGAACTGCGCCCAGGCGAACTTGAGGCGGAACTCCTGGCTGCCGGAGAGCGAGCTGCCGCTGGACGTCTCGCGAGCGATGTCGGGCGTGACGCGGAAGGAGATCCAATGATTGAGGCTGCCGGTGACGTTGATGTAGGCGCGGGGGACGTTGAACGCGTTCGGATGGACCTCGTTGCCGTCGGCGTCGCGCACCGTCGGCTCCTGCGTGTACGTGTAATCGGCGAAGATCAGCGCGCCGACCTTGAACGAAGGCTTGTCGCGGTCCTCCTGCGCGAACAGAGGGACGGCAACCAGCAATAGCAGCAGTACGGCGATATTTCTCATGGTTGCGGCGAAGTATATTCGGCGGCCGTGAAGAAACTTCTCCTCGTCCTCCTCCTCGCCGCGCCCACGCTCCACGCCGAAGACGTCGTGCGCCTCGGCAATCTCAAGTTCGCGCACTACGGCGCGGTCTGGTACATGAAAGAGATCGCGCCGAAGTACGGCCTGCGCATCGAAGAGAAGGTCTTCGCCAAAGGGCTCGACATCGTCCCCGGCATTCTCGCCGGCGAGATCGACGTCGCCGCCAGCGCGCTCGAAGCGGCCATCGCCGGACGCGCGGCCGGCGCGCCGGTGTACGTCGTGGCCAGCTTCGCCAAGGGGGGCGTGCGCATCGTCGGGCGGCCGGACCTCAATCTCCGGCGCGTCGCCGATCTCAAAGGGCGCAAGGTCGGCGTGGCCCGCGGCGGAACGCAGGAGATCTGCCTCCTCGCGGAGCTGGCGAAGGCGGGGCTGACGTGGTCGGACCGCGGCGGCAAAGACGTGCAGCTCGTCTACCTCGCCTACGCGGACCTCAACGGCGCGCTACTCAACAAGAACATCGATGCGATGTGCCAGTCGGAGCCGCAGTCGACGCAGGCCATCGTCCACGGCTTCGGCCGCGAGATCGTGCGCCCCTACGACACAGCGCTCGGCGTCCCCGTGCGCGCGCTGGTGATGACGCAGGCGATGTATGACAAAAAGCGCGACGTCGCCGCGCGCGTGCTGCGTTGCTTCGTGGAGGCGACGAAGATGTTCCTCGACAATCCCGCGTTCGCCGAAAAGTACGTCCGCGAGAAGGTGTTCAAGGGCCAGCTCACGCCGCAGGAGTACCGCGAGGCGATGGCTAACGCCGCGTTCACGGTCGACATCACGCCGCAGCAGGTGCAGGCGGCGACGGACATGATGGTGCGGTACGGGGTGGGGAGGCTGGGGCGGGCGCCGAGGGCGGGGGAGTGGGTTCGGACGGAGTTACTGGCAGCTGCGAAGAAAGCGAAGTGACGGAATGCCGAATGCAGAATGCAGAATGCAGAATTAGAAGCGGAGCAATTCTGCATTCTGCATTCGGCATTCTGCATTCGTTACGTCGTCGCTCCCCCACACGAGCTCCCCGCCCCCGCCGTACACCCGAAGCAGTGCGCGCGCGTCACGATGCGGCGGCGCTGCCAGCGCTCCAGGTCGAACGTCTCGATCGTCATCGGCGTCTCGATCTCGAGGTCGAGCATCTGGTTGAAGTCGCAGTCGAAGAGGCGCCCGTCCCACGATACGGAGAGCGTGTTGCGGCACATCAGCCCCGCGATCGTCGCGGCGTTGAAGCCGCCGACGAGGCGGTCCATGTAGGCGTCGAGGTTGCCCGACTCCACGAGCCATTCGAGGAAGCGCGAGATCGGCATGTTGTTGAGCGCGAGCAGGCGGTCGAACGTGATGCCGAAGTCGCGCTGCAGCGCGGCCTTCCATTCGCCTTCGATCTGGCCCTGCGGCGGAGCGAGGAACGCGCCGGCGGGATTCATCATCAATGAGAGTTGCCGCTTCGGATCGCCTTTGCCGTAACCGACGCGATTGAGGAGCCGCAACGCCTCGATGGACTTTTCGAACGCGCCGTCGCCGCGCTGCGCGTCGGTGTTGCGCTGCCGGTAGTGCGGCAGCGACGCCACGATCTCGACCTCCTGCTCCGCCAGCCACTCCGCAAGCCCGCGGTGGCGCGGCAAGAGCAGCACGGAGAGGTTGCAGCGGTCGATGACGTGCTTCCCCCGCGCGCGCGCCTCGGACACGAGATACCGAAAGTCGGGATGGAGCTCCGGCGCGCCGCCGGTGACGTCGACGATCGCGGCTTCGCTGCGGTCAAGCGCGCGCAAACACGCTTCGACCGTCGCGTGATCCATCATCGCGTCGGTGCGATGCGGACCGGCGTCGACGTGGCAATGCCGGCACGTCATGTTGCACAACTTACCGAGGTTGATCTGGAAGATGAGGAGAGGATCGGGCGCGAGCGAGGGCCAGCCGGCGTTCGCCAGCGCCTCGTCGAACGACGCGCGGCCGGCCAGCATCGCCAACTGCTCCGCCGGGGCGATGGTCACATCCCCACCTTTTCGGCGTGCTCCTTCATCTGCATCCCATGCACCAGCGACGCGCCGCCGCGGATGGCGCAGGCGACGTGCACGGCCTCGGTCATCTGCTCGAGGTCCGCGCCTTTCTGCAGACTCTCCGTCGTGTACGCGTCGATGCAGTACGGGCACTGCACCGTATGCGCGACGGCGAGCGCGATCAGCGCCTTCTCGCGCGCGGTGAGCGCGCCGGGCGCGAAGACGGCGCCGTAGTAGTCGAAGAATTTCTTCGCCAGCTCCGGCGAGCCCTCGGCGATGTTGCCGAATCCCTTCAGGTGGTCGACGTCATAATAGTGGTCCGACAAGCCTTGCCTCCCACGCCATTCTACGTTCGACTGCTGCGCGCCCTGGCCGTCCCGCTCGCTCTCCTGGCGCTGTGGGAGGCCCTATCACGCGCCGGCGTCATTAACCCCATCATCCTCCCCTCGCCGTCGCGCGTGGTGCTGAAGTGGATCGACTACGCGAAGTCGGGCGAGCTCCCGCGCGACGCGGCGTCGAGTCTCTACCGCGTGATGATGGGGTTCCTGATCGGCACGGCGCTGGCGCTGCCGTTGGGACTTGCGATGGGCGCGTCGCGCCGCGCGTATGCGCTCCTCAATCCCCTGCTGCAGCTGCTGCGGCCGATTCCGCCGATCGCCTACGTGCCGCTGGCCATCCTCTGGTTCGGCCTCGGCAATCCGCCGGCGTTCTTTCTCATCGCCTTAGGCGCGTTTTTCCCGGTGCTGATGAACACCGTGGCCGGCGTGCGCAGCGTCGACGCGATCTACATCCGCGCCGCGCGCAACCTCGGCGCGACGAAGCGCGCGCTGTTTTTCCGCGTCGTCGTCCCCGCGGCCATGCCGCACATCATGACCGGCGTCCGCGTCGGCTTCGGCGTGGCCTTCATCGTCGTGATCGTCGCGGAGATGATCGCCGTGAACGACGGCCTCGGGTACCGCATCCTCGAGGCGCGCGAGTTCTTCTGGTCCGACAAGATCATCGCCGGGATGATCACGATCGGCCTCCTCGGGCTGGCGATCGACGCGATGCTGGCGCGGCTGTCGGACTACCTGCTGCGCTGGCACCGCGGCCTGGAGCCGAAGTGATCTCGATTCGCGGCGTGACGAAGTCGTTCGGCGAGATCGTGGCGCTCGACGGCATTGATCTCGAGGTTGCGCGCGGCGAGTTCGTCTGCCTCCTCGGCCCCTCGGGATGCGGAAAGTCGACGCTGCTGAACGCCGTGGCCGGCTTCGTCCCGCCGACGTCCGGGGAGATCCTGGCGAACGGCACGCGCGTGACCGAGCCGGGGCCGGACCGCGGCATGGTCTTTCAGGAGTACGCGCTCTTCCCGTGGATGACGGTGCGCGCGAACGTCGCCTTCGGCCTGGAGATGCGCGGCGAACGCGACGTCCGCGGCAAGGTCGATACGCTCCTTTCTAAGCTGCGGCTGAGTGAGTTCGCGGACCGATTTCCGAAGGACCTCTCCGGCGGCATGCGCCAGCGCGTGGCCATCGCGCGCGTCCTCGCGCTCGACAGCCCGATCCTCTTGATGGACGAGCCCTTCGGCGCGCTCGACGCGCTCACGCGCCGCAACCTGCAGGACGAGCTGCTGCGCATCTGGGGCGAGCTGCGCAAGACCATCCTGTTTGTCACGCACAGCATCGACGAGTCGCTCTACCTCGCCGACCGCATCGCCGTCATGACCTACCGCCCCGGCCGCATCAAAGCGATCGTGCCCGTCCCCTCCCCCCACCCGCGCGACATGAGCTCGCCCGAGTTCAATGCGATGAAGCGCGAGCTGTCGGCAATGGTGATGGAGGAGCAGCGGCGGCACGAAGAGGCCGCGGCGCATGCGCCCGCATGATGTCGCTCAGATAATCGGGCGCGCTGTCGATGCGCTGGAGATGCGGGAAGCGCTCGCCGCCGCTGTAGTCGATGTGGAAGCGGCCGGCGAATGAGCCCTGCTCGACGAAGACGTCGATCGGCGCCTTCGCGCGGATCTCCTCGCGCAGCACGTCGTCGTCGAACTTGCGGCCGTTCAGCGCGGTGATCTTCATCTTCGGCCGCAGCCCCGCGATCGCGGCGGGCGAGCCGCTCACGACGTCGCTGATCGTCCCGTCGTTCTTCACCCATATGCCGAGCGAGAACGTCGCGTCGATCACCTTTCCGGTGCGCTCGCGCAGCGCGCCGTACCAGTTCGGCGTGTCGTTGTAGACGAGGCGCCAGCCGGTGGCGTCGGGCATCGGCGGGCGCGTCGCAACCTTGTAGATACGATCGACGAGGAACGCGCGCCAGTCGTTCGGCACGACGGTGTTGAGTGCGTTCACGACGTCGTCGAGCGTGTACGGCCGCACCATCGGCGCGGACGCCGGCGCTCCGAAAAACAGGTTCGCGAAGTCGTCCATCGACTTTCGCCCGCCGCTCTTCGCGCGGATGATCGCGTCGGCTTCGAGCCAGATCAGCCCCGACTCGTCGTAGTAGTCGAGGCCGCGGCGCATCGGCAGGTCCTCGCCCGGCGCGACGGCGATCGATTGCACGGCCACCGCGGTGTCGGCGAGCGGCCGCCAGTCGCGTCCCGGGCGGTTGCGCTCCTGATTCGCCACCACAAAGGCGACGTACTCGCGGTCCTCCTCGGCGCTGCGCATGCCGCTGCGCGCGCTGAGGACAAAATCGCCGAGGTAGCGGGTCATCCCTTCGTAGACCCAGAGCAGTTCGCCGAGCATCGGCTCCTGATAATTCGGCGTGGCCAGGCCGGCGGGGCGGCGGTACTTGCCGTTCCACGAGTGCACGAACTCGTGCGAGAGAATCGTGATGAGGCGCGCAGCCTGGTCGGATTCGAGCAGCGCGCGCTCACCGTAGCGGATGTCCGTCGACTCGTGGTGCTCGAGGCCCTGCGGCTCGATGAGATCGCTGAGCGTCACGAGCCATGTGTACTGCCGATAGTGGCGCGCGCCGAAGAGCGCATCGGCCTCGGCGACGAGGTTCTCGACGTTCGTGGCGCGCGCAGTCGTCATCGCCAGCGCCTGCGCGGAGTCGGCGGTGACGGTGACGTGCTCCGCGCCGCTGTCGCCCGCGGCGATGCGGCGCTGGTACGCGCCGGCGACGAGCGGCGAGTCGATGAGCGTCGTGAGAGACACGGGCGCGAAGTCGACGCGGTCGCCGTCGCGCTTCGCGATCGGCAGCGCGGTGTCGAAGGACCAGCCGCTCGGCAGGCGAACCGAGGCGGTGAAGTCGATGTCGTCGCTGCGGATGCCGGCGGGGTAAACGACGACGTGGTTGAAGAGCAGCAGCAACAGGTTCTGCGTCGCGTTGGCCGACTCGCCGTAGCCGGCGCCGAACGTCGACGAGGGCGAGACGTAGTCGAATGCGACGTTAACGGCGTCCGCGCCGGGCGGAACGTCGACGTGAAAGGCAAACATCTCGACCGGATCGCGCGTCCATGGGATCTCCCGCCCGCCCGCGCGCACGTGCAGCGCGGTCATCTGCATCACCGGCCCGGTCGGCGTGTGCTCGCCCGGTACCCACTTCGGATAGACGAACGTGGCTTGGCCGCTCTTTAACGGAATCGTAACGGAGGTATGGAACAGCCCTCTGCGCGCTTCGGAGGCGTCGACAAAAACCGACGCTGCGACGAGCGGCAGCGAGACGAGCACAAGCGCGAAGGCGAGACAAAATCGCTTCATGGCGCGATCGTAGCGCATCAAAGTTGCACGAAGCGCAAGACGACGAAAGGAGTCGAACGAAGCATGAAGTTCCGAACGATTCTCCTCACTCTCGCGATCGCGCTCACCGCGGCCGCGGCCTCGGCGGCAGACGTCGGCGCGCACGCCGGCTACTACTGGGGCGACTTGAAGCAGTGGGCCGTCGGCGTCGACGCGCAGTGGCCGATCGGGCCGGTGGCGATCTCCCCCAACGTCGATTACTCGCGCAAGAACGACGTCGGCTGGTGGTTCGCCAGCGGCGACGTCGACCTCCGCTTCTCCCCCGGCAGCGGCGGACCGTCGTATTGGGTCGGCGCCGGCCCGACGTACGGCTACGTCACGTTCCAGGGCGAGCACGACAGCGAGTGGGGCTGGGACGTCAACGGCGGCGCCGGCTGGACGATGGGCGGTCTCCGCCCCTACGTCAGCGCGCGCTACCTGAAGATCAAGGAGTTCCGCTCCACCGGCGCGTTCCTCGGCCTGCGGTTTTGATCGCCGATCACCACCGCGTCGGGTACGACCCGAGCACCCGGACCATCTCGGCGATCTCGCCGAGGTTGGCGAGGGCGCGGGCGACGGCGGAGTCCTCGCGGCGGCCGACGATGTCGAGGTAGAACGAGTACTCCCACGGCCGCCCTTCAACGGGCCGCGACTCGATCTTCGAGAGGTCGATGTCGAAGATCGCGAAGGCGCCGAGGGCGCGGAAGAGCGCGCCGGGCTTGTTCTCCGTGCGGAAGACGAGCGACGTCTTCCACCGCCGCGCCGCCTCGCGGAGCTGCGGCGGCTGCGCGTCCTGCGGCAGGAGCAACAGGAACCGCGTGAAGTTCTGGGCGTTGTCCTCGATGGAGCGCTCCAGCACGTGCGCGCCGTAGATCTCCGCGGCGCTGTCGGAGGCGATGGCGGCGGTGTCGCCCCTCCCCTGCTCGACCACGAGGCGCACGGCACCGGCGGTGTCGTGCACGGGCATGGGCTCGAGCTCCGGATGCGCGGCGAGAAAGCGCGTGCACTGCGCGAGTGCGACCGGATGCGAGACGACGCGCCGCAGGTCAGCGAGCTCCACGCCGGGCGGGGCGATGAGGTTGTGCACGACGCGCAGGTTCGTCTCGCCGGCGATGGTGAGGTTGGAGTCGAGCAGCAGGTCGTAGTTGCGGTGGATCGAGCCGGCCAGGCTGTTCTCGATCGGCGCAACGCAGCAGTGCGCGTCGCCGCTCGTGACGGCGCCGAACATCGTCTCGAACGAATGACACGGCACTGCCGTCACGTCGCTGCCGAGCAGCCGCCGCGCCGCCACTTCGCTGAACGCGCCGCGCTCGCCCTGATACGCCACTCTCAGATCCACGCTCATCGTTTCCTCCAAAAAGCAAAACGCCCGCTCCCGGTTGCTCGGGAGCGGGCGTCATTGCTTCGCGTTTCGATTGTCTCTAGACGCCGGGCAGACCCGCTCCGATGTCGCTGGTAAAGGCGAAGAAGCGGATGGCGCGCTGCGTCATGAGGAGGGAAGTATCGCAGGCCGCGGCGGCGCAGGCAAGCTCCACCACGCCATGGCCTGGCGCACGACCTCGGGCTTCACGGTGTGGCCGCCGTCGAAGGGGCGGAAGGTGACGTCGTAGCCGCCGCGCTCGAGCATCCCGGCCACGCGCTGGCCGCTCTCCTCGAAGGAGAGGATGTCGTCTTCGCGCCCGTGGGCGATGAAGACGCGCGGCCGCTCGGCCGATGGCTTCTTCAAGGAAAGAAATCCGGGCGAGAAAGCCATGACGTGGCGGAAGAGATCGCCGTTGGTGAGCCCGAGGGTGAGCGCGTAGGAGGCGCCGTCGGAGAAGCCGGCCACGGCGATGCGGGCGCGGTCGACGGCGTAGCGGTCGAAGATGGCGCGCAGCATTTCGTCGATGAAGGCGACGTCGGGCCCGAGGCCGCTGCGGACGACGTCCCAGGTCATGCCGCGCGAGTCGGGCGCGGCGATGACGACGCCGGGCGTGGTGATCTGCGACTGCACGCGCTTCAAGAGATGCGCGCCGCTGCCGGTCGCGCCGTGCAGTAAGAGAAGGAGCGGGCGCGACGCGCGGTCGCCGTCGGGGGCGGCGTAGACGACGCCGTCGCGCTCCGCGCTGCCGAGGGCGAGGGGCTCGACGTTGCCGACCGCACCGTTGTGAGTCGGCTTCGTGGGACGTGCCATGAGGCGGCCGGCGTGCGCGACTTCCTCGCCGCTCGCGCAGCGAAGGAGCGGCGCGGCGAGGAGGAGTTTCAGGAGGTGGCGGCGGTTCACGGTGGCACAATGATTGTTTCTCATGGCCGCCCTCGATCGCCGTGACGTGATCGTGAAAATGCTCGCCGGCGCCCTCGGCCTGCGCGCGGTCTGCACTCTCACTGCTTAGGGCGCAGAGCGCAGGGGGCGGGGCGCAGGTGGTTGTCCTACCGAGGCACGTGCATTCGCCCAGAACACCATCTGCGCCCCGCCCCCTGCGCTCTGCGCCCTA
>DATELQ010000061.1:0-72167 GCA_035276475.1 Thermoanaerobaculia bacterium | reverse complement strand
GGCGGGGGCGGGCGTGGGGGCGGGGGGCGGGGCGGGTGCGGGTTTGGGTTCCTCGCGGCGCGGAGGAGGTTCGGGCGCCGTCGTCTTCGTTTCGACGATTTGCGGCGTGGGTGGGGCGGTCACGGTGACCGCGGTTGTCGCCGTAGTGGCCGGCGCCGGCACGGGTTTCGGAGCAACTGCCGCCGCCGCCTTCGCCGGCGGACGCGACGCGATCGCGCCGATGATCCCGGCGGCCAGCACGATCGCGCCGAGGGCGAGCCAGAGCCAACGTCCCGGTTTCCGCCGCGCGGGCGCGCGCTCGATCACCGTCGGCGGCGCCACGCGCACCTGCGTCCGTGCCGCGGTGTACGGATCCGTCGACGCCTGTCCGAGCTGTTGCTCCAACGCCATTGCCAAATCCGACGCGGAGGCGAAGCGCTCCTCGCGGTTCTTGCGCAGGCACTTGCCGATGATCGCCTTCATCCCCGGCGTGATCGCGGCGTTGTACTTCGCCGGGTCGGGCGCGTCGTCGCGGATGATGTGCATCATCGTCTCGGTCGCCGTCTCGCCGGTGAACGGCATCCGCCCCGTCGCCCCTTCGTACAGCACCACGCCGAGGGAAAAGATGTCGGTGCGCGCGTCGAGATTCTTTCCGAGGGCCTGCTCCGGCGACATGTAGTGCACCGTGCCGACGATCATCCCCTGCTGCGTCATGAACGCCGTCGGCGCGTCCTGCGACGTCGGCGCCGGCGCGTCGACCTGCTTGGCGATGCCGAAGTCGAGCACTTTCACGCGCTGCCCGTTGACGATGATGTTGTCGGGCTTGATGTCGCGGTGGACGATCCCCTTCGCGTGCGCCTCGACCAGCGCCTCCGCCACGCCCCGCCCGATCCGGCACAGCTCCGCCTCGGAGAGCGCGCCGCGCTTGATGACCTTCGACAGCGGCTCGCCTTCCACGAACTCCATCACGATGAAGATGCGGTCGCCCTCCTGCTCGATGGCGTGGATCATGGCGATGTTCGGGTGATAGAGCTGCGCAGCCGTGCGCGCCTCACGCCGCAGCCGCGCCGTGGCCTCGTGGTCCGCGGCCACCGAGGGCGGCAGCACCTTGATCGCCACGGTGCGCCCGAGGCGCGTGTCCTCGCCCTTCCACACCTCGCCCATGCCGCCGGCGCCGATGCGCGCGATCAGCCGGTACGGACCGAGGGTTGTCTCAGGCGCGAGCATGGATGCCGAAAGAATAACTTACGAACGGGGCGCGGTTGCTCGCGAGCGTGAGCCTCCTCGTCCCGCTCCTGCTCGCCGTCACCTTCGTCTCGCCGCAGCCGGGCGCGCAAGCCATCGGCGTGCTGCCGGTCGAAGTAACCACGACGGCGGCGAACGTCGACCGCGTCGAGCTCTCCGTCGACGGCGTGCTCGCCGGCGTGGCGAAGAAGTCGCCGTATCGCATCGAGCACGACTTCGGCACGTCGCTGGCCGGCCACGAGATCACCGCCACAGTCTTTTCCAACGGCTATCGGACGACGGAGACGGCCAAAGTGCTGACAGCGGCGCTCTCGGCGGGCGAGACGATGAACGTCGACCTCGTGGAAGTGCCGATGCGGGTGCGCTCGCCGAGGGCGCTGCGCGCCGGCGACCTGCGCGTGAAGGAGAACGCGGTCGAGCAAACGGTCCGCGACGTGCGCGCGGAGCGCGGACCGGCACGCTTCGTCTTCGTCGTCGACCGGTCGCTATCGATGGGCGACGGAAAGCTCGCCTCAGCGCTCCGGGCGATCGAGAGCGAGTCGGCACTGCTGCGCAAGGACGACCGCGCCGAGGTCGTGCTCTTCAATCACAACGTGACGAAGGCGCAGCCGCTGGCGGCCATCGGCAAGGTTGACGCGAACGGCGGCACGGCGCTGCGCGACGCGCTGACGTCGATCGCGTCGCGCGAGCGAACGTACGCGATCGTGATCACCGACGGCGGCGACCGCAACAGCGCGGCCTCCGAGGAGGAGGCGCTGCGCGCGATCAGCAGCACGAAGATGGTCGTCGACGCCATCGTCCTCGGCCGCGGCAGCGCGTTTCTGGAGAAGGCCGCGCGGAACACCGGCGGCGTGATCGCGAGAGCGAGCGCCGCGACGATCGGCCGCGAGCTCCGTCAAATCCTCATGGACATCAACTCGCGCTACACGCTGGTGTACCAGAGCCACGGCAACGCCGCGGGCTGGCGGACGATCGCGATCACGGCCGCCAGCAAGGGCGTGGAAGTCCTCAACGCGCGCAAGGGCTATTTCGCGCAATGAAGCGCTTTCTCCTCTCTTCGTTTTGCGTGTTGTTTTTCTCTGCGCAGCAATCGCGCATCTCCTCGGACTTCGAGATCCAGCAGATGGAGCGCCAGCTGGCCACATCGAAAGACTTCATCTCCAAGCTCTCGGCGCACCTCAACCTCGGCGACCTCCGCGCCTTCCGCACGGAGACCGCGCGCGCCAACGCGGAGTATGCGAGCGCCATCGACCTGGCCACGCGAGAGCGACTCGACGCCCGCCGCGCCTCGGACATGACGCGCTACGCCACCGCCACGTCGTACGCGGCGCTCGCCGAGGCGAAGCTCGGCCACGATGCCCGCGCGTTTGCGCTCTCCGAGGAGGCGCTGCGGTACACGAGCGACTCGGCGAAGACGTGGAACCTCTACGCAAGCACCATGGTGCAGCTGCGCAAGACCAAGAAGGCGGCGAGCGCGGCGCGCAATGCCGTGGCCATCGCCGAGGCGGACGTGCAGACGTCGCCGTCGCTCGCGAACCAGCTCGACCTCGACGTCTATCGATACTCGCTGGCGACGTTCACCGACGACGAGCAGCTCCTGCGCAGCGTCATCGCGTCGCTCAAGTCGGCGGCGTTCGATCCGCTAAAGTCCGCCGTCGTCCGCAATGAGTCCTTCGAGATCTACTCCAGCGCACGCGGCGACGTGGCCACGTACGTCTCGCTCCTGAACCGCACGCAGTTGCGTCTCGCTGGGCTCGTCGAGCGGCGCGGCGACGTCGCCGAGGCGCGCAAGATGTACGAGACCGTGCTGGCCTCGCGCAGCGACGATCCGACGGCGCTGGCCGCCATCGCGCGGCTCGGTCCCGATGAAAAGACCTACGCCGCGGCGTTCGACGCCAATCCCTTCTCGATCGCTCTCGTCCGCGAGTACCAGCGTTACCTCGAGCGCACGAAGGTCGCGGCGCCGGACGCGTCGACTACCGGCGCCGAGGTCCGCCGCGCTCTGCAACAAATCCACGCCGGGGAGCTTCGCAGCGCGCGCGCCGCGCTCGACGCGCTCCTCACGCGCTTCCCCGACAACGACACGCTGCGCACGCTCCGCCGCGAAGCCGAGGAGCCGGCGAGCGGCGCGCCGGTGTTCCTCACCAGCGGCAAAGCGACGGCGCAGCCGAGCGGCCCCGAGCTGCGCAAGCTCCTCGGGCTCAAGCTCACGCCGGAGCAGCGCGCCACGCTCGATCAGATGACCTTCAGCGGCGTCGTCATCTTCACCGACGTGCCGTTCACGACGGGCACCATCGAAGGCGTTCCCTTCCGCTTCGCACAGCCAACGATCTTCAACGGGAACTTCGCCGCAAGCTCGCCGCTGCGCCTCGTCTACCGCATCCTCGGCGTCACAGACGTCGGCGGCGCCGACGGCCTGCTCCTCGAACCGATCCGCCTGGAGCCGATCCAATGAAGCGGCTCCTCATGTTGCTGTTCGCCGCCGCCCCCGCGCTCGCGCAACAAGTTGCTACAACGCGCGACGGCATCGTCGTCGCGCATCACGGTACGGTCGAGTTGTTCAACGCGAAAACGCTCGACGTCGTATGGGAGAGCGGCGGCGTTTTGAAGCCCACGCAGATCGTCGCCGGCGATGACCGCGTGGCGGTCGTCGATGCTCTCTCCAACGAAGTGCGCGTCGTCGAGCTCGGCAACGGCCGCGGCACGACGATCAAGTGCGGGGAGACGCCGGTCGACGGCGTCTTCCTCGGGCGCGCGCTTTATCTCCTCGAGCGCGACGCTCGAGCCCTCGAACGGATCGGCGCGGACGGCGCGGGGGCGTCCATCACAATCGCCGCCGATCCGTCGTTTCTTCGCGCCGCCAATGGACGGCTCTACGTCTACTCGCGCACCGCCGGCGTGCTGCAGGAGATCACCACCGCGCCGCTCGCAGTCCGGCGCAGCGTCAAGGTCGCGCCGTTCGCCTCCGACCTGGAGATCGACGGCGACAACGCCTACCTCGTCTATCCCCGCGAATCGAAGTTGCGCGTCGTCGCGCTCCCGACGATGACGCTCGCGGGCGAGAGCGCCGTCGGCGCGGTGCCGGTCGCGCTCGCCTTCGCGCCGTCGCACACGCTCGCGATCGCCGATCCGTCAGCCAAGCGCGTCTGGATGATCGAAGGGGCGCAGACATTCCGCCAGGCCTTTCTGCGCGGCTTTTTCCGCGGCCTCCTAGGCCTCGGCATCCGCCCGAACCGCAATTCCGACTTCCCCACCGGCGTCGACCGCGTCCTCGTCCGCGGAAATCTGTTATTTGCGTACGACACGAGCAGCGAGACGCTCTACCGTGTCGCGACAGCTGGTAGCACGGTCGTCGCGAAAGACCTTCCCCCTCAGTCGTTTGCGATTACGCCTGACGCTGTGCTCGTCTGGGACGACGCGGTACGGCGGTTGCACCGTATCGCGATTTGATGAGCGACAAAAAACAGTGCGTGAATTGCAATCGCGGCATCGATCTCGGCGCGAAGTCGTGTCTCTACTGTAACTGGTGGCAGGCCGATAAGGCGCCGGCGAAGCCGGAGTCCGCCGCAGTCGCGGCAGCAGCACCGCCGCCGCCGCAACATCGCTGGAACCGCAAAGTCCTCGGCGCCGTCGCCTTCGTGGCGCTGCTGGTCATCGCCTTCGTCATCGGATCGCTGATTCACGGATTCGAGCCGAGCGAGGTGAAGGCGGCACAGCAGCCGAAGACGCCGGAAGCCGTGGCGACGCAAGCGCCGGCGCCGCCGACCGCAAACATCCCGCTCGTGCCCGACAACAGCGCGCCTCTGGCCGCGCCGAGCGAGCAGCCGGCGACGACGTCGACGCCGATGACGACGACCGTCACTGGCGCGATGGGGACCGACGCGACGGCGATGACGTCGCAGCAGTACGGCGCGGCGACGCAGGCCGTGCCGCCGCCGCAGACGATCCAGACGATCGATCCGCGCTCCGTGACCGGAACGCCGAACGGCCGGGCCGAGGAGCCGACCATCCCGCATCCGCGGCGCACCGCGCCTCCGCCGCCGGCGGCGCGAGTCGCGCGCCTGACGCAGCCGGTGCCGGAGTATCAGCCGGTGCCGCCGCTTCACGGGCACGGACACGCGCGGCTGACGCTGACGGTCGGAACCGACGGACGCGTGCGCGACATCGACATCGTGCAGCCGCTGTCAGGAGAGATGGGACGTTTGATCGGCGCCGTGCAATCATGGCGCTTCCGGCCGGCGACCGAGGGCGGCACGCCGGTGACTTCGCGATTCACGGTGGATATCAACGTTGAGTGAGCCGGACCGCATCACCTGCGTCTCTTGCAGTCACGAGATCGACGCGGTGGCCAAGCTCTGCCCGTACTGCGGCGCCGACCCGCGCACGGGCGCCAAGCCCGATACGAAAGCGGTGCTGGCTGAGATGTTTCCGCAGCGCGGCGCGAAGAAGCAGCAAGGCGTGATCGAGTACGCGCGGCAGCGCCAGGGGGTCCTGGCGGTGCTCGGCGCGTTCGTCGTGGTGCTGCTGCTGCTCGGCGTCCACGAGTTCGTCAGCCGCCGCAACCAGAGCGCGGTGAACGCGGCGTCCGCAGTGCCGCTGACGGACGTGACGGACTTGAGCAGCCAGCCCGACGAGACGAAGCCGCAGGCGATGCCGGATCTCAAGTTCCAGTACGAGGGACGGCCGCAGACGATGCGGACGCTGATCGTCGAGCCGGGCGCCGTGGCGCCGGCGCAGCCGCAGCCAACGACGACGACTCAGCCGGCGACGCCTACGAAGAAGTAATGGTTCTGACGATTCTCATCATCACGGTCACGCTGGTCGTGTGGCTGGCGATCTGGATGTTGTCGCAGAAGCCGGCCACGAGCGCGCAGGAGCTCATCCATCAGCATCGCTACGCCGACGCGGCGGCCGCCGCGGAGCGCGATCCGCTGCACCGCGCCGAGGCGCTGAAGCTGATGGGACGGTTCGAGGAGGCGATCGCGGCGTATCGCGCCTCCGACGACCCCGCCGCGCGCGAGGGCATCGCCCTCTCCCTCGCGCACCTCAACCGCGATCTCGACGAAGCGGCGACGTTGATGGAGCAGACGATCGCGCTGCACCCGCAGATTCAGGAGTTCCAGGCCCTCGCCCTCGCCTATATTTTTCTGAAGGCCGGCCGCCGCGACGACGCGCTGCGCATCTACCGCGACAACGCCGAGCTGCTCGAGACGCGCTTCCGCGACGACTACACCGACCCCGACCCGCTGCTGGCCGAGACGCTGGTGATGTACGCCGCGCTGGCCGAGGCGAGCGGCGACGCCGCAAAGGCTCAGGCGCTGCGCGGGCGGGCGGCGGGGTGGGCGCCGGGGAGTGTTTGGGCGAGCCGGTGAAACTCTCCCCGAATGCGCTGCATGGCGTTCGCCGCCGCCACCGGGTGCACGCGATTCGTCAGCAGCACGTAGATTCGCTCGCCGTCGATCCACACCGAGGTCCCGGTGAAGCCGGTGTGGCCGTACGCCTCGGGTGAGAACATCGACGTCGCCAGGGAGCCGGGCGTCGGCTTGTCCCATCCGAGGCCGCGGCCGTCGTCGTTGCGCGTCGCCTCGGCGACGAGGTCGCGCGGGACGAGCTCGCCGTTCGCAAACGCCTGGGCTATGCGAAACACCGCACGCGCGGTGGCGAAGAGGCCTGCGTTGCCCGCCGTACCGCCGAGGGAGAACGAGTTGCCGTCGTGCGTCTCGCCCCAGATCAACGTCTGCCGGAACCCGTCGAAGGCGATCTTCCGCTCCGCGCACATCCGCATCTCCCAGCGCTGCCCCCATTCCGTCGCGGCGATGCGCGGCCGGAGCGGGGCGGGGGGGCGGAAGAGGGCCTCGACGCCGAGGGGGCGCAGGATGCGCTCCTCGGCGCGCGTAGCGTAGTCGCCGTACAGCCGCTGCAGCGCGTACCAGAGCAGCACGAAATTGAGATCAGAGTAGACCGTGCCGCCCGCGCCTCGCCCGTGGTCGTGAATCGCCGCCAGCGGATCGGGGAACGCGTACAGCGGCAGCCAGGCGATCAGGCCCGAGGAGTGCGTGAGCAAAGATCGGTACGTGAAGCCTTCGAAGCGATCGTCGAGCCCAATGCGTCCCTCGGCCACCGCCTGCAGGATCAGCGTCGCCGTGATCAACGGCTTCGTCAGCGAGGCGACGTCGAAGATCGTGTCGACCGCGGCCGGGATACGCAGCGGGACGGCGACTGCGTAGCCGAGAGCGCCCTCAGAGATGAGGCTCTCCAGATCGCCGACCGCCCACGCCGCCGCGGGAAAACTACCAACGTCAATCTCGCGCTGCATGAGCTCCTCGATCACGCTCTGCTACGATATGCGCAATCCATGACAAGAGCTCGTGACCTGTCGCTTGCGGCAGCGATCATCGTCTGGGCCACCATCCTCGGCGGGATCGCCTACTCGCACATCGTCTGGTTCCCGCCGTACCTCGCCGGCCTGCCAAAGACCGCGGCGCTGGCGCAGACGATCCACGACGAGCACTTCTGGCTCAGCATCCACCCGCTGGCAATCCTCTCGCTCATCGCCGCGCTGGCGCTCAACTGGAAGCTGCGATCGCGGCGCAAGCTCATCGCCATCACCGCGGTCATCTACGCCGTCGCCATCGCCGCCACCGCCATCTACTTCGTCCCCGAGCTCATCGCCTTCCGCAACAGCGCCACGGGCAACGTCAGCCCCGCCGAGTGGTACGTGCGCGGCCAGAACTGGCAGCATCTCAGTTGGATGCGCGGCGTCTTCATGTACCTCGCCTTCATCCCGCTCCTTCTGGCGTGGCGGCGGGAAGTGCACTAGAACGACTGCGCGTTCTGTCTGTCAACTTGCGTGTTGAATTTCGGGTGCTACCATCCCCGGCCAATCCAAAATGTTTCGTCTCGAAAAGTTAGAAATACACGGCTTCAAGTCCTTCTACGACCCCGCCAACCTGAGCTTCCCCGCCGCGATGACCGCGGTCGTCGGACCGAACGGCTGCGGGAAGTCGAACATCTGCGACGCCATCATCTGGGTCCTCGGCGAGAACCGCGCCGCGCACATCCGCGGCGAGACGATGGACGACGTCATCTTCCAGGGCTCCGCGCGCCGCCGCCCGCTGTCGATGGGCGAGGTCACGCTCACCCTCGGCACGTCGAACGGCGACAGCGACCACCCGATGGCTGACGACGGCCGCATCGTCATCAACCGCCGCGTCTTCCGCACCGGCGAGTCGGAGTTCCGCCTCAACGGCAAGCGCGTCCGGATGAAGGACATCTCCGACATCCTCATGGACACGGGCCTCGGCATCCGCAACTACTCGGTGATGGAGCAGGGGAAGATCGATCTCATCCTCTCCAACAAGCCGCAGGATCGCCGGCGCCTGATCGAAGAGGCCGCGGGCATCACCAAGTACAAGACGAAGCGCCGCGCCGCGGAGCTGAAGCTCGAGGAGACGCAGCAAAATCTGCTGCGCATCGACGACACGCTCGGCGAGGTGACGCGGAATCTCAACTCGCTCAAGCGCCAGGCCGGCAAGGCCCGCCGGCACAAGGAACTGACCGAACAGCTCTCGACGGCGAAGCGCTCGCTCTACCGCGGCCGCATCGTGGCCGGGCAGGCGGAGCAGGAGGCGGCGGAGCAGGGCGTGGCGTCGGCGCAGGCGTCGGAGAGCGAGCTCTCCGCGCAGCTGGCGACGGACGAGGCGGAGCTCGCCGAGAACCGCACGCTCCTCGCCGAGCGCGCCGCGCGCGCGTCGTCGCTGCGCGAAGAGATGGCCTCGCTCTCCGGCGAGGTCGAGCGCCTCCGCTCGTTCCTCCAGCAGTCGGAGACGAACCTCGGCGATCTCGTGCAGCGCATCGACTCCGGGCACGCGCAGATCGCCTCGCTCGAACAGGAAGCATCGGAACAGCAGGCCTTGCTCGACGAGAAGTCGCAGGCGCTCGACGGCGCGCGCAACGAGCGCAATCGCCTGCGCGAGATCGCCGATCAGCTCGAGCGCGAGCGCCAGGAAAAATCGGACGAAGTGCGCCAGCACGAAAAGGCGCTGACCGACTCGCGCGAGTCGCTGATGCGGACGATCGCGAAGATCTCCGAGGCGCGCAACCAGGTGCACCAGATCGAGATCGCCGTCGAGAAATGCGAGTTCTACCTCTCCAAGCTGAGCGAGAGCGCGCGCCGCGCGCTGGAAAGCCGCGACGGCGCGGCTGCGCTCGTCGGCGAGTGGGAGCAGCGGCTGCGCGACGCCGAGCAGGCGCTGGTCGAGGCGCAGCACACGGCGCGCGAAGCCGTTTCGCGACGCGATGAATTGACGTCGCGCCGCGACGAGATGCGCCAGTCGCTGGCATCGGCGCGCGACGCGGTGTCGCAGACGACGTATCGCATCGACTCGTTGCGGACGTTGTTGACGTCGCTGGAATCGCAGGATGAGGAAGTCCGCCGCGCGATCCTCGAGCTGATCCCGAACGCAATGGCTGCCGCCGAAGCGGTGCGGGCGACGGAGGGCTTCGAGGCAGCGCTCGACACGCTGCTGCGCGACGTGTCGAAGGCCGTGGTCGTCGACGACGCGCACACCGCCATCGAGGCTATTGCACGCCTGCGCGAGCGCGGCGCGGGGCGCGGCGCGTTCATCACGCTCGATTACAAGGCCGCGGGCGAAGGATCGCGGCGCGGCAATGCGGCGTTCGCAGTCGTCGGCGCCGGCCCGGTGCCCGACGCGATCCGCAGCGCCATGCCCGAGGCCTACATCGTCGGCTCCCTCGGCGAGGCGATCGAGCGCGCCAAGGAGCGCCCGAGCGCGACGTTCGCCACGCTCGAAGGCGACATCGTCCGCGGACCGCTGATCATCGGCGGCCGGCTCGAAGGGGCCACGCCGGGCGTCTTCTCGCTGAAGCGGCAGT
Organism: Thermoanaerobaculia bacterium; assembly: GCA_035276475.1. Classification (GTDB taxonomy): domain Bacteria; phylum Acidobacteriota; class Thermoanaerobaculia; order Gp7-AA8; family Gp7-AA8; genus DATDFB01. The sequence goes on along the minus strand of DATELQ010000061.1, from coordinate 62,048 downwards.
TGTCGGATCTCGAAGCGCACCTCGGCTCTGCCGAGACGCGCGCTTCAGGAATCGCGACGGAGTTGCAGTCGGTCGAAGACGAGCTGCGCGCCGCCGACGACGCGCGCATCCTCGCCGAGGAGCGTTCGAGATCGGCAGAGCAGGAGCTGCGCGAGCGGCGCAATCAGTTCGAGCGCGCCGGCGCGGAGCTGCAGCGGTTCGAGAAGGACCTCGCCGTCGCCTCGGAAGAGCAGACGCTGTACGTCGAGGAAAAAGACCAGCTCATCGCCCGCAAGACCGCGGCATTCGACGAGCTGCAGCGCCTCGAACAGCTCGAGCGCGACACGCACGAGCTCATCCGGCAGCACGAGGAGAAGCTCACCGTGGCGCGTGAGGCCTTCGAGCAGGTGACGGAGGTCGCGTCGAAGGCGCGCGTCGACGTGGAGACGGCGGCGGGGAACGTGAACGCGATCGCGCGCGAGCACGAGAATCTGTCGCGCATCGTCATCTCCCTCGGGTCGCGCGCCACGCAGCTCCATCAGGAGATCGAGTCGCTGGCGCGGAAGAAGAACGACACCGAAGCGGCGGTGGATAGCTCGCGGACGCAGCTCGACGCGTCGCTTACGAAGCTGCACGAGCTCAGCGAGGTGCGCGTGGCGCTGGAGGCGGAGGTCGCGGACCTCGACGCGCGCGTGCAGGAGCTGCAGTCGCGCGCCGTGAACTCGCGCGAGCAGTGGAACACAGCCAAGGACGCGCTCTTCGAGGCCGAGCGCCGCGCCGACCGCGCCAAGTCGGCGTTCGACCTGCTGCGCGAGCAGATCGCGTTCGACCTGCACGCCGGGATCGATGCGCTGGCCGAGGTCGAGCCGCCGTCGTCCGACGACGCGCGCGCTGCGTTGGAGTCCGAGGTCGCGAAGCTGTCGGAACAGATCGAGAAGATCGGCCCGGTGAACGTGCTGGCGATCGAAGAGCACCAGGAGCTCGAGCAGCGCGAGTCGTTCCTGCGCACGCAGCGCGACGACCTGGTGCAGGCCATCGAGTCGCTGCGCGGCACGATCCGCAAGATCAACCTCACCTCGCGCGAGCTCTTCCGCGAAGCGTTCACCGCAGTGAATCAGTCCTTCACCGAGATCTTCACGTCGCTCTTCGGCGGCGGCACGGCCAAGATGCAGCTGCTGGATGAGGAGGACATCCTCGAGAGCGGCATCGAGCTCGTGGCCCAGCCGCCGGGGAAGAAGAACCAGTCGATCGCGTTGTTGTCCGGCGGCGAGCGGGCCCTCACGGCGCTGGCGCTGCTCTTCGCCATCTTCCGCTACAAGCCGTCGCCGTTCTGCATCCTCGACGAGGTCGACGCCCCGCTCGACGAGATCAACAACGAGCGCTTCGTCCGCCTCGTCCGCGACATGTCGCGCGACACGCAGTTCATCGTGATCACGCACTCGCGGCGGACGATGGAGGCGGCGGACATCCTCTACGGGGTGACGATGGAGGAGGCGGGCTGCTCAAGGCTCGTGTCGGTGAATTTTGCGGAGGTGGAGGGCTAAGTCGCGTCCGGCGTCTCGCCGGCCGGCGGTGAGGCGTCCCGCCTCACCCGCCTAACGCTTCACGCCAGAGTTCCGCCGGTGCAAGACGCACGGCCGCGTCGATACCGACGTTTTCGAGCAGCATCGCCAGCAGATGCAGACGCTGTTCTTCGTCGAAGAAGAGCTGTCCGTCGATCACTTCGAAGTGCTCGGGCGTGAACGGCCAGCGAGCCTCCATTTCTTCATGTGACCACGCCCGCGGTTCACGACGAATGTCCCACCGAATGGTGTTCATCGGCCGATCGTACCTCGGCGGCGGGACGCCGCCGGTCCGGCCGCCGGGACGGCGGCTGCGACTACCCGATCACCGGCACCACCACCACCTCCCCGTTCGGCTGCGTCACCAAACGGATGATCGCGGTGTCGCTGATCTCGGCGAGCTTGCGCTCGGCTCCGCAGCGGGGGCAGGTACCGGGGGCGGGGGCGGCGCCGGTCGGGACGAAGTGGAAGCGCTCTTTGCGGCAGTGGTCGCAGAGCTCGCGCACGACGTCGTAGGTGAACAGCGACAGGCGGTTTCGCGGCATGGCGCGCGGGACTCTACTCGACGGCGCGGCGTGCGGTTGTGAGCTGGCTCACGATCAGGCCGAGGGCGGCGGAGGCGACGACGTCGGAGGTCCAGTGGCGGAACGCGAGGATGCGTGAGAGGCCGATGGCCACGGCGATCAACACGGCGACCACGCGCAATGTGCGCGAGGGGAATGCGAACAGCAACACGCCGGCGAGGGCGAAAGCGCCGACGGTGTGGCCGCTCGGGAACGACGTCGCCGACGCGCGGGCGTGGTGGAAGGGGCCGAGCCAGATTTCGGGGCGGGTGCGGAGGGCGGTGTACTTTACGATCTGCGCGAGAAGGCCCGCGCCGGCGCCGGCGATCGTCATCTCGAGCGCGTACTCCTTCCAACGCGGCACCGCGTACGCGACGCCGGCGAGGTAGAAGAAGACGATGACCATGGCCGGGTTCATGCCGCCGCCCAGGCGGTTCATGATGCGGATGAAGTCCTGAATCGTGTCGGATTGGATGCGCTCGGCCCACGCCGTCACCGGCGCGTCGGCGAAGCGCCAGACGAGGACGACGGCGATCGCCGCGGGCACGATGGCGATGAGCGGCTTCCACGAGAAGCGAACGCGCGGGAGCGAGTAGTCGCGCGGCTCGCCGCTCGGATGCATCAGTGCCAGCGCGAAGAGGCCGGCGAGGCACCAGAAGACGACGTCCCACGACGGCGCTTCGCGTCCGAGGAAGGAGAGATCGTCGACGGCGAGCGCGGCGTTGCAGCAGAGGCGGTTGATGTCGACGACCGGCTCGGGCCAGAACACCGACAGCAGCAGCAGCGCGATGAACGCCGCGGCGGCGAAGCGGCGCTTAGCGTCGATAGACATCGAACCACTTTCCGATCATCTTCAGCTCGTCGACGCGCGTGTAGCCGGGGAGCGCCGGCGCCTTCGCGCGGGCGATGGCGAGGATGGGTGTGCGGACGGTTTTGAGGTCGTCGGCGTACGTCACGCGCTCGAGATCGCGCGGCATGTCGCGCGTCCAGAGGTAGGGGCACCAGTTGAGTGTGATCTGGTCGCCGGGGATGTGCTGGCGGATGAGCGCGCGGACGAGCGGGCGGGTGGAGGCGAGCTCGTTGACCTGGGGCATGAGGGCGACGGCGGTGTAGAGCAGAGGGACGAGCGCGGCGAGGCCGACGGCGATCGTGCCGGTTGCGAACGAGGAGCGAAGGACGACGATCAAGGCGACGATGCCGGCGATGGATGTGGCGATGCAGAGCGCGGCGATCGGCACCGGGGAGATGTTGATGACGGCGCCGGCGATGAAGAGGATGAGGATGGAAGACGCGATGGCGTTGGCGACGCGCGATCCGCGCACATCAGAGATCAGCAAAGCGATCGCGGGGATCATCGCCATCATGTAGACGTCGAGCTTCGAGGCGAGCAGCGAGTACGGCACGAGCACCGCGAGGATCCAGTTCGTCAGGAACGACCATCGCCGCGCGATCACGGCAGCGACGGCGAGGAAGAACCATGGGAACAGTGTCGCCGGCAGGTGCAGCAGGTAGAACCACGGCGGCGCCGAGTGCACCCACGTCGCCACCGCCCGGCCCACCGTCTGCTTCACGATCACCTCGTGCGTGTACGCATTGCCGCCGAGGAGCATGGCCGGGACGAACCATGCGAGCGGAATCGCGATTAGGGCAACTAGAGCCGGCAGGTAGTTCCCGCGCGGCACGCGCCGGCGCCGCCACCACTCCAGCGCGAAGAGCACGAGCCCGATCACCGGCGCCATCGGGCCTTTGATCAGCGTCGCAACGCCGAGCGCGGCCGCGCTGAGGAGCAGCGCGCGGAAGTCGTCGCGCTCGAAGAAATCCTCGAGGCGGAGGAGCCCGTAGGCGATAAGCAGCGTGAACGACACATCCATCCGTGCCGACTGCGCCGAGCCCCAGATCAGGACCGACGTCCCGCAGACGAACGCCGCCATCGGGCCGCCGCGGCGCCACAGCAGCCAGAGCAGCAGGCCGAACGCCAGGAGCGACGGCAGGACAAACGCCCACATCGAATAGACGCCGAGTGGGAACGTCAGTAAGTCGATGAGCCAGAAGTGGATCGGCGGCTTATGGGTGAACGGCTGGCCGCCCAGGGTCGGCAGGAAATACGCCCCGGTGGCGCGCATTTCGCGAATGACCTGGGCGTACTTTGTCTCGTCGCCGACGAAGAGGTCGCGACGGAACGGAGTTATTAGTGTGGAGAGCGCGACGAGGCAAACAGCGGCCTCGGCGAGGCGGCGGGAAAGCATGCGTCAAGGGATTGTAAGGTCTACAATCGCCCTTGCGAACCGGACCATCAAAGGAGGAAAAGCTTGATGTCCAATCGAACCGCGGAGATTCAACAGATTCTCAGCAGCGAGGATGACGAGTTCCGGAAGTGGATCGAAGAGCACCACGAGTGCGAGTCGCGGCTGTCCGAGCTCTCGGGCAAGCGGGAAGTCACGGTTGACGAAGAGCTCGAAGAGAAAACGTTGAAGAAACGCAAGCTGCACCTGAAGGACCAGATGGCGGAGCGGATCCGGTCGTACGAGTCGCAGCACGCCGTCGCTTAACACAGAAATCCGAACGTAGACATCAGAAATCCTGGCGGCAATCTCACGAGAACCGCCAGGATTTCTGCTTTAATCAACGCCTCATGGCGCGCATAGGCCTGGCCCCCGAGGGATGGATCTTCATGATCCCCGTCGCGATCCTCGCGACGGCCGCGTTTCTCATCGAGTGGTGGATCGCCGGCGCCGTCCTGGCCTTCCTCTTCCTCTTCCTCCTCAACTTCTTCCGCGACCCGCGCCGCGCCGGCTCCGAGCGGCACATCGACGTCATCTCCCCCGCCGACGGCACGGTCGTGCAGATCAAGGACGTTCCGGACGGCGAGATCTGGCCCGGCCTCACCAAGCAGGTCAGCATCTTCATGTCCGTGTTCGACGTGCACGTCAACCGCGCGCCGATCAGCGGCAGGATCGTGCACTACCGCTACAACCCGGGGAAGAAGATCGCCGCGTTCGCGGAGAAGTCGTCGACGGAGAACGAGCAGAACCTCGTCGTCATCGAAGATGCGCACGGCGGCCGCGTGGCCTTCAAGCAGATCGCCGGGCTGTTGGCGCGGCGCATCGTGTTTGACAAAAAGGAAGGCGACGAAGTCGTGCGCGGCGAGCGCGTCGGCATGATCAAGTTCGGCTCGCGCGTCGACATGTTTTTCCCCGCCGACGCCGACATCAAAGTGGGCATGCGCGAGAAGGTGAAGGTCGGCCTCACCGTCATCGCGGAGATCGGAGAGCCGGCGTGAAGCGGCCGAACCTCCGCCGCGGCATCTTCATCATCCCGACGTTGATGACGATGCTGAACATCTTCTTCGGCTTCCGCGCGATCATCGCCAGCGCGCGCGCGGTCGGAGAGATGGCCGAGGGGCGGACGGACGTGGCCGTGCATCTCTTTGAGACCGCGTGCCTCTCGCTCTTCATCGCCGCCGTGTTCGACACGTTCGACGGCCTGCTCGCCCGCGCGCTCAACGCCACGAGCGACTTCGGGAAGGAGTACGACTCCATCGCCGACGTCGTCACGTTCGGCGCCGCGCCGGCGGTGCTGGTCTACTGCTGGGGACTGCACGACCTGCGCATCGGCGCGGCCGTGGCCTTCGTTTTCCTCGTGGCGGTGTCGCTGCGCCTGGCGCGCTTCAACGTGATGTCGGGGAAGACCGACCACCGCTACTTCGTCGGCCTGCCGAGCCCCGCGGGGGCGCTGACGCTGGCGTCGATCATCTACTACGCGCCGACGCCGGTGTCGAACGACCGCTTCGCCACGGTGATCGTGGTGCTGACGGTCGCGGTGGCGTTCGCGATGGTCTCGCCGATCCGCTGGCGCAGCCAGAAAGGGCTCTACTTCAAGCGCGAGCGGTCGCTCCTGGCGATCGTGGCCATCGCGTTCGTGCTCGGGATCTTCGCCTTCTGGCCGCGCGAGTTTCTCTTCGTCGGCGCGATCTGCTACCTCGCCTCGGGGCCGCTACTGCGGCTCTGGTCGATCGCGTTCCCCTCTTCCGTGCCGCCGGCGCCCGAGCCCGTGCCCGAATGAACTGATATGCCCGAACCAAAAAACGCCGCCGGCTACCGCGTCGGCATCGTCAATCCGCTCACGCTCGTCGGCACCGAGATCCAGACGATCCTCCGCGAGCGCTCGTTTCCGCTGGCCAAGACGGTGCTGCTCGCGACGGGCGAGAGCGCCGGCGCGCTCACCGAGGCGGACGGCGAGCCGGTGTACATCCAGCCCGTATCGGACGATGAGCTCGAAGACCTCGACCTCGTCTTTTTCTGCGGACGCGCCGAGGAGAATCGGGAGTGGCTGCAACGCGCCGGCGAGGACAAATTCATCGCCGTCGATCTCTCGCAGCCGACGACCGTCGAGGACGGGCGCCTCGCCGTCGCGGGCGTGAATCTCGAGCAGCTCGACGGCAGCGAGCGCGTAGTCGTCTCGCCGCATCCGGTGGCGATCCCGATCGCGCTGGTGCTGCACCAGATCGCGCAGCTGGCGCGCGTGGAGCTCTGCACCGCCACGGTCGTGCAGCCGGCCTCGGAGTACGAGCAGTCCGGCGTCGAGGAGCTGGCGCAGCAGACGATCAGCGTGCTGAACATCCAAAGCGTCCCGAAGGCGGTGTTCGACCGGCAGCTGGCGTTCAACCTCTATCCGGCGCTGGAGCGCAACGAGGAGCTCGTCGTCTCGCAGATCCGCGCGCTCATCGACGTGCGCACGCAGGTGGCGCTGCTGATCACGCAGGGGACGATCTTCCACGGCCACACGTTCTCGCTCTTCGTGAAGACGGACGAGGAGCTGGAGGTGCGCGACATCGAGGCCTCGCTGCGCGCGAACGCGGCGATCGCACTGCCCGACGGGGACGAGCAGTTCGGCACGATCGACGCCGCGGGAAAGGACGAAGTGCTCGTCGCCGAGGTGCGCCGCGACCCGGCCATCAATGGCGGATTCTGGGTGTGGGCGGTTTGCGATAATCTCCGCCGCAGCTCGGCGCTGAACGCGGTGCTGATCGCGGAGAAGGTGCTCTTCGCGAGTGGAGTGACGAACTGAATGCAAGACTTTTATGAGCCGAAGGTGGGCGATCTCGCCCCCGACTTTCGCCTCCCCTCGACGCGCGGCAAGGACATGTCGCTGAAGCAATTTCGCGGGCAGGACGTGATCCTCTACTTCTATCCGAAGGACGACACGCCGGGATGCACGGCCGAGGCGTGCTCGTTCCGCGATCACGAGAGCGACATCTCCAAGGCCCACGCCGCGGTCCTCGGCGTCTCCACCGACTCGCTCGAGTCGCACAAGAAATTCGAAGCGAAGCACGACCTCAACTTCCCGCTCCTCGCCGACACCACCGCCGACGTTGCCAAGATGTACGGGGTCTGGAAGGAGAAGAACTTCTACGGCCGCCGCACGTGGGGCGTGGCGCGGACGTCGTTCTGGATCGGCGCCGACGGACGGATCAAGAAGATCTACAAGAAGGTCGACACGGCGCGGCACGCCGAGGACGTGCTTGCGGATTTGAACCGAAAGTAGCGACGGCGAGCGCGGCGCGCCCGTAGTTAGTGGCGATGCGGGCGCTGGCCATGCTGCTGCTCGTCGCCGCGACGGCGTCGGCGGCCACGTCGCCGATCCGCCCGACCACGACGAACAACGACGACAGTTGCGACCTGGCACTGCAGCCGGCGGCGACGCTGCTCCTGCCGTACTTCGAAGTCGATTTCCGCTCGTCGCCCGCGCAGGCGCGGACGACGGTGCTCACCATCGTCAACACCTCGCCGCTGCCGCAGATCGCCAACGTCACGCTGTGGACCGATTGGAGCTTCCCGGCATTCTCGTTCCCGATCTTCCTCACCGGCTACGGCGTGCAGGGAATCAATCTCTACGACGTCTTCGCCCGCGGCGTCATCGCTCCGACGGCGTGCGCCGGCGCCATTCCCCCGACGCTCCTGCAGGATTTGCAGACGATGTTCACTACCGGAAGAGGCACGGCCTGTCCGGCGACGCCGGTGGGCAGCGTGCACGCGAACGCCATCGGTTACGCGACGATCGACGTGGTCGCCGAGTGCGCCGCGAAAAACGCTGCCTCGCCCGATTACTTCACTACGATGCTTCTCTTCGACAACGTTCTGACCGGCGATTCCTTCGACTACCTCGGCGAATCCCAAGGCAGTGCCGTGGGTGGGCCGCTCGTGCACATTCGCGCCGTTCCCGAGGGAGGGGCGGCGGGATCGGTCGCGGAGAGCAAGCTGCCGGTCACGTTCTACAGCCGCGTCAACGGCGGACGCACGATCGACCGCCGGCAGCCGCTCCCGTCCAGCGTGGCCGCGCGCTTCCTCGACGACGAGGCCAGCGGTTTCCGCACGACGTTCCACATCTGGCGCGAGACGCTCGTGCCCAGCGGCGGGCCGTGCGCCGGCTTTGCTGCGAACGGCGCCGTGCCGCTCGCCGAGGCCGTCCGCTTCGACGAGCACGAGAACGCCACCATCGTCCCCGCCGCCTGCGCGTTCTGTTTCCGCAACGCCGGGACCACCTCCGCGTCGGCCGTGGCGTCGTCGTCGCCGCTCTTTCCGTCGAAGAGCACATCGGGCGACGCAGCCGGATGGCTTCGCCTCGATCTCGATGGACAGGGATGGGTGACCTCGAAGATGCAGGCGCCGCCGCACTACAGCGTCGACGTCGCCGCCACGGCGCTCGGCAACGGCTGCGCACGCGGGGCGGCGAAGATCGACGACAGTTGCGACATCGCCCTGCAGCCGGCGGCGACGCTGCTGCTTCCCTACTTCGACGTCGACGTCGCGGCACCGCAGCCGGCCGCGGCGACGACGCTGTTCACCGTCACCAACGTCTCGCCGCGGCCGCACATCGCCAACGTCACGCTCTGGACCGACTGGGGATATCCGGCGCTGAACTTCCCGCTGTTCCTGACCGGCTACGACGCGCAGTCGATCAACCTCTACGACGTCCTCGCGCACGGCAACATCGTCTCCGGCGATGGGCATTGCGGCCCGCGGCCGTTGTCGAAAGAGCTCCTCCTCGACCTGCAGTTGATCTTCACGCACGGCAAGTCCACGGGCGCCGCGACGTCCTCACCGGCGACTATCAGCAGATCAGGCCGGGGCCGTTCGCGACGGGCGGCCCGCTCGTGCACATCCGGGCCGTACCCGAGGGAGGGCCGGCCGGGTCGCTCGTCGCCACGAGCTTCCCGTACACCTTCTACGACCGCTACACCGCCGGATTGCCGAGCCGCACGGTCGACCGCCGGCAGCCGCTTCCGTCGGCGTTCGCGGCGCGGTGGATCGCCGCCGCGCCGTTCAATACCGATCTCGTCTTCTGGCGCGAAGGGCTCACCACGGGCACATGCTCCGGCACGTCGCGGGCGAGCTCGAATTCCAACATGGCCGACGGTGAGATCGTCCGCTTCGACGAGCACGAGAACGCCACGATCCGGGGCTTTCCGACGGCCGGTCCCTCACTCCCACCTCCTGGCGCGCCCGGCACCGCCAGCGTGGCGGTCATGCCGGCATCGAACAACAACTTTCTGCCGCCGCTGTCGAGCTCCGGCGACGCCGGCGGATGGATCTACCTGAACCTCAACAACCTCGGCTCGGCCGCCTACAGCGTGGCCAGGACACCGGAAGGAGCGCCGCGGCTCTTCGCCGGGCCGCAGACGAACGTGCGCCAGAGCCAGAACTGGGTGGTTGCGTCGTGGCACAACGATGCCTCGGGCTTCGATCTCCCGGCGACGGCGCTCGGCAACGGCTGCACGCCCGCGCCCGAGGCGAAGGCGCCAATCGGGCCGGCGCCGAACCCGACGCCGTAACGCGCACCGACGCCGCGCCCGGCGCGTCCGTAATGCAGGGCGATGCGTTGCTTCGCGCTGCTCCTCGTCGCTCTCCTCGCCACCACCGCCGCCGCCGGCCCGGCCACGATCGCCAACGACGACTCCTGCGACATCTCGCTCCTGCCGGCGGCAACGCTGCTGCTGCCGTACTTCGACGTCGACTTCCGTTCGCCGGCGACGACAGCGCACACGACGCTCTTCACGGTGCAGAACTCCACGCCGCAGCCGCAGATCGCGCGCGTGACGCTCTGGACCGACTGGGCGTATCCGATGCTGACGTTCAACATCTTCCTGACCGGCTACGACGTGCAGGGCATTAATCTTTGGGACGTCCTGTCGCGCGGCGTCATCGCGCCGGGACTCCCGGGGCAATCGGGCGGCACATCGAACCGGACGACCGTCCCGCAGAATCAAGTCTCCGGCTCGCAGCCGTTCCAGAACGACCAGAACCCGCACTTCCTCGCCGACGCCGCCACGACGTGCGCGAGCAATCCGGGCGCGATCGACGCGGCGCTGCTTGCCGAGCTGCAGCCGGCGTTCACCACCGGAACGATCAGCCGTCCCGACTGCCCGATCGTGAAGAACGTCGGCTCGAACAATCACGGCCCGGACGCCGTCGGCTACGCGACCATCGACGTCGTCGCGAACTGCAACGCCACCTCGCCGCTGTCGCCGCTCTACTTCAACAGCGAGATCCTCTTCGACAACGTCCTCCTCGGCGACTACCAGCACCTCAACCCGAATCCCGCCACCGGCAACTACGCGGGCGGCAATCCGCTCGTGCACATCCGCGCCGTTCCCGAGGGAGGAGGGGCCGGGACGGTCATGGCCACGGAGCTGCCGTACACGTTCTATGACCTCTACACGACGGGAGCCGCCGCGCGCACGCAGGACCGGCGGCAGCCGCTCCCCTCGGCGTTCCTTGCGCGGTTTATCCAAGGAGGGCTCACCTCGTTCAACACGAACCTGCAGATCTGGCGCGAGGCAGTCGCCGCGCCGGCGTCGTGCCCGCTCGGCTACGAGTCCAACGACCGCATGGTCATCGCCGACATCGTTCGATTCGACGAGCACGAGAACGCCACGTACGGCCCTCCCTGCAACCTGGTTTGCTTCACACCGGTGGCGCCGGCGACGTCGAGCCAGGCGACGACAAGCTCGAATTTTCCGCGGCTCTCGATCTCGGGCGACGTTGCCGGCTGGGTGTTCCTCAACCTCAATAACGGCGGCTCGGAGGCGTATTCGTCGACGCGCAACTACGGCTTCGGATCGACGACGAAAGGCCGGCGCCAGAGCCAGGCCTGGGTCGTCACGTCGATGTTCGCCGAGGGGCGCTTCGGCGTGGAGATGGACGCGCCAGCGGCCGGCAACGGCTGCTCGCCCGCGCCCGACTTCAGCTTCCGCGCGGCCATCGGGCCGGCGCCGTGACCCGCCCAACGCTTGGCAAGTGACGTGCGTACAGACGGCGGGAGGTCATCGCCATGCGTGTTCCCGCCATTCTTCTGGCATCGATCCTCGCAGTGCCGCTCTTCGCCGCCGGCCCCACCACCACGAGCAACGACGACAGCTGCGACATCGCCGTGCAGCCGGCGGCGACGCTGCTCTTGCCGTACTTCGAGGTCGACTTCAAATCGCCGCAGTCAACGGCGGTGACGACGCTCTTCACCGTCACGAACGTCTCCAACCAGCCGCAGATCGCGCACGTCACGCTCTGGACCGACTGGGGCTATCCGGCGCTCACCTTCCCGATCTTCCTCACCGGCTACGACGTGCAGGGCATCAACCTCTACGACGTCTTCGCCCGCGCGGTCATCGCGCCGGGGCAGGGCAGCGGCGGCACGTCGATCGCCACGCCGGTGCCGTTCAATGCGACGCCCGGCTCGCAGCCGGCATCGAACACGTCGAATCCGCGCTTCCTGTCGAACGTGGCCACGGCGTGCACGAACCTCCCCGGCGTTTTCCCGCAATCGCTCCTGACCGACATCCAGCAAGCCTTCACCACGGGCATTCCGGCCGGCAGCGCCATCGGCTGTGCGCCTCCTCCGCCCGGAACCGGAGCCGCCGACCGCCTCGGCGGCGCGCACACCCACGCCATCGGCTACGCCACCATCGACGTCGTGGCCACGTGTGCGGCGAAGACGCCGGCGTCGACCGACTACTACACCGGCGTGCTCCTCTACGACAACGTCCTCACCGGCGACTACCAGCAGATCGTGCCGGCCCAGGGCTACGCGCAGGGCGGACCGCTCGTGCACATCCGCGCCATCCCCGAGGGCGGTGCGGCGGGGACGGTGGTCTCGACGAACCTGCCGTACACGTTCTACGACCGCTACACCGTCGGCCTGCCGGCGAGCCGCTCGATCGACCGCCGCCAGCCGCTGCCGTCTGTGTTCGGGCCGCGCTTTATCAACGGCGGTCCGACCAGCTTCAACACGTCGCTGAAGATCTGGCGCGAAGGACTCATCGGCGGCAACGCGGCGTGCAAGGACTACGTCCGCAACAGCGCTGTGCCGATCGTCGAGATCGTCCGCTTCGACGAGCACGAGAACGCGACGGTGTTCACCCCGCTGCCGATCCTGGCGCCGCCGCAGCCGTTCCCGACGGCACTGACGTTCTTGGCATCGACAGGGAACTTCTCGTTCTTCCCGCCGCCCAGCGCCTCCGGCGACGTTGGCGGATGGCTCTACCTCAACCTCAACAACGGCGGCTCGACGGCGTACAGCGTCGGCCTGGTGCCGCCCGGCGTCCCGCGCGACTTCGTCACGAACACGAGCACGGGCGTCGGCGTGCGCCAGAGCCAGAATTGGGTGATCACGTCGATGTTCGCCGCACCGACGTTCGCAACCGAGGCGACGGCCGTGGCGCTCGGCAACGGCTGCTCGCCGTCGCCGAAGGTGGGCGCGCAGATCGCGCCGGCGAAGGACCTGAACCCATGAGAGCCGCGCTCGCGCTGCTCCTTCTCGCGGCGCCGCTGTTCGCGGCCACGACGAACAACGACGACAGCTGCGACATCGCCGTGCAGCCGGCGGCGACGCTGCTCCTGCCGTACTTCGAAGTCGACCTGAAGTCGAGCGACGCCACGACGCTGGTCACGATCCAGAACGTCTCGCCGAAGGCGGTGATCGCGAACGTGACGCTCTGGACGGACTGGGGCTTTCCGGTCATCAACGTCCCGGTCCACCTCACCGGCTACGACGTGCAGGGGATCAATCTCTACGACGTCATCGCCCTCGGCAATCTGCCGCCGACGGAGTGCCACGCCGGCAACATCGCGCCATCGCTCCTTGCCGACGTGAAGGGCACGCTCCTCACCGGCGGCAGCAGCGCGTGCCATGCACCGACCGGCTTCTTCCATCTGCGCGCGATCGGCTACGCGACGATCGACGTGGTGTCGTCGTGCGCGGCGAAGACGGGCGATCTCTTTTCGACGCTGCTCTACGACAACGTGCTCACCGGCGACTACCAGCAGATCCAGAACGACGCGGCGTTCGGCGGGCCGCTGGTGCACATCCGCGCGATCCCCGAGGGGGGCGCGGCGGGGGTGGCGATGGCCACGCGGCTGCCGCATACGTTCTACGAGCGCTTCATGCCCGACCCGCTCGCGCAGCACGCCGACCGGCGCCAGCCGCTGCCCTCGGCGTTCGCGCCGCGCGTGCTGAACAGCGACGCGCTGACGCTGAAGTCGGCGCTGAAGATCTGGCGCGAGGGGATCACGGCGGGGACGTGCACCGACGCGCGGTCGAACTCGAGCATGCCGTTCGTCGAGGCCGTGCGCTTCGACGAGCACGAGAACGCGACGATCGGCACCTCCGCAACCGGCCCCTCGGTCACCGGCGCGTATCTGACGACGAGCCCGAGCCTCTTCCCGCCCGTCTCCGGCTCCGACGCGGGCGGCTGGCTCTATCTCAACACGGGCGGGCAGTCGTGGATGACGGTGACGATGCTGGCCACGCCGACATATGCGACGGAGGCAACGGCGCCGGCGCTCGGCAACGGCTGCTCGCCGCCGGCGGCGAAGGGCGCGCAGATCGGGCCGTTGCCGTGAAGACGTTGATCGTCGCCGCGATCTTGCTTGCCGTTTCGGCGCAGGCGGCGACGACCAACAACGACGACAGCTGCGACATCGCCGTGCAGCCGGCGGCGACGCTGCTGTTGCCGCACTTCGAAGTCGATATCCATTCGCGCGCCGCGACGACGCTCGTCACGATTCAGAACGTCTCGCCATCCCCCGTCGTCGCGAACGTGACGCTCTGGACCGACTGGGGCTTTCCGGCGCTCAGCTTCCCGATCCAACTGACCGGCTACGACGTTGAAGGCATCAATCTCTACGACGTCTTCGCGAATGGAACGCTGCCGCCGTCGGCATGCGGCGGCGCGAATCTCTCGCCGTTGCTCCCCGACCTGCAGTCGATCTTCACGATCGGGAAGGGAACGACTGGCTGCACGGCGCAGGTGGGCGGCGTTCACTACTACGCAGTCGGCTACGCGACGATCGACGTCGTCGCGTCGTGCAGCGGCAAGAACGACTTCACGAATCTCCTCCTCGACAATGTCCTCACCGGCGATTTTCAGCAGCTTTGGTCGGTCGGATACGCGTCGAGCGCACCGCTCGTGCACATCCGCGCGATTCCGGAGGGCGGCCCGGCCGGCGCCGTCGTCGCCACGGCGCTGCCGCACACGTTTTACGAGCATTCCGTGCCGGTGCCGAAGAGCGACCGCCGGCAGCCGCTGCCTTCGGCGTTCGCTGCGCGATTCATCAACGGCGGGACCGGCGCGTTCAATACGATGGTGAAGGTCTGGCGCGAAGCGCTCACCACCGGCACGTGCAGCGGCGCGCAGGCGGCGCATTCGAATTCGAACCTCCCCGTGACGGAGCTCGTGCGCTTCGACGAGCACGAGAATGCGACGATCGCCAATTACACCTGCCCGTTCGAGTGCCCACCCGGACCGCCCGGGACTCCCGTCAGCTTCTCGCTGGGCGCCAACAACCTCTCGCTCCTCCCGCCGTTCTCCACCTCCGGCGACGTCGGCGGCTGGCTGGTTCTGAACGTCGGTGCGCAAACTTGGGTCACGGCGTCGATGTACGCCGCTCCGACGTACTCGTCCGAGGCCATGGCCACGCCCCTCGGCAACGGCTGCTCGCCGCCGGCGGCGAAGGGCGCGCAGATCGGGCCTATGCCTTGACGGCGCGGAACGCTCTGATGCGCTTGCACGCCTCGTCGAGCGCGTCGAGGTCCTTCGCGTAGCAGAAGCGAAGCATGCGCTTGCCGGTGTCGGACTCGAAGAACGCCGTCCCCGGCACCGACGCCACGCGCGCCTCCTCGAGCAGCGCCTTGGCTGCCTCGGCGGAGTCGCGGAACTCGTCCGGAATCTCGGCGAGCATGTAGTACGACCCCTGCGGAATCGACGGCTTGAACCCCGCCTCCGTGAGCGCCGCGGCGAGCATGTCGCGCTTCTTCTGATACGACGCGGCCATGTCGGTGTAATAGCTGTCCGGCACTTCGAGCGCGCGGGCCACGCCCCACTGCAGCGGCGTCGGCGCGCAGATGGCCAGGAGATCGTTCATCAACCCGATCGGTCCCGCCACGCGCTGCGGCGCGACGACGTAGCCGACGCGCCAGCCGGTGATCGAGAACGTCTTGGAGAAGCCGCTGATCGTGACGGTGATGTCGCGGCACGACTCCAGCGACGCCACCGACACGTGCTTGCGGCCGTCGCAGACGATGTACTCGTAGATCTCGTCGGTGAAGATCCAGGCGTCGTGCTCGCGGCAGAGCGCACCGATCTGCTCCAGCTCCTCGCGCGTGAACATCTTCCCCGAGGGATTCGACGGCGTGCAGACCACGACCGCCTTCGTGCGCGGCGTGAACGCGGCGCGCAGCGCGTCGAAGTCGATCGTCCAGTCGGGCGCGTGCAGCGGCACGAACTTCGGCTTGAAGCCGAGAACCGCGAGCATGTTGAGGTGATAGCCGTAGTACGGCTCGAAGAGGATCACTTCGTCGCCGGCGTTGAGCGTCGCCAGCATCGCGCCGGCAAAGCCGCCGCTCGACCCGACCGTGACGACGACCTCGGTGGCCGGATCGCAGACGATGCCGTTGTAGTGCGCCATCTTGCGGGCGATGCGCTCGCGCAGGATGTCGATGCCTTCGAACTTCGAGTACGTGGCCTTGTTCGCGGCGATGGCGTCGCAGGCCCCTTCGATGAGCTCGGGGATGGTGGGGAGGTCGCAGATCCCCTGGCCGAGGTTGATGCCGCCGACGCGCTCGCACTCGCGAGACATGCGGCGGATGTCGGACTGCACGAGTCCGCGGAGGCGATCGCTGAGCTGATTCATGGTTCCGGAATTCTAAACGAGCCCGCCCACCACTCCCCTTTTTTCCGCTCTTCCGCCAGACGCAGGCCGTGGTTTTCGCAGGCGCGCACGACCTCGGCGGCGCGGTCGATAAGGATGCCGCTGAGGATGAGGGTGTGCCCGACGCGCGCGACGACGTCGCCGAGGAGCGGCAGGATCACCTCGGGGATGATGTTCATCGTCACGACGTCGAAGCGCCCGCCGCGCAGCGCCTCGACGCCGCCGATGAAGAGCGGCATCCGCTCCGCGTCGACGCCGTTGCGGATGCGGTTGTCGCGCAACGCACCGTAGGCGTCGGCATCGTTGTCGAAGGCGATAACCTTCGCGGCGCCGAGGCGGAGCATGGCCAGGGCGAGGATGCCGCTGCCGGCGCCGACATCGAGGCCGCGCGTCCCCGCGACGTCCATCGACTCGAGGATCTCGATGCAGAGCGACGTCGTCTCGTGCGAGCCGGTGCCGAAGGCCTGCTCCTGCGGGACGACGAGCGCGTGCCGCGCGGTGTCGGGCGGGATGAGCCGCGCGTCCGGCGCGACGATGAAGGAGCCACCGATGAGGAGCGGCTCGAGCGACTGCTCGTAATGCTCGAGCCAATCTTCGCGTTCGCGCTCGTACGCGCGAAGGCCGTATTCGCGCAACAGCTCCATCGCCGCGTCGCGGTCCTCTGCAGAGTCGAAGTAGGCGGAGAGGAGCGTCGCCTCGACGGCGACGCTCCCGGTGCATTGAGTGAGGAACAGCCGCGACTGCACGAGCTCCTCGTCGTCGTCGTCGAAGGCGATGTCGAGGATGTAGTCGATCACGCGCGGCGCATCGTATAGCGCCTACGTATTCGCCGCCTGCCGATTTCCCTACCGGTTTTTCGTCACGCCATTGCGCCTCTTCGTCACGCTGTCGGGCCCCTTCATCCCGCGTCACCGATCCGTGTGCACAGGATGCCGAAACCGGCGCGTATATAGGTTCGAAAGGAGAGTCGCTATGAAACGAGCAGTGTTGATTGGAGCAGTCGCGGCGCTTTGCGTCGCGGGATCGGCGGTGGCGCAGGATCGCAGCGGTGGACTGATTGGCAGCGGAACGCGGACTGACGACGGCCAGGTGCTGGGCAGCGGCAACGCCGCCGGCCAGACGATGGGCAGCGGCGGGTTCACGACGTCGGCCCAGGACAGCGGCCAAATCATCGGCAGCGGAACGCGGTCGGGGAACAGCGGCCAGGTGATTGGCAGCGGCGGGTTCACGACGTCGGCCCAGGACAGCAGTCAATGGTTCGGCAATGGCGGACGGTCCGCAGACGGCAACGGGATGTTCGGCAGCGGCGGGTTCACGACGTCGACCCAGGACAGCGGGTGGCTCGGCAATGGCGGACGGTCCGAGGACGGCAGTCCGATCATCGGCAGCGGCACGCGATCCCAGGACGGCGGCTACCTCGGCAGCGGCCTGGCAGTTCGCCAGCTCCGGCTTCTCGACGGCTCGAGCCTGCTGGTGGTGAGCTCGGGCAACGGCACGTTCCTCATTCCGTTCGAGGACTAGGTTGTGATGGCGGAACGGTGGCTTCGGGCCACCGTTCCGTGCGGTTCACGGCGTCTGGTTGATTCTCCAGAGCGAGTAGCCCCACCAAACCGCGTACACCCTGTACATCAGGTAAGGGACCAACGACCATGCGGCGACGCGGTCGAGGCGGACGAGGCAGAGGAAGAGCCCGACGTCGAGGACGGGAAAGATGCCGCCGACGATGAACGCAAGACGGAGGTTCCGCGCGCGAAAGATGACGAAGTTCGTCAGTGCGTTGAGGAGCATCATCGATGCCGTGAGGAGCAGCGCCGAGACTTCGACGGCACCGGCGACGCCGTGCGTGAGGAGCCGGAAGAGGATGAAACCGAAAATCACGTAATAGATGGCGCCGATGATCGACCAAACCCATAGCGGTGCCGAATAGCGCGGGAAACGGAGCTCGGCGAAAAACCTCTTCACGTTCGTTCCGGCGCAGAGCCCTTCCAACGCGGCGAAGCCGGCGCATATCAGGATCGAAAGCGCGAGCGGAAGCACGGCTATACAAAGTGCGCCGCGTAATCCCGCATCGCCGCCTCGATCACCTTTGCCGCGGCCTCGTACCCATACGCGTGCGTGATCTTCGTGCGCGCGGCCTCGCCGGGCTTGAGCTTGTACGTCGAGAAATAGTGCTGGAGGCGCTCGACGAGGACGGAGGGGACGTCGCCCAGGTCGGCGGCGTTTCCCCAGACGTAGTCGCCTTGCAGCACGGCGATGATCTTGTCGTCGGCTTCGCCGCCGTCGATCATCTGCAATCCTCCGATCACGCGCGCGGCGATCAGGATCTCCGACTTCGCGATCGGGCGCTCGCTCAGCACGCAGATATCGAGCGGGTCGCCGTCGCCGCGCTCCGCGCCGGGCGCGAGGGCGGCCACGTTCTCGGCGCAGTACGTCTGGGGGATGAAGCCGTAGAGCGCCGGCGGCTGCGACGACGTCCTTTGCGGGCGGTCGATGCGCAGGTACCCGCTGGCCTTGTCGACCTCGTACTTCACCAGGTCGAACGGCGTGATCTCGATGTACGCCGTAACCACGCGCGGCGCGTCGGCGCCGGCGGAGAGGCCGTGCCAGGGGTGCGGTCGATATCGCGAAAACGTCGTCACTTCACTTGTGCGTTCTCGAACACTCTAACGCGGCCGCGGAAGTAAACGACGAAGAAGGCCAGCACGAAGGCGACGAGCCAGAAGGCCACGCCGAGCGTCGCCGCGGCCTGGTTCTTCAGCGCCGCGGCGGCGCTGTAGAGCGTCAACGCCGCGGTGAAGCAGACCATCATGGCCACGCGGAAGCGGCGGAAGTTCTCGAAGATCGCGCCGAAGTCGCGCGGCGCCGGGCCGGCGCCGAACATGGCCACGAGCGCGAACACCGCGGCGGCCACGAGCGGCAGCGCCCACTCGCCGTCCGTGACGATCGCAGCGATGGCCACGAAGAACGTCGCCGCGGCGGAGAGTGCGCAAGCCGTGCGGATCGGAGAAGTCATCATCGATGGCGTGCCGCGGACCGAGCGCGGCGGTGAGGAGTGTAGCAAAAGTTTCGCACGAACGCGCCGCCGCCTCGGGTAGGGAAATACCCTCCTGCGTCACTCCTTAAGTGGTCCCAAAACAATCCAATGTCCTTCGAGCATGACTTCCTCATCAGCTATGCCCATATCGACGACCAAGCGCTGATCGCCGGCGAGCAGGGGTGGGTCTCCGAGCTGCACCGGCTCCTGGAGATCCGCGTGGCCCAGGTGCGCGGAGAGAAGCCGCGCATCTGGCGCGATCCGAAGCTGCAGGGCAACGACCTCTTCGCCGACACCATCCTGGAGCGTCTCCCGCGCATCGCCGCGCTCGTCTCCATCCTCTCGCCGCGCTACGTGCAGTCGGAGTGGTGCAACCGCGAGCTCAAGGAGTTCTGCCGCGCCGCCGAGCGCTCCGGCGGCGTGCGCATCGGCGACAAGGCGCGCATCTTCAAGGTCGTCAAGACGCCGGTCAGTCCGCAGAAGCTCCCCGAGGAAGTGCAGCCGATGCTCGGCTACGAATTCTTCGTCTACGACGAGAGCGGGCGGCCGCGGGAGCTCTCGCGCGACTACGGCAAAGAGCGAGCGTTTCTCACCAAGCTCGACGACCTCGCCTACGACATCGCCCAGCTCCTCGACATGATGGGCGACGAGACTACGGCCGCGGCCCCCATGGCGGAGCCGAAGGGAACCCTCTACCTCGCCGAGACCAGCTACGAGCTGCGCGAGGAGCGCGAAGCGATCAAGCGCGACCTCCTCCGCAATGGGTACGAAGTGCTGCCCGACCGCGCGCTGCCGCTCGTCGCGCCGGAGCTCGACGCTGTCGTGCGCGAGCAGCTCGCGCGCAGCACAGTGTCGATCCATCTCGTCGGGCGCAACTACGGCATCGTGCCCGAGGGAGCGAGAGTCTCCATCGTCGAGCGGCAACAGGCCCTCGCCTCCGAGGCCTCGGCGGCGGGGACGCAGTTGTCGAGCATCATCTGGCTCCCGCGGGAGCTGGAGATCGAGGACGAGCGCCAGCGCGCCTTCGTCGAGCACCTGCAGACCAGCCCCGTCGTCCACGCCGCCGCGGAGCTGCTGGAAGTCCCGCTCGAAGACCTGAAGTCGATCATCTACCGCAAACTCGCGCCGCCGCCGCCCGTCCTCGTCAAGGCCGCCGCCATCCCCACGCAGGAAGAGCATTTGCGGCTCTACCTTCTCTGCGATCAACAGGACGTCGAGGCCACGCCGCCGCTCGAGGACTATCTCTTCGCGCACGGCTTCGAAGTCATCCTCCCCTTCTTCGACGAAGACGAAGCGCAGGCGCGGCTCGAGCACGAGGAGAACCTCCGCGCGGCCGACGTCATCCTTCTCTATTACGGCGCGGGCGACGAGCTGTGGCTGCGGCGGAAGCTGCGCGAACTCCAGAAGAGCGCCGCCCTCGGGCGCGAGCGGCCGCTCCTCGGCCGCGGCATCTACGTCGGCGCGCCGGCCACGCCGCAGAAGGAGCGTTTCCGCACGCACGAGGCCACGCTCCTGCGCGAGCCCGCCGGCGGCTTCGATCCCGCGGCGCTCGCGCCGCTCCTTGACGCCATCGCGAACGCGCGAGGTGCGTCATGAGGTCCGTCAGCCGCCTTTCGTCGGGCATCGTCATCGGCCTCGAGCCGACGGCCGAGGTCAATCCGTTCCCCGGGTTGCGCCCGTTCGAGCCGGACGAGGACTACCTCTTCTTCGGCCGCGAGCGGCAGACGGACGAGCTGCTGCGGCGGCTGCGCACGACGCGCTTCCTCTCCATCCTCGGGCGCTCCGGCAGCGGCAAGTCGTCGCTCGTGCGCTCGGGGCTCATCCCCAGCCTCTACGGCGGCGCCATGACGCGCGCCGGATCGTGCTGGCGCGTGGCCATCATGCGCCCGGGCGAAGATCCGATCGGCAACCTCGCCGTGGCGCTCACGGCTCCCGAGGCCCTGGGCGACAGCGGCGACGACGCGCTGACGTGCGCCTTCTTCGAAACGACGCTGCGCGCCAGCCGCCTCGGCCTGGTCGAATGCATCCGCCAGTCGCAGATCGGCCCGCACGACAACGTCCTCGTCCTCGTCGACCAGTTCGAGGAGATCTTCCGCTACAAGCGCAGCCGCCGCACCGGCGGCGACGACGCCGCGGCGTTCGTCAAGCTCCTCCTGGCGGCGCGCGAGAGCGAGATCCCGATCTACATCGCCATCACCATGCGCTCCGACTTCATCGGCGACTGCATGGAGTTCGGCACGCTGCCCGAGGTCGTCAACGACGGCATCTACCTCGTGCCGCGCATGACGCGCGATGAGCTGAAGATCGCCGTCACCGGCCCGGTCGCCGTGGGCGGCGCCACGATCGCGCCGCGGCTCGTCTCGCGGCTGCTCAACGACGTCGGCGACGATCCCGACCAACTCCCGATCCTCCAGCACGCATTGATGCGGACGTGGGATCGATGGTCGAGGGAGCACAAGCCCGGCGAGGCCCTCGACCTGCGGCACTACGAGGACATCGGCACGCTGCACGACGCGCTCTCGCTGCACGCCGAGGAGGCGTTCGGCGAGCTCGATGAGCTCGGGCAGTTGATCGCGCAGAAGTTGTTCAAGGCGCTGACCGACAAGGCTTCGGATCCGCGCGGCGTGCGCCGGCCCGCCTCGGTTCGCGAGATCCGCGCCGTCGCCCAGGCGAGCCTCGGCGAGATCGAGCGCGTCACGGAGAGCTTCCGCCGCACCGGCCGCTCGTTCCTGATGCCGACGGCGAACGTCATTCTCGACGACGACTCCATCCTCGATATCTCCCACGAGAGCCTGATGCGCAACTGGACGCGCCTCTCGAAGTGGGCCGACGACGAAGCGCACGCCGGCCAGCTCTATCTCAGCCTCGCGCAGGCGGCGCAACGGCACGAGGAAGGGCGCGCCGCGCTCTGGCGCGATCCGGAGCTGCAGTTCGCGCTGACGTGGCGCGACAACGAGCATCCGACGCCGGAGTGGGCCGAGCGTTACGACCCGTCGTTCGCGCGGGCCATGGCCTTCCTCGACGCCAGCAAGAAGGAGCGCGACGACAAGGCCCAGGCGCGCGAGGCCCGGCGCCGGCGCGAGCTGCGGCGGACGCGCATTGCCCTCGCCGTGCTCTCGGTCGGATTCCTGCTCATGGTCGGCCTCGGCTACACGGCACTGCAGCAGAAAGCGGCGGCTGTGCAGGCGGAGCGCAAGGCGGAGGAAGAGGTCATCCGCGTCCACGAGGCGCAGATGCGCGCGCAAGCGGAGAAGCGGCGCGCCGAGGAAGAGAAGCACAGCGCGGAAGCGTCGCGCTCCGTCGCCCTCGCCGAGCGCGAGAAGGCCGAGCAGCAGCGTGTCCGCGCCGAGACGCAGACAGAGGTCGCGAAAAAGCAGAGCAAGCTCGCAGAACAGAACCGGCAGCGCGCCGAGAGCGAGCAGCAGAAAGCGCTCGACAATGAACGGATTGCGCGCGAGAACGCCACGGCGGCGGAGACCGCCCGCGGCCAGGCGGTCGCGGAGAAGAAACAAGCAGACGAGCAGCGCGCACGCGCGCAGACGCTGAGCCACCTCGCCGCGTCGCGCGCCTTGGCGCTGACCTCGCGCGAGGCCCGCGCCGTCGACGTCCGCCTCGTGCTCGAAGCCTATCGGCTCAACCGCGAGAACGGCGGCGACGCGAACGATCCGGACCTCTTCGCGGCCATGCACGCCGTCGGCGCGCGCTATCCGACGCCCACCGTGCAGAAACTGCCGCAAAAGAACGGCGCGCTGTCGATCGCCGTCTCGCCCGACGGGCGCACCATCTTCGCCGGCGACGAGAGCGGGCAGATCTCGCGTCACGACTACGACCGCAATCAGTGGCTGGCGCCGAAAGCCGTCGGCCGCCTCGCCGGCCCCGTGCGCGCGCTGGCCTTGCACGACAACCTCCTCGCCGCCGGCACGGACGGCGGCAAGGTCGCCGTCTTCGATCTTCGCAGCGGCAACGCGACGCTGAAGGAGCTCACCGCAGGCAGCCGGGCGGTGATGTCGATGGCCTTCCAGCCGGCGGGGACGCTCCTCGCGGCCGGAAACCTCGACGGCACCGTCACGCTGTGGGATGCGGCGCATCCCAACTCACCGGCAAAGCTGCGCGCAGGCGACAACAAGAACGGCGTGCGCGCCGTGGCCTGGAGCGCCGACGGCAAGCACGTCGCGGCGAGCCAACCGTCCGGCGCCTTGGTGTGGGACGCCGCGCAGCCGAACGGCGCGCCGCGCAGCGCCTGCAACGGCGCGAACGACATCCGCAGCGTCGCCTTCAAACCGGACGGCGCGGCCCTCCTCTGCGGCCGCGCGGACGGCCGCATCGTCCTCTCGCCGCTGCGGCCCGGACGCGAGCCGCTCACCTTCTCCGGCCACGGCGCGAGCGTCAATTCATTGAGCTTCAATCCGCGCGGCGACACCCTCGCTTCCGGCAGCTCCGACGGCACGGTCCGCCTCTGGCACCTCGACAAGCCCGAGGCGCCGCCCGAGGTGCTGCCGCGGCAGGAGGGGTGGATCTGGGCCGTGGCGTTCAACGCCGACGGCAGCGGCGTCATCTCCGCCGGCAAAGAGCCGGCCATCCGCATCTCCGACGCGCGCACCGACGTCCTCGCCGCGCACCTCTGCCGCACCAACCTCGAGCCGCTCACACAGGAAACGTGGAGCCGCTACACCGACGAGCAGTATCCCGAGACGAATCCATGCTCCGAGCTGAAGCTGGGGATGAAATGAAACGCATCGCGCTCTTCGCCGCCGCCCTCCTCTTCGCCGCCGCGCACGGCGCGCAGGCGCAGAGCGCCTGCCAGACTGCCTTCGCGCAGGCGCAGAAGTCGTACGACGACGGCAACTTCGCGCAGGCCGCGGCGCTGCTGCGCCAGGACTGCGCGCACGCCAAGCTCTCGCGCACGGTCGCGGTTCAGGTGCAGTCGCTCCTGGCCCGCGCGCTCATGTACGACGAGCGGCCCGACGAAGCGCGCAAGGAAGTGTCGAAGCTTCTCCGCCTCGAGCCGACCTTCGACGATGCCACGGGGTCGGCGCGCTTCGCGGCGCTCCTCTCTGAGGTGCGGAAAGAGGAGCAGTCGACGCAGGTGACCTCCGTGTCGAAGAGCGCGGAGAGCCTGCGCGAGGCGCCCGCCACCGTCGTCGTCGTCACCGGCGAGGAGATCGAGCGCCGCGGCTACCTCGACCTCGAGCAGCTCCTCCACGACCTCCCCGGCTTCGACGTCAGCCGCACCAACGGCGACATCTATTCGCACGTCTACCAGCGCGGCTACTACGACGAATTCAACAGCCGCTTGCTGCTCCTCGTCGACGGCGTCGAGCAGAACGACCTCACGCAAGGGACGGAGTACCTCTCGCGGCAATACCCGCTCACGAACATCGACCGCGTCGAGGTCGTGTACGGCCCGGCCTCGACGATGTACGGCGCGAACGCCTACACCGGCGTGATCAACGTGATCACCAAGGACGCCGCCGCCCTCCTCGGCGAGAAGCGCTTCGCCCTCACCGGGCACGTCACCGCCGGCGGCTACGCCAACCGCGCCGTCGACCTGACCATGGCCGGCGCCGCGAGCGGCGGGACGGTGACGTGGTCTCTGGCGGGGCGTTACCAGAACGGGAGGGAGCGCAACCTCTCCGGCTTCGACGCCTGGGACTACACGTACAAAAACTTCAACTACGCGGCGCTGCCGACGCTCAAGGGCGTCAGCCCGGCGAACCTCGAGCTCATCCGCCAGGCCGACGCCGCGCTCGTCGCGCAGAACGGCCTCGGATTCGACGACCAGGCCGAGAACTGGGGCCTCAACGCCAAGGTGCAGATCTCCAATCTCACCCTCGGCCTGCAGTCGTGGCGCAGCGAGGAAGGGGTGGCTTCCGGGTACGGCAACGTCGTATTCGGCGGCAACACCACTTTCACGCCCGAGGAGACCGCGCTCTACGCGCGCTATTCGGCGCGGCTGTCGGCCGGAACCCTGACCCTCTTCACGCGTTACCGGCAGTCGAGCATCGACCGCAAGGCCTCGGAGTTCGACGCTCTCGTCTCCTACGCGAGCGAGATCTTGACGTCGAGAGACCTCGTCCGCTGCGGCACGGCCCTTTGCCCGCGCGCCGGATTCGTCATCGACATCAATGGCCGCGCGCTTTCGACGCAGATCCGCAACGAGATCAGCATGGCCTGGCAGCCGACGGAGACGATGAGCGCCGTCACCGGCGTCGAGCTCACCAAGAGCGTGATCCAGGACCAGTACGACGAATGGGCCAACGGCGACCTCGGCTTCGAGGCCGTGCACAACTATCACACCGACGCGGCGCTCTGGGCGCAGGGCTCGTGGAAGCCGTGGCCGGAGCTGCGGTTCATCGCCGCCGGCCGCGTCAGCCACAACGAGATCAACAATAACGTCGATCCGAAGGTGGCCGGCTTCGGGTCGCTCTTCACGCCGCGGCTGGGCGCGATCTATACGCCCAACCGCCGGCTGGTCTTCAAGGCCATCTACGCCGAGGCGTTCAAGGACCCGACCGATACCGAGAAATTCGGCGGCTACGTCTTTCCGCGGTTCACGTTCCAGTCATCGCTCAACTTCGGTCTGCGGCCGGAGCGCGTGCGGAACACGGAGCTGAGCGCGGGATGGGAGCCGGACGAGGAGACGGCCGCACAGCTCACCGCCTACCAGGCCCATTACACCGGCGTCATCGGCATGTTGACCGTTCCGCCGGTAGGGAAATGCAACCCCTGCGAGCAGAACGAGAACCGCGACGAGGTGCGCGTGCGCGGCCTGGAAGCGACGGCGCGCCACAAGATCGGCGGCATCGGCCTCTGGGCGAACTACACGCACACGAACGCGGTGCAGAGCGTTCCCTTGACCGGCTTTCCGGGCTTCACCGAGATCGTGCGCGTGCCGAACATCGCCAAGAACCAGGTCAACGTCGGCGTCGACGCGGAGTGGCGCCATCTGACGGCGTCGGTGCGGACGCACTACTCCGGCCCGCGGAAGATCGGCCACGGCACGGCCTACATCGCCGATCCGGGCTACCTCGGCGACTCCCTCGACGCCTACTCGACGACGGGCGTGGCGCTCATGTACCGCGACCTGCTGCCGAACGTGACGCTGCAGCTCCTCGCCGACAACGTGTTCGACAAACAGTACTGGGCGGTCGGCTCGGAGACGCTGCCGAGCGTGCTGCAAGCGGGGCGGACGGTGAACGTAAGAATTATTTATCGGTTGAAGTAAAAAACCGCGGTATCCTAATAATTCAGCAATTCAGCAATCGGAACGGGTCGGTCCCCAAATGAGCATTCACATTCGTGCCCTCGTGCGCGCCGCCGTGGTGTTGGCGGGCATTCTCGTTTCCTGTCCTGTCTTCGCCGTGACGGTGACGTGGAACGGCAGCGTCGACAACAGCTGGAACAATCCCAACAACTGGAGCACGAATTCGCTGCCCACCAGCAGCGACGACGTCGTCATCGCCAACGCCGGCTCCGGCACGGCCACCGTCGATACGATTGCGACCGTCAAGAGCATCACCATCCAGAGCGGCGCGACGCTGAGGATTGACGGTGGCCAGACTCTCATCATAACGAACACCAGCACCGTCAACGCCGGCGGAACGCTGAATCTGGTCGGTGCAAACCCAACGGGCGGGATCCTCAACGGCAGCGGAAACCTGATCGTGAACGGAACGGCCGGCATTCACGGCAACTGCACGATCGGCGGCAGCGGAAACGTGACCGTCAACAGCGGCGGCAGCCTGGAAATCGGGTCCACCGGCGGCGCGTCCGTCATCACGGTTTCACGCAACATCACCAACAACAACGGCGGCACGGTCACGCTGCTGAGCACGAGCGCGGTGGGATTCAAGTTCGGCGGGCATCTCAGCAACTCCGGCCTCGTCGACATTGCGTCCGACCACAACATCGACGCCGACACGGGATCGCCGTTCATCAGCAACACTGCCGCCACCGCCATGATCAAGAAGAGCGCCGGCGGCGGCACCGCGGCGATCAACATCCCGGTCAACAACGGCTCCGGAGCGACGGTCGAGGTGGACTCCGGCACGCTCCAGCTCAACGACGGCGGGGTGGTCCACAGCAACTACGTGATCTCAGCCGGAACGACCCTCCACTTCTCCGGCACGTTCACCGGGGGAGGGAGCCCATCGCTGACCATCGGCACCGGCGGAACGTTCGATGCCGGCACCGGCGTCAACGTCACATTTACCGACGTCACGCTCTCCGGAGGCACGATCACCGGCGCCGGCGCGGTGAGCGTGACCGGCAATTTCTACTGGTCCGGCGGCACGATCTCGGGCACCGGCACGAAGGTGCTGACCAGCACGTCGGTGCCCACCATCAGTTGTTCGTCGAGCGACTGCAACCTCAACGGCGCCACGCTCCAGCTTCAGGCGTACACGATCTACAGCGCCTCCAGCAATGCGCTCCGGTTCTCCAACGGCGCCAGCCTCATTCTGGACACCGGCGTAGGAATCAGAGTCACCAATGACGGCGACTTCCGCAACGGCGGCGGTGCGGCTAGTTCGATCTCCATCGCCTGGGGTGCCTTCCCAAACGCCGCGAGTATCTGGAAAACCGACACCTCCGGCATCAGCGACATCGAGGTCCCCGTGACGCTGAACGGGTCCTTCAACGTCGACGCCGGAACGCTGCGGATCGCCGCCGACGTGACTGTCAACGCGGGCGCGATCCTCGACTACGACCCCGGAACGACGATCGAAGTCAGCAGCGGTCTTTTCCTTTTCGCCGGCGGTCCCGTCGGCGTTCCCTTGTACGGCGACTTCAAGATCACCGGCGGAACGGTGCGCGTCCCCGCCCCTCTTTCCATCACCCTCTTGAATGTGACGCTGCAGAGCGGCGTCATCGACGGCGGCGGAACGCTCGTGCTCTTCGGCACCACCACCTGGTCCGGCGGCACGATGGGCAGCGCCGCCGCTCCCGGCGGCGGCACGCGGATCAATTCCCCCCCCGACACCTTGAACATCACCGCTGGCGGCGCGCAATCGCTCACCCAAGGCCGGGAAATCATCAACGCCGGGACCGTGAATTACGCCGGCACGACCTCGAATCCGCTGACGATGTCCGCCAACGCCAAGATCACGAACAACAACGTGTTCAACCTCACCGCGGACGGCACCATCAATCTCTCCGGCAGCGCCCTCATCGACAACTTCGGCACCATCACCAAGACCGCGGGCACCGGGACGAGCACGATCTCTCCTCCGGTCGACAACCACAGCGGCCACACGGTGAGCGTCAGCACGGGCACGCTCGCCCTTGCCGGCGGCGGCACGGACCAGGGCATCTTCACGATTGCCTCCGGTACGACGCTGGCCCTCACCGGTGGCACCGTCAACCTGAGCGGCAGCCCGACCGTGACCGGCTCCGGCACGCTCTCCGTTGCCGGCGCGACTATCGACGCCGCGATGGGCGTCGACGTCACCTGCCCGAACGTCGCTCTTTCTTCGGGGGCGATCAGCGGCGCCGGCACCGTGCGCGTGAGCGGCAATTTCAACTGGTCCGGCGGAACGATCGGCGGCAGCGGCTCGCGGTACCTGAACAGCGGTTCCACGCCGACGATCAGTTGCAGCAGCAGCTGCACGCTCGACACCGCCACGCTCTACCTTCAGGGCGACACGACGTTCAGCGCCGGGAGCAATGCGCTCCAGTTCTCCAACGGCGCCAGCTTGAACATCGGCGCCGGCAAAAAGCTCAGCATCACCAACGACGGCGACGTCACCGGCAGCGGCTCGATCTCCAACGACGGCACGATCTGGAAGAAGACGACCGCAGGTACGAGCACCATCGGCGTGCCCGTCACCTTGTACGGAACCTCGATCGTCGACCTCGACGCCGGAACGCTGAAGTTCGCCGGCGGTGGAAGCGTCGACGCCAGCGCCAGCGCCACCCTCGACATCGGCGCGGGGACGACGCTCGACGTCAGCGGCGGCGTCTTCCTCTTCAACTCCGGCAGTGTCTCGACGCCGGGGAGCGGCACCTTCCAGATCAGCGGCGGAGCGGTGCGCGTTCCGGCCAGCGTCACCGTGACCCTCCCCAACGTGACGCTGCAGACGGGCGGCGTCGTCGACGGCGCGGGCACGCTGATCCTCTCCGGAACCAGCACCTGGTCGGGCGGCGCGATGGGAAGCGCCACCGCAGCCGGCGGCATCACCCAGATCAATTCCGGCAACACGCTGAACATCAGCGCGGGCGGCGCGCAATCGCTCACGCAGTCGCGCGAGTTGCTCAACAACGGAACGGTGAACTACGCCGGCACGACCTCGAGCCCGCTGACGATCTCCGCCAACGGCAAGATCACGAACAGCAACGCCCTCAACCTCACCGCCGGCAGCGGAAACATCAACCTCTCCGGCAGCGCCCTCATCGAGAACGACGGCACCATCACCAAGACCACCGGCCCTGGAACGACCACGATCTCTCCGCCGCTCGACAACAAATTCGGCGGCATCGTGAGCGTCAGCGCCGGCACGCTCTCTCTCAGCGGCGGCGGCACGGAGCGCGGCGCATTCATCGTCGCCTCCGGCGCCACGCTCGCCTTCAGCGGCGGCCTCTTCACGATGCTCGGCACCCCCTCGGTCGCGGGCCCCGGCGCCCTCTCGATCTCCGGCACGACCATCGACATCGGCGACGGCCCGGGCGGCAGCACCGACACCTTTGCCTCCACCGCCCCGACCACCTTCGCCTCCGGCACGATCAACGTGAAGGACGCGACGCTGAGCATGCCGGCGGCCTTCTCCGTTTCGGGAACGATCGAGCATTACGGCGGCACGATCTCCGGCAGCCCGATGACCATCAACAGCGGCGGCGTCCTGAACTGCCGCGGGACGCAAAGCCCGGCGTCGATCGCCATCAACACCACGGTCGCCGGCGGCGGTGCGATCTACTTCCTCGCTACTGCCTTCGGCTGCGGCTTGTCCGGGAACGTCACCGTCACGAACGACGGGACGATCGATTTCCTGAGCGACGCCGGCCTGGCGAGCTACGCCGGCGCACCGCAGATCGTGAACAACAGCGGCGGCACGATCCGGAAGAGCGCGGGCAGCCTCACCAGCGGCATCACCGTGCCGGTGACCGCGAACAGCGGCTCCACGCTGCAGTCGAGCTCCGGTACGCTCTCCTTCATCGCGGGCGGCAACTTCACCGGCATCACCGTCAGCGGCAGCGGCATCGTGGCCCTTGCGGCCGGGTCTGGGGTCTCCGGGACGACCACGCTCACGGGCAAGCTCGAGCTCACCGGCAACGCCACGCTCGCCGGCACGCTCAACGCCAGCGGCACGCTCACGCTCGACAGCGGCGTCGACGTCACCTGGCCGAACGTCAACCTCTCTGCCGCCGGCTCGAGGGTCGACGGCGCCGGCACGCTGCGCGTGAGCGGCAACTTCACCTGGGCGGGCGGCACGATCGCGGGAAGCGGCCCGAGGGTGATGACCAGCACGTCGGCGCCGACGATTAATTGTTCTGTGAGCACATGCGCGCTCGACGGCGGCACGCTGCAGATGCAAGCCCACTCGACCTACAGCGCCTCGATCAATGCGCTCGTCTTCTCCAACGGCGGCAGCCTCATTCTCGATCCGGGCAAACTCTTCTTCGTCACCAATGACGGCGACTTCACTGCCGGCTCCGGAGGCGGCTCCATCACGATCGGTGGGTTCTCGGCGGGATTGAACGCTGCCATCGAGAAAAACACGACGGCCGGCACGAGCGTCATCGGCGTTCCGGTGACGATGTCGGGCTCGTTCAAAGTCGACGCCGGGACGCTGCAGGTCGCCGCGGACGTGACCGCCGCCTCCGGCGCGATCGTCCATTACTCCCCCGGCGCGACGCTCGATCTCATGAGCGGCGTATTCCTCATCAACTCCAGCTCCATCACCTTCCCGGCCAACGGCGACTTCAAAGTGAGTGGCGGAACGCTGCGCGTCCCCACCGGCATCTCCATCGCCCCGAAGAACGTCACCCTCCAGGGCGGCGTCATCGACGGCGGCGGCACGCTCACCTTGACCGGCACAAGCACCTGGTCGTCCGGCACGATGGGGAGCGCCACCGCCCCCGGCGGCACGACGCAGGTCGGCTCCGGCCAGACCTTGAACGTCACCGGCGCGGTGGCGACGCTCGCCCAGGGCCGCGTCCTCCAGAACGACGGCACGCTGAACCTGACCGTCGACGGCAGCGTCAACGTCTCCGGCAGCGGGACGATCGCGAACAACGGCACGCTCACGAAGAACGGCGGCTCCGGAACGACGACGCTCAACCCCGCCGTCAACAGCACCGGAACCGTAAGCGCCTCCACCGGCACGCTCGCTCTCGCCGGCGGCGGCACCCTCGGCGGCACCGTCGTGGCCACCTCTCCGGCCACAATCGCCTTCCCTTCCGGGACGTACAGCCTCCCCGGCGCGATCGGCGGCACGGGCAACGTCGCCTTCAACGGCGCGGCCGTCACCGTCAGCAGCGCCTACTCGATCCCGACGTTCTCGCTCACCGCCGGAACGGCCACGCTCGACGCCAACGGGACGGCCAACGCCTTCACCATGACCGGCGGCACGCTCGGCGGCAGCGGGACGCTCACGCTGACGAACGGCGGCACGTGGTCGGGCGGGACGATGAGCGGCAGCGGCACCACCATCAATTCGACGACGCTCACCGTCTCCGCGCCGGTCACGCTCAACACGCGCACCCTTCAGAACAACGCCACCCTCAGCGTGGGCGCCAACGTCAGCGGATCGGGCACGATCGTCAACCAGGGCATCTTCAACGCCACCGCCAACGCCACGATCGGCGCGGCGCTCAACAACAACGGCCAGGTATCGACCACGAACGCGCTCTCGCTGGCCGGCGGCGGCGTGCACAGCGGCTCGTTCAACGTCGTGGCGCCCGGCACTCTCTCGTTCTCGGGGGGGACGCACTCCATGACCGGCGGCGTGATCAGCGGCAGCGGCACGCTTTCGTTCGACGGCGCGACGGCGACGGTCGGCGTCCCCCTCAACGCCGGCACGCTCAACGTCACCGCCGGCACGGCCACGCTCAACGCCGCGTCGGCGGCGGACGCGTTCACGCTGAGCGGCGGCACGCTCGACGGCAGCGGCACGCTGACGCTGACGAACGGCGGCACGTGGTCGGGCGGGACGATGGGCGGCAGCGGCACGACGGCGAACCCCGCCACGAAGACGTTCTCGATCTCCGCGCCGGCGACACTCGATCGAACGCTGCAGAACGCCGGCACGCTGGCCGTGAGCGGCGACGTCAGCGGCTCCGGCACGCTCGCCAACGCCGGCACGCTCAACGCCGCCGCGAACCTCATCCTCGGCGTGGCGGTCAACAACAGCGGCCAGATCGCCACGAGCAATGCGCTGACGCTCTCGGGCGGCGGCACGCACAGCGGCGGCACGTTCACCGCCACGGCGCCCGGCAGCATTTCGTTCTCAGCCGGCACGCACGCGATGTCGGGCGGCGGCTCGGTCGGCGGGACCGGCACGATCGCCTTCAGCGGCGCGACGGCCACGGTCGGCGTCCCCGTCAACGCCGGCACGCTCTCCGTCACCGCCGGCACGGCCGCACTCGACGCCGCCGCCACGGCCGACGCCTTCGCGATGACCGGCGGCACGCTCGGCGGCAGCGGCACGCTCACCCTGCCGAACGGCGGCACCTGGGCGGGCGGCACGATGAGCGGCAGCGGCACCACGGCCAATCCTGCGACGCTCTCCGTCACCGCGCCCGTCACGCTCAACAGCCGCACGCTCCAGAACAGCGGCACGCTCACCGTGAGCGGCAACGTCGCCGGCTCCGGCACGATCGACAACACCGGCACGCTCACCGCCACGGCGAGCGTCACCATCGGCGCAACGCTCAACAACAACGGACAGGTCGGCACGAGCAGCACGCTGACCCTCACCGGCGGCGGCACGCACACCGGCACCTTCACCGCCACCGCGCCCGGTAACCTTGCCTTCGCCGGCGGCACGCACGCCATGACCGGCGGCACCCTAGGCGGCACCGGCACGTTGACGTTCAGCGGCGCCACGGCCACCGTCGGCGTGCCGGTCAACGCCGGCACGCTCAGCGTCACCGCCGGCACCGCCACCCTCAACGCCGCCGCCTCCGCCGACGCCTTCACCATGAACGGCGGCACGCTCGGCGGCAGCGCCACGCTCACCCTGCCGAACGGCGGCACGTGGGCGGGCGGCACGATGAGCGGCAGCGGCACGACGCTCAATCAGTCGACGCTCTCCGTCACCGCGCCGGTCGCGCTCACCGGCCGCACGCTGCAGAACGCCGGCACGCTGAACGTCAACGCCGACATCGCCGGCAACGGCACCATCAACAACGCCGGCACGCTCAACACCAGCAGCAACAGCAGCATCGCCCCGACGGTCAACAGCAGCGGCACGCTCTACGCCAACGGGCCGTCCACGGTGATCGACTTCAGCGGCGGCACGCCGTCGATCTCCGGCTCGCTCGCCGGCACCGGCAAATTCCGTTTCAGCGGCGCGGCCGCCACCGTCACCGGCGCCTGGAGCGGCCAGCGCATCGAAGTGGCCGGCGGCAGCGTCGCCTTCAACTCCGACGGCACCTTCCCCGACCTCACCCTCAGCGGCGGCACGCTCACCGGCAGCGGCAACGTCACCGTCACCGGCCCGGCCACGTGGAGCGGCGGCACGATCGCGGGCAGCGGCGCGCTCACCTTCGACGCCAACGCCAACGTGACGATGCCGGGCGACGTCGGCGCGGCCACGCTTTCCCGCGCGCTGTCGAACAAAGGGACGATCACCTTCGCCGCGGCGTCGAACGGCCTCCTCATCGACGGCGTGGCCATCACGAACGACGGCACGTTCGACATCCAGTCGACGCAGCCAATCACCGTCTCCCCCAACACGCCGCCGTTCGCCAACAGCGGAACGCTCAAGAAGAGCGCCGGGATCAACCTGATGCAATTCGCCGCGCCGCTCGCGAACAGCGGCACGGTGCGCATCGAGACGGGCGCGATCCAGTTCAGCGACACGTACGTGCAGAGCACGGGCAGCACGACGGTCCTGGGCGGCGCGTCGCTGCAGACGGCCACGCTCTCGCTCAACGGCGGCACCCTAGGCGGCAACGGTACGATCTCCGGCACGGTCAACAGCCAGGCCAGCGTCGCGCCCGGCGCGTCGCCCGGCACGCTGACGATCGACGGCAACTACGTGCAGGGGCCGAGCGGGTCTCTCGCCATCCAGCTCGCCGGCACGTCGCCCGGCACGCAATACGACCGCCTCATCGTCAGCGGCAGCGTCACCCTCGGCGGCACGCTCAACGTCACCGCCATCGACGGCTTCACGCCGATCGCCGGAAACATCTTCCAGATCCTCACCTTCGGCTCGCGCACCAGCAACTCCACGTTCGCGACGATGAACGGCCTCACCGGCGCCGGAACGGTGCTCAATCCGACCTTCAGCGCCGGCGATCTGCAGCTCATCGGCGGCCGCATCCAGGCCGACGTCGCCGTCTCCGTCACGGCGCCGGCCGCGGTCACGCCCGGCAGCGCCTTCTCGTACACCGTCAGCGTCTTCAACGGCGGCGGCTCGGACGCGAACGGCGTCAGCGTCACGACCGTCCTCCCGCCGAACGTCACGTTCACCGGCGCGAGCTCCGGCACCTGCAGCGGCGCACCGAACGTCGTCTGCAGCCTCGGGCGCCTGAACAATCAGTCGACCGCGACGATCACGATCAGCGTCACGGCGACCGGCACCGGCGCGGCGCCGGTCAGCGTCTTCGCCGGCGCGAGCGAGTACGATCCGAACACCGCGAACAACACCGCCGCGGCGACGACGTCGATCGGCTCGACGGCCGACCTCCGCGTCGCCGTCGCCGGCCCCGCGGCGGCGCTGGCGGGCGCGCCGGCGACGTACACGATCTCGGTGACGAACGACGGTCCGGACGCCGCGGCGAACGTCGCCGTGAGCGCCACCGCGTCGGCCGGTCTCACCTTCAGCGCGAACAGCGGCGCGTGCTCGGGGAGCTTCCCCTGCACGATCGCCGCGCTGGCCGCCGGCGAGAGCGCCACGATCGTGAGCGTCTGGAACGTCGCGCAATCGGCCACCGGCTCCGTGCAGCTCGCCGCCACCGCCGCATCGCCGGCCGTCGATCCGAACTCCGCGAACAACGCCGCCTCGGCCACGACACAGATCGGCACCTGCCCGACCATCATCATCAACGCCCCGACGGAGATCACCTCCGGCGCGAGCGCCGAGGCCGTGGCGACGCTCATCGGCGGCGCCGCGTACGCGTGGGCGATCACCAACGGCACCATCGACAGCGGCGCCGGCACCGAGAAGATCACCTTCACCGCCGGCGAGGCCGGCACCGCCACCCTCTCCGTCCACGTCACGGGCGGCGGCTGCACGCTCAACGCGACCTTCCCGGTCAGCGTCAAGGCGCGGCAGTTCTGCGTCGGCACCGCGGCTCCCACCGCGCCGGCCGGCGACACCACGACCGCCGACGCCAACGTCGCCTTCGGCTGGACCGCCGTCGACGGCGCCAGCGGCTATCGCCTCTGGCTCCAGCAGGGCGACGCGCCGGCGCAGAGCCTCGGCACCACGCTCGGCATCACGCTCACGAAGATCATCCCGGCCGGCACACACCATTGGTACGTCGAGACGTTGTTCGACGGCTGCGCGTCGCACGAGTCGGATCGCGTGGCCCTCACCATCCTCCCCGCCACCGACTGCAACACTCACGAGTCGCCGCAGCTCACGGCGCCGGAGAGCGACGCCGTGCTGTCGACGCCGACCATCGCCTTCCATTGGAACGCCGTGCCGAAAGCGCTGCAGTACGAGCTCTGGCTGGCCACCGCCGGCGGCGTGCCGACGCTGATCCGCACCACGACGGACACGGCCTACACCGCCTCCGTGCCGCCTGGACGGCTGCAGTGGTACGTGCGCGCCGTCTTCGCCGGCTGTGCCGCCACCGAGTCGGCGCACCGCTTCTTCACCTACACCCCGCCACCCGACTGCACGACGCAGCGGCCGCTGCTCATCGAGCCGAGCGAAGGAGAGAAAGTCACGCCCGGCGTTTCCTTCGAATGGAGCGCCGTGCCCGGCGCCACCAAGTACGAGCTCTACGTCGACGGCACGCTCGCCGCCACCACCACCACGCCGCACGCCTCCGGCCTCACCGTCTCGCGCGGCGAGAGGCGTTGGCGCGTCCGCGCGCATCTCGCCGAGGGTTGTGCGGCGCTCGACTCTCCGGACAACCACTTCGCCGTCGTCGCTGCGCCGCAGAGCTGCGCGCCGCTCGACGCCCCCGTCGTCACCGCGCCGGGGCAGATCACCTCCGGCGTCCAGGGGCGGATCCGCTGGACCCTCGTCGGCGGCGCCACCGCGTACGTCGTCCAGATCTCCGGCGATCCGCGCTTCGCGGCGGGGTTCACCACCTCCTCCACCGTCACCGTGCGGCAGCTCCCGTTCTCCTTCAAAAACGAAGGCGGAACCCCGGTCACACGCTACGTGCGCGTGCACGCCGTCGATACGAAGTGCGCCGAGCCGACGATCGGGCCGTTCTCCCTCGTCTCGGCCGTGTCCGTCCGCCCGCCGGGACGCAACGGCGTGGCCCTCATGACCGAGCCGGCCGACGTCCCGTACACCATCGACGTCGGCGCGGAGCTGGCGGGGCAGCACTTCACCGCCACCCCCACCGTCCCGTGGATCACCGTCACCCCGTCGAGCGGCGTCGTCCCGCCCGGAGGGCTGACCCTGCACGCCGTCGCCCACACCGCCGGGCTGCCGGCCGGCGCGAGCACCGGCACCGTCGACGTCACCACCAGCGCCACCGCCGGCTCGCGCACGGCCCTCGGCACATCGATCTCCAAGGCGCCGATCACCGTCAACAACGTTCCGGGGATCATGACCGCGCCGAAGAGCACGCCCCCGCCCGACGCCCTCGTCATCCCGGCCGTGGCCAACGTCAACGGCTTCATCGTCCGCTACCAGTCGGACGTCCGCGCCTCCAACACCTCGGCGCAGCCGATGAAGTACGCGCTCAACTTCGTCCCCTCCGGCGCGGCGGGCATGAGCGACGGGCAGAAGACCGAGATGACCATCGAGCCGGGCGCCACCATGGCCGTCAACGACATCATCAGCA
The DNA here is from genome assembly GCA_035276475.1 of Thermoanaerobaculia bacterium. Taxonomy (GTDB): domain Bacteria; phylum Acidobacteriota; class Thermoanaerobaculia; order Gp7-AA8; family Gp7-AA8; genus DATDFB01. Next base: position 24,577 of record DATELQ010000061.1, on the reverse strand, counting down.
CCTGGTTCGGCGGCCAGAGCTCGAGCGGCACGCTGGAGATCCGCCCGCTGACCGAGACCGACACGTCGACGTCGAGCGCCCCTGCCGAAGGCCTGGAGCCGCGCATCACCTTCGCCTCCTCGCGCACCTTCAACACCACCCCCACCGGCGGCACGTTCGGGCAGTACGTGCCGGCCATTCCGTACACGGACTTCGTGCCGAAGGGCTCGACCCTCTCCCTCCAGCAGATCGCCCAATCAAAGAGCGTCCACACGAACCTCGGCCTCGTTGAAGGCTCCGGCGAACCGGTCTCGCTCGAAGTGCGCATCTTCGACGCGGCGGGCGCGAAGCTCGACGCCTTCCCGGTCGGCCTCAAGGGGGGCGAGCACGCCCAGATCAACGCCGTCCTGGAGGCCCACCACATCGCCCTCGACGACGGCCGCATCGAAGTCGAGGTCGTGGACGGCGACGGCAAAGTCACCGCCTACGCCTCGGTCATCGACAACAGCGTCAACGACCCGCTGCTGGTGCCGCCGGTGAACATCAACGCGGCCGGGCACGACAGATGGGTCCTCCCCGGCGTCGGCTCCGGCGACTGGCAGACGGACGTGCGCCTCTTCAACGCCGGCAGCGAGAGCGCCGATCTCACGCTGACGTTCTATCCGCAGAACCGCGGCGCGGCGGCGGCGAAGACCATCGCCCTCGCCCCCGGCGAAGTGCGCCAGCTCGACCGCGTGCTCCCGTCGCTCTTCGGCATCGCCCGCGACACCGGCGCGCTGCACATCTCGAGCGCCGCGCCGGCGCGCCTCGTGGCCACGGCGCGCACGTACAACGACACCGGCAACGGCGCGTACGGGCAGTTCATCCCGGCCGTGACGCCGGAGGAGACGGTGGCGGTCGGCTCGCGGCCGCTGCAGATCCTGCAGGTCGAGGAGTCGGCGGCCTACCGCTCGAACATCGGGTTCGCCGAGGTGAGCGGGAAGCCGGTGACGCTGGAGGTGTCGGTGTTCCGGCCGGACCTCGACGAGCCGAAGACCCTCGAGGTCAAGCTCCAAGCCAACGAATTCCGGCAGATCGATGCCCTCCTCGCCACCGTCGGCCTGGCCGACACCTACAACGGCCGCATCAGCGTGCGGGCGGTGGATGGGGAGGGGCGGGCGACAGCGTACCTGTCGCTTGTCGATCTGCAGAGCGGAGATCCGACGTACGTGCCCGGGCAGTGAGGAAAAAACGCCGTAACCGGCAGTCATAGGTCAGCGAGGTCTGGTCCATGAGCATGCGAATTCGTCTCGTCGTGCGCGCAGCGCTGTTGCTCTCGATCGTCGTCTGTGGCCGCACGGCATTGGGGGCCTCGAAGATCCTCAGCGTGGCGAACGGCAGCGTCGACTGGAGCGCCGCGGCCTGGGGTAACGGCCTGCCCACCAGCAGCGACGACGTCATCATCACTTCGACGTTTGGCTCGGCGGTGACGGTGTTCGTCGACATCACCACCACCGTCCACAGCATCACCATCAGCAACCACGTCACCGTGTTGATCAAGACCGGCCAACAGCTCACCATCAACTCCTCGAGCAACGTCAACGCCGGCGGCGTCCTGCTGCTCAACAGCTCCAACATCGCGGGCAACGGGCCGCTCTCGGTCAACGGCGAATTGGACATCTACGGCGGCACCATCGGCGCCGGCACCGGCGCGCTGAACGTCAACGGCGGCGGCGTCCTGGCCTTCTGGGGCTCCGTCAACTCCGCCCGGGTCCTGCGCAGCATCAACAACGCCGGCACGATGACGTTCCGCAACGACATCGCGGCCGGCAACCACTTCGGCCTCGGCGGCTCCATCTGGAACACGGGACTCATCGACATTCAGACCGACCACGACGTGGTCTCCGACGCCGGAACGCCCGTCTTGAGCAACAACGGCACGATCAAGAAGAGCTCCGGCAGCGGCAACGCCACCATCAACTTCCGCGTCGACAACGCCAGCAACGGCACCATCCAGTCGCAAGCCGGCACGCTCACGTTGAGCAGCGGCGGCACCGTCAGCGGCACGCACTCGATCTCCTCCGGCGCGACGGTCAAGCTCAGCGGAGGCACCTTTACGATTGTGGGCAGCCCCTCCATCACCGGCGCCGGCACGCTCGCCGTCGCCGGCGCGACCGTCAACGTCGGCGACGGCCCGGGCGGCAGCTCCGACGGCTGGACCAGCAGCACCCCCATCACCTTCACCTCGGGGACGATCGCCCTGAAGGACGCGAACATCTCCACGTCGTCGACCTTTTCAGTCTCCGCGACCGTGGAGCACTACGGCGGCTCGCTCACCGGCAGCGGCTCGATGACGATCATGAGCGGCGGCGTGGTCCGCTGCCACGCCACCGACAACCACTCCAACATCGCCATCAACACCACCGTCAACAGCGGCGGCCAGATCGTCTACACGAACGACATCTTCAACTACACGCAGTACGGTCTCTTCAACAACGTCACCATCACCAACAACGGCACGATCGACTTCCAGACCGACCGCAGCCTCGACAACCTCGGCGGCGGCAACGACTCGTCGAAGATCACCAACAACACCGGCACGATCAAGAAGAGCGCCGGCAGCGGCAATACCGCGATCAACGTCAAGGTCGACGGGAACAACGGCTCCACGATTCAGGCCGATTCCGGCACGCTCACCCTGGCCAAAGCGGGGACGCTCAGCGGCATCACCTTCAGCGGCGCCGGCACCGTGGCCGTGCCGGCCGGCTACACCATCGCCGGCGCCACGACCACCGTCTCGGGCAAGCTCCAGCTCACCGGAAACCCCCTCATCGGCGGCACGCTCCTCGCCGTCAGCGGGACGCTACTTCTCAACAGCGGCGTCGACGTCGCCTGGACGACCGTCAACCTCTCCGCGGCGACGTCGAAGATCGACGGCGCCGGCAAGCTGACGGTCAGCAACGCCCTGAACTGGTCGGGCGGCACGATCACCGGCAGCGGCGGGAGGGTCCTGAGCGGGAGCAACAGCGCGATCACTTGTTCGGCCGGCGACTGCACGCTCGACGGCGCTACGCTCCAGATCCAGAACAACACCGCGCTCAGCGCGTCGTCGAATGCGCTCGTGCTCTCGAATGGGGCGAGCCTCCTGATCGCCTCCGGCAAGACGCTCAGCCTCACCAACACAGGGAGCATCCTCGCCGGCAGCGGCGCCACCGGCTCGATCACCAACAGCGGCACGATCTGGAAGAAAACCAACGCCGGCGTGAGCGTCATCGGCGTCCCCCTGACGATGTCGGGCAACGCGGCCCTCGACGTCGACGTCAACACCCTGCAGATCAACGCCGGCGTGACCATCGGCAGCGGTCAGTCGATCCACCTCTCGGGCGGTACCCTCTCGGTCAACGGCGGCGTCTTTTCCTGCAGCTCCGCCCCGTCGATCTCGGGGGGCGGAACGTTCAAAGTCACCGGCGGCACGCTGCGCATCTCCTCCGCCACCGTCAGCATCCCCAACTTCATCTTCGACAGCGGCACCGTCGACGGCGCAGGCACGCTGGTGCTCTCCGGCACGAGCACGTGGAACGGCGGCACGATGGGCAGCGCCACGGCGTCGGGCGGCACGACGCGCATCGACGCCGGCAACACCCTGAACATCGTCACGGCCGGCGCCAAGACGCTCACGCAAAGCCGGCAGCTCCTCAACAACGGCACCGTCAGCTACAGCGGCTCGAACCTGACGATGTCGAATTCCGCGACGCTCACGAACACCAACGCTCTCAACGTGGCCGGCAACGGCGGCGTCGCCGTTTCCGGCAGCGCCACCATCGCCAACAGCGGAACGCTCACCAAGAGCGGCGCCGGCACGTGCACGGTGTCGCCGGCGGTCAACAACAGCGGCACGGTGAGCGCCACGGCCGGAGCGCTGGCGCTCGCCGGCGGCGGCACGCACACCGGCTCGTTCAGCATCTCGTCGTCCGCCGCCATCGTCTTTTCGGGCGGCGCGCACGATCTCAGCGGCGCCGGCAAAACGATCAGCGGCAACGGCACGCTGACGTTCACCGGCGGCACCGCCACCGTCGGCATCCCCATCAACAACATCGGCACGCTCGACGTCAGCGGCGGCACGGCCACGCTCAACGCGGCCGCCTCCGCCAATGCCTTCACCATGAGCAGCGGGACGCTGGGCGGCAGCGCGACCTTGACGCTGACGAACGGCGGCACGTGGTCGGGCGGCACAATGTCCGGCGGCAGCGTCACGACCGCGAACCCGGCGACGAAGATGCTGACCATCAGCGGCATCGTCACGCTCGACCGCACGCTGCAGAACAACGGCACGCTCACCGTGAGCGGCACCATCTCCGGCTCGGGCTCGATCACCGGCAGCGGCACGCTGTCGGTCAGCGGCAACCCCTCCCTGGGCGTGCCGGTCACCGCCGGCACGCTCAGCATGAGCGGCGGGACGCTCAATGGCAGCGGCACGCTCGACCTGACGAGCGGCGGCACCTGGTCCGGCGGCACGATCAACAGCGGCGGCGCGATCACGGCGAGCGGAACGCTCGGCATCACCGCCGCCGTCACGCTCAACCGCCCCTTGCAGAGCAACGGCACGCTCAACGTGAGCGCTGACATCGGCGGAACCGGCCCGATCGCCAACGCCGGCACGCTCAACGCCACGGCGAACAGCACGATCAGTCCCGCGCTCGACAACAGCGGCAGCATCACCGTTACCGGCGGCACGTTCGCGCTCGCCGGCAACGGCACGCACACCGGCTCGTTCACCATCACCTCGCCCGGCATTCTCGCCTTCCCCTCCGGAACGCATGCGATGAGCGGCGCGGGCAAGACCATCAGCGGCACCGGCACGCTGACGTTCAGCGGCGCCACGGCGACCGTCGATATCCCCGTCAGCGTAGGCACGATCAACGTCACCGGCGGTACGCTGGGCGGCAGCGGCACGATCACCGTGACCAACGGCATCTGGTCGGGCGGCACGATCAACAGCGGCGGCGCGATCACCGCGGCCGGAACGCTCGGCATCACCGCCGCCGTCACCCTCAACCGCGCGCTGCACAGCAACGGCACGCTCAACGTGAGCGCCGATGTCAGCGGCAGCGGCTCGATCGCGAACGCCGGCGCGCTCAACGCCACGGCGAACAGCACGATCGGTCCCCCGCTCGACAACAGCGGCAGCGTCACCGTCACCGGTGGCACGTTCGCGCTCGCCGGCAACGGCACGCACACCGGCTCGTTCACCGCGGTCTCGCCCGGCATCCTCGCCTTCCCCTCCGGCACGCATGCGATGAGCGGCGCGGGCAAGACCATCAGCGGCACCGGCACGCTGACGTTCAGCGGCGCCGCGGCGACGGTCGATATCCCCGTCAGCGTCAGCACGATCGACGTCACCGGCGGTACGCTGGGCGGCAGCGGCACGCTCGCCCTGACCAACGGCACCTGGTCGGGCGGCACGATCAACAGCGGCGGCACGATCACCGCGAGCGGAACGCTCGGCATCACCGCCGCCGTCACGCTCAACCGCGCGCTGCACAGCAACGGCACGCTCAACGTGAGCGCCGGCATCGGCGGCAGCGGCTCGATCGCGAACGCCGGCACGCTCAACGCTACGGCGAACAGCACCGTCGGTCCCGCGCTCGACAACAGCGGCAGCGTCAACGTCAACAGCGGAACGCTCGCGCTCGGAGGGGGCGGCACGCACACCGGCTCGTTCAGCGTCGCCGGCACCCTGGCCCTTTCGGGCGGCACGCACTCGTTCAGCGGCGCGAGCAGCATCAGCGGCGCCGGCACGCTGTCGTTCAGCGGCGCCACGGCGACGGTGGGGATCCCGATCAGCAGCGTCGGCAAGCTCGAGATCAGCGCCGGCACGGCCACGCTCAACGTCCCCTCCTCGGCGAACGCCTTCGAGATGAAAGGCGGCACGCTCGACGGCAGCGGCGCGCTCACCCTGGCAAACGGCACCTGGTCCGGCGGCACGATGGGCACCGGCAGCACGACCACCGTGAGCGGAACGCTCGGCATCACCGCCGCCACCGCCGCCGTCACGCTCAACCGCACCCTGCAGAACAACGGCACGCTGAACGTGAGCGGCAACGTCGGCGGCACCGGCACGATCGCGATCGGGAACGGCGGCACGTTCAACGCCACGGCGAGCAGCACCGTCAGTCCCGCGCTCGACAACAGCGGCAGCGTCAGCGTCAACAGCGGAACGCTCGCGCTCGGAGGGGGCGGCACGCACACCGGCTCGTTCAGCGTCGCCGGCACCCTGGCCCTTTCGGGCGGCACGCACTCGATGAGCGGCGCCGGCAAGAGCATCAGCGGCACCGGCACGCTGGCCTTCAGCGGCGCCGCGGCGACGGTGGGCATTCCGATCAACAGCATCGGCACGCTCGAGGTCTCCGCCGGCACGGCCACGCTCAACGCCGCCTCCTCGGCGAACGCCTTCGACATGAGCGGCGGCACGCTCGACGGCAGCGGCACGCTCAACCTGACGAACGGCACTTGGTCCGGCGGCACGATGGGCACCGGCGGCGCGACCACCGTGAGCGGAACGCTCGGCATCACCGCCGCCACCGCCGCCGTCACGCTCAACCGCACCCTGCAGAACAACGGCACCCTGAACGTGAGCGGCAACGTCGGCGGCAGCGGCCCGATCGCGAACGCCGGCACGCTCAACGCCACGGCGAACAGCACCGTCAGTTCCACGCTCGACAACAGCGGCAGCGTCAACGTCACCGGCGGCACGTTCGCGCTCGCCGGCAACGGCACGCACAGCGGCTCGTTCACCACCGCCTCGCCCGGCACGCTCGCCTTCGCGAACGGCACGCATGCGCTGAGCGGCGCCGGCAAGACCATCAGCGGCACCGGCACGCTGACCTTCAGCGGCGCCACGGCGACGGTGGGGATCCCGATCAGCAGCGTCGGCAAGCTCGCGATCAGCGCCGGAACGGCTACGCTCAACGCCGCCTCCTCGGCGAATGACTTCAGCATGAGCGGCGGCACGCTCGACAGCAGCGGCGCCGTGACGCTGACGCTGACCAACGGCGGCACCTGGTCCGGCGGCACGATGAGCGGCAACGGCACGACGATCAACGCGTCCGGCAAAACGCTGACCGTCAATGCTCCCCTCACCCCCGTCACGCTCGGCCGCACGCTGCAGAACGCCGGCACGCTCACGCTGAATGGCACCGTCAATGGAAGCGGTACGATCGCCAACAACGGCACGCTCAGCGTCGCCGCGGACAGCACCGTCTCGACGGCGCTCAACAACAACGGCCAGCTCGATACGAGCGCCGTGCTGACGCTGGCGGGCGGCGGCTCCCACAACGGAACGTTCACGGTCCACGGCGCCATCGACTTCAGCGGCGGCACGCACACGATCCTGGGATCGTTCGCCGGAACCGGGAGCGTCCGCTTCAGCGGCGCGGCGGCCACCGTGAACGGCGTCTGGAGCGGCATGCCGATCGACGTCAGCGGCGGCAGCGTGGCCTTGAACCCCAACGGCGCCACGCCGTCGCTCACCGTGAGCGGCGGCACGCTCGGCGGCACCGGCAACGTCACCGTCACCGGCCCGTCGTCGTGGAGCGGCGGGACAATCGGCGGCAGCGGCACGCTCACGATCGACACGGGCGCCGTCCTGACGGTCGCGGGCTCGGGCTCGCCAACGCTCCAGCGCACCCTGCAGAACAAGGGCACGATCGACTTCGCCGCGTCGAACGCCCTGACCGTCGCCGGCGCCGCCGTCACGAACGACGGCACGGTCGACATCCAGTCGGCGCAGAACATCCTGGCCACGCCGGGCACGCCGCCGTTCGCGAACAACGGGACCCTCCAGAAGAGCGGCGCCGGCATCGCCCAATTCGCGCTGCCGATGGCGAACGCCGGGAGCGTGCAGATCGGCGCCGGCACGCTGCAGTTCACCGGTACCTACGCGCAGAGCGCCGGCGCCACCGACGTCGCCGCCGGCGCGACGCTGCAGACCGCGACGCTCCAGCTCAACGGCGGGTCGCTCACCGGCAAAGGGACGGTTGCGGGCACGCTCGCGAACCACGCCGTCGTCGCTCCCGGCAACTCGCCCGGAACGCTGACGATCAACGGCGACTACACCCAAGGCCCCGGCGGAGAGCTCGACATCCAGCTCGGCGGCACCGCGCCCGGCACGCAATACGACCAGGTCAACGTCACCGGCACCGCGAACCTCGACGGCACGCTGAGCATCGTCGATATCAACGGCTTCGTCCCCACCACCGGCAACGTCTTCCAGATCCTCACCTACGGCACGCAAAACGGCACGTTCGCGGTCACGAACGGCCTCAATCAAGGTGCCACGAAGCTGATCCCGGCCTACAGCGCCTCCGACCTGAAGCTCAACACCGTCAGCGCGCTGGCCGAGCTCGCAGCCTCCTTGAGTGCCCCGTCGTCCGTTATGAACGGCAGCGCCTTCTCGTACACCGTCAGCATCACGAACAACGGACCGGCCAGCGCCACCGCCGTCACGTTCAGCGCGCCGCTGCCGCCGAACGTGACGTGGAGCTCCGTCACCGGCGCGAGCTGCACCGGCGCGCCAAACCTTCTCTGCACGATCGGCACGCTCGGCAACGGCGCGACCGCCATGGTCGTCCTGAACGTCACCGCGCACGCGGCCGGCCTCGCGCCGCTCACGGTGTCGGCCTCCAGCAACGAGGTCGATCAGAACTCGACGAACAACACCGCCTCGGCGTCGACCACGATCCAGGCCACGGCCGACCTGCAGATCGCCATCAGCGGCCCGGCGTCCACCGTCCCGAACACGCAGCCGATCTACACGATCCAGATCCTCAACCTCGGGCCCGACACCGCCGCCAACACCGGCGTCACCGCCGCCGCGTCGCCGGGGCTGACCTTCGACGGCAACGCCGGCGCGTGCACCGGAAGCTTCCCGTGCAGCATCGGTCCGCTCGGCGCCGGCCAGACCGCCACGATCTCGACGCGGTGGAACGTCGACCCGAACGCCGCCGGCGCCGTGCAGCTGACTGTCAGCGCCGGCTCGGCCACGCAGGACACGAACCCGCTGAACAACAGCGCCGCGACGACGACGCTCATCGGCGCCTGCCCGACGATCGTCATCGCCAAAGCCCCGACGGAGCTGATCGCCGGCGCCAACGCCTCAGCCACCGCCACGCTCTACGCCGGCGCCACGTACGACTGGAAGATCGACAACGGCACCATCGACACGGACGACGGCGCCGGCCGCATCACCTTCACCGCCGGCTCGCCGGGACTCACTACGCTGTCGGTGTCCGTCACCGCGCCCGGCTGCGCGCTCAGCGCCACGCACACCATCACCGTGCGGCCGCTACCCGGATGCCAGGGAACGGCGTCGCCCACCGTGCCGCTCAACGACACCACGACCGCCGATCCGACGGTGGCGTTCGGATGGACCGGCATCGCCGGCGCCAGCGGCTATCGTGTCTGGCTCGAGCAGGCGGGCGCCCCCTCGCTCGATCTCGGCACGACTCTCGGCACGTCGATGACCAAGGTCGTTCCCCCCGGCGCGTACCGCTGGTACGTCGAGACGCTGTTCGACGGCTGCGCGTCGCACGAGTCGGAGCGGCGCACGCTGACCATCCTCAACGCCGACAACTGCGCCAGCCACGGCAAGCCGCAGTTGACGGCGCCGGCGAGCGACACGACCACGTCGAACGCGAACGTCGCCTTCGGCTGGACGGCCGTGGACGGCGCGCTGCAGTACGAGCTGTGGCTCGCCCCGGCCGGCGGCGCGCCGGTCCTCTACCGCGCCACGCCGAATACCTCGCAGGCCGCGACCGTGGCGCCGGGGCGGTGGGAGTGGTTCGTGCGCGTCCTCTTCGCCGGCTGCCCGCAGTTCACCGAGTCCGAGCATCGCGCCTTCACCTACGCGCCGCCGTCCGACTGCCGTACGAATCAGCGGCCGCTGCTCCTCTCCCCCGCGAACCGCGAGCGGACCGTCACCTCGCCCACGACGTTCATTTGGACGAAGGTCGGCGGCGCGTCGTCGTACGAGCTCGAGGTCGACGGCGTGCTCCAGGCCACGACGACGGAGCCGCAGGCCCGCGACGTCTCCGTTCCCTTGGGCGGGCATCGCTGGCAGGTGCGCGCGAACTTCGCCCACGGCTGCGCGCCGCTCGACTCGGCGGAGAGCCGCTTTGCCGCCGTTCCGCGCCCGGCCAGCTGCACGCCGCTCGACGCGCCGGTCCTGGCCGCGCCGGCGCAGATCTCCTCCGGCGTCGAGTTCCGCTTCCAGTGGACCTACGTCCCCGGCGCGACCGGCTACGTCGTCGACGTCTCGGCCGATCCGCAGTTCGCGCCGGCGTCGACAACGTCCACGACCGTCACCGGGCAGCAGCTGTCGTTCACCTTCACCAACGAGACCGACGCCCCGATCGCGCGTTCCGTGCGCGTGCACGCCGAGGATGCGAAGTGCATCCCGGCGACGAGCGGGCCGTTCTCGGCCGTGGCCACGGTCAGCGTCGTGCCGAAGCGCAGCAGCAGCGCCTGGGTGATGCTGAGCGATCGGGGCGACGTCGAGTCGGAGCTCCTGATCGGACCGGAATTCGAGGGGCGGAGCTTCACCGCCAAGCCGGCCGCCCCATGGCTCGTGGTCACGCCCGCGAGCGGCGTCGTGCCGCACGGTGGCCAGGTCCTGCGCGCCGTCGCGCACACCGACGGGCTGCCGCCCGGCACGAGCGTCAACGGCGTCACCATCACCACGAGCGGTACATCGACCGGGTCGTTGAAGGCGCACGACAGCAACAGCGTCGTCGTCCGCTACGACGTCAACCTCCACAAGCAGCTCACGCCGAATCCGGCGGAGACGCCGCACCCCGACGCCCTGATCGTCCCGCTGGCGTTGCAGCAGACCACGAACTTCATCGCCCGCATCGAGTCCAACGTCCGCATCACCAACGCCTCGCCGGAGCCGGCCGAGTACCGCCTCATCTTCATTCCGAAGGGCGAGTCGGGCATCGCCAAGGGCTACGAACAGTTCCTTCCGATCGATGCCTGGACCACCGTCGCCCTCGACGGTCTCTGGCTCAACTTCGCCCAGCAGCAGGGCGGCATCGGCACCTTCATCATCAGCCCGAAGAATTCGCCGGAGGAGGCCTCGTCGACGTCGAACGCCCGCGTCGAGGGGCTGGCCAGCCGGACGACGTTCGCCACGGCGTTCACCGTGGAAGAGCGCGACGGCGTCACGTTCGGCCGGGCCATCCCGGCCATCCCGTACGCGAACTTCGCCACGGATGGCGACGTCATCGTCCTGCAGCAGCTCGCGCAGTCGGCCACGCGCACGACGACCCTCGGCCTGGTCGAGGCCTCCGGCGCCGCGGCCGACGTCGACGTCGCGGTCTTCGACGCCGGCGCAACCGAGCCACTCAAGTCCTTCACCAAAACGATCCACGGCGGCGAGAACTTGCAGATCGAGGGCGTTCTCGGGCAGGAGCTCGCCGACGCCCGCATAGAAGTGCGGGTGAGGGCCAAGAGCTCGGACGACGCCAAGAAGCCGAAGCCCGAAGTCACCGCCTACGCGCTCGTCACCGACAAGAACAGCCCCGACGACCTCTTCGTGCCGCCGGCGCGGCTCAGCGAGCAGTCGAGTTGGATCCTTCCGGGCGTCGCCGGCGGCGACTCCCAAACGGACGTGCGCATCTTCAACGCCGGTGAGAAGACCGCCAAGCTGACGCTCACGTTCTACGGGAAGAAAGGGAGCTCGCCGGCGACGAGCGTCGAGGTCGCGGCGGGGAAGACCCTGCCGCTCGACAACGTGCTGCCGGCGCTCGGCATCGCGGACGACACCGGGGCGCTGCAGGTCACGAGCGAGGCGCCCGCGACGTTGCTCGTCACCGCCCGCACGTTCAAGGTGGCCGCGAACGGCGCCTTGGGACAGTTCATCCCCGCCGTCACCGAGGCGGAGGCGGCGAAGAAGGACTCACGGGCCCTGCAGATTCTCCAGGTCGAGCAGTCGGAGGAGCGCAGCTCGACCATCGGCCTGGCCGAGGTGAAGGGAAAGGCGGCCAAGGTGAAGGTGGAGGTGTTCCTGCCCGGCGGCGACACCCACGCGCTGGAAGTGAGCCTCTCGGCGAACCAATACCAGCAGCTCGACCTGGCCAAGGACTTCGGCCTCGCCGACGTTCACAACGCCCGCGTCGGCGTGACGGTCATCGACGGCGAGGGGCAAGTGACGGCGTACCTGTCACTTACGGAGACGAAGAGCGGCGATACGACGTATTTCCCCGGGCAGTGAGGCAGTGCGCACCTCAAAGTGCGCATTGCGCACCTGCGGGTGTACACGTGCGCACCTCGAGTGTTCACGTGCGCACCTCGGGTGTACACGTGCGCACCTCAAAGTGCGCATTGCGCACCCGCGGGCGTACACGTGCGCACCTCGAGTGCGCATTGCGCACCTGCGGGCGTACACGTGCGCACCTCGAGTGCGCACGTGCACACCTCGGGTGCTCACGCGCGCACCTCGGGTGCGCAAGGGTCACCCGGCACAGAACGCCACGGCGTCACCGGTGGCGATCGTGCCTCCCTCGACGATCTCCCCGAACACCCCGCCGCGCCAGTGCGGCTTGAGGGCGTTGCGCAGCCCCTCCTCCGCTTCGTCCATCCGTTCGCAGGGACGCACCTCGCCGAGGATGCGGACGACGGTCGGGCCGATGCGCAGCAGCTTGCCGCGGGAGTTTTCGAGGTCGACGCCGCTCACCATCACGTTCGCGCGGCGCGCCGAGGGGTCGACGGCGACGCCGAGCTCCTCAATCGCCGCGTCCCACGCCTCCTGGCTGATGATCGACACCTGCCGCCGCCCGCCCTGGTTCGCGCTGCCGCGCACGCCGCGGCCGGCCACGAGCTCCGCGCGCTCGACGCGGTCCATCGGGCCGCGGTGGGCACGCTTGATCCAGATCGCCTTGACGCTCACGGCGTCGTGAAGAAATCCTTCAGCTTCTCACCGAAGCGCCTTGGCGTGGGTGGCTGCTCGCCGTCGAGCGCGGCGTAGCGCTCGAGGAGCTCGCGCTGCTCGTCCGTAAGCGACGTGGGGATGCGCACGGCCACGTGCACGTAGTGATCGCCGCGGCCGCTGCTCTGCAGGTACTGCACGCCCTTGCCGCGCAGGCGGACGATGTGGCCGGGCTGCGTGCCGGGGGGGATGCGCACCGGCTCCTCGCCGTCGAGCGTGTCGGTCAGGACCTCCGCGCCGAGGGCCGCCTGCGTGATCGAGATGGCCTGCTCGCTGTGGATGTCGTAGTCGCGGCGCTGGAACTTCTCGTGCTCGCGCACGCTGAGGAACACGTAGAGATCGCCCGCGGGGCCGCCGTTGTAGCCGGCTTCCCCCTCCCCCGCCACGCGCAGGCGCGAGCCGTCGTCGACGCCGGCGGGGATCTTCACCGCGATCGTCTTCTCCTCGCGCACGCGTCCGGCGCCGCCGCACGTCACGCATGGCTCCTTGATCACTTTGCCCGCGCCGCCGCACTGCGGGCAGGTGCGCTGCACGGCGAAGAAGCCCTGCGAGTAGCGCACTTGGCCGCGCCCGCCGCAGCCGCTGCACGTCGCCGGCTGCGTGCCCGGCTTGGCGCCGTTGCCGCTGCACGTCGCGCACTGAATGACGCGCGGCACGTTCAGCGTGATCTCCTTGCCGAACACCGCGTCCTCGAAGTCGATCGTCAGGTCGTAGCGGACGTCGTTGCCGCGCGCGGGGCGGGTGCTGCGGCCGGCGCGGCGCGTGCCGAAGAAGTCGCCGAAGCCAAAGAGGTCGCCGAGGATGTCGCCGAAGTCAGCGAACTGATTCGGGTCGAAGCCGCCGAAGTTGCCGGTGCCGGCGTGGCCGTAGCGGTCGTACGTGGCGCGCTTCTCGTCGTCGGAAAGCACGCCGTACGCCTCCGCCGCCTCCTTGAACTTGCCCTCCGCCGCCGGATCGTCCGGATTCTTGTCCGGGTGGTACTTCACGGCGAGCTTGCGGTAGGCCTTCTTGATCTCGTCGATCGAGGCCGTGCGCTCGACGCCGAGCACCTCGTAGTAGTCGCGTTTTTCGATCGTGGCCATGGACTTTATTAGGGGACAGGGCACAGGGAACAGGGGACAGGTGGTTGTCGTCGCGAGAACACCACCTGTCACCCGTTCCCTGTTCCCTGTGACCTGATTCTCATTGCGGCGTTTCCGTCGGTGCGCCCATCTTCATCGGATTGTAGAGCATCACGCTGGTGAGGATTCGGGCCACGCCCTGCAGCTCGAAAATCGCGTCGTTGAGGCGCGACTTCTCCTCCGCCGCCACCAGCTCCTTCGCCCGCGCGAGCACCGCCGAGACCTTGTCGCGGTCGGCGTCGTTGAGCAGCTTTCCGAACTCGCGGAAAACCTTCTCGTTCGTGTAAATCATTCCTTCGAGCTTGTTCTGGAGCACGCGCACGTCGCGGCGCGCGGCGTCGGCGCGGGAGTGCTCGGCGGCCTCGTTGATCAGGCGGTCGATCTCGTCCTTCGACAGCCCGCCGGCCGGGTTGATCTGCACGCTCTGCTGCTGTCCCGTGGCCTGATCGCGCGCGTTCACGTTCACGATGCCGTTCGAGTCGATGGCGAACGTCACCTCGATCTGCGGCACGCCGCGCGGCGCGGGGGGAACGCCGACGAGGTCGAACTTCCCGAGGGATTTGTTCTCGCGCGAGAACTCGCGCTCCCCCTGCAGCACGTGGATCTGCACCTTGCTCTGGTTGTCCGCGACCGTGGTGAAGATCAGCGAGTTCTTCGTCGGGATCGTGGAGTTGCGCTCGATGATCTTCGTGAACAGCCCGCCGTGCGTCTCGATGCCGAGCGAGAGCGGCGTCACGTCGAGGAGGATCATGTCCTTGATGTCGCCGCGGAGGATGCCGCCCTGGACCGCCGCGCCGATGGCCACGACCTCGTCGGGATTGATGTTGCGGTTCGGCTCCTTGCCGAACACCTTCTGCACCGCCTCCACCACGCGCGGCATGCGCGTCTGACCGCCGACGAGGACGACTTCGTCGATCTCTGCGGCCGTCACGCCCGCGGCTTTGAGCGCGTCGTTGACCGGCTCGATCGTCCGCTGCACCAGGTCGTCGGTGATGCGCTCGAGCTCTTTTCGCGTGATCACCGTGTTCAGGTGCTTCGCCCCCGAGGCGTCGGCGGAGATGAACGGCAGTGTGATGCGGGCCTCGTCGGCCATCGACAGCTCGCACTTCGCCCGCTCCGCCGCTTCCTTCAGCCGCTGCAGGGCCATGCGGTCGTCTTTGAGGTCGATGCCGGTGTCCTTCTGGAACGTCTCGATCAGCCAGTCCATGACGCGCTTGTCGAAGTCCTCGCCACCGAGGTACGTGTCGCCCGACGTCGAGAGCACCTCGAAGAGGCCGTCTTCCAGCTTCAGAATCGAGATGTCGAACGTCCCGCCGCCGAGGTCGTAGACGGCGATGATCTGGTTGTCGCGGTTGTCGAGGCCGTAGGCCAGCGCCGCCGCCGTCGGCTCGTTGATGATGCGCAGCACGTCGAGGCCGGCGATCTTCCCGGCGTCACGCGTGGCCTGGCGCTGGGAATCATTAAAGTACGCCGGCACGGTGATGATGGCCTCCGTGATCGGCTCGCCGAGGAAGTCCTCGGCGAAGGAGCGGATCTCCATCAGCACGAACGCGGAGATCTCTTCCGGCGAGTACTCGCGGTCGCGGATCTTGACCTTGATGTCGCCGTTCGACGCCGGCACGATCTGGTACGGCAGCACCTGCTTCGCCTTGGCCACCTCGTCGCTCTCGTACTTGCGGCCGATGAGGCGCTTGATGGCGAAGACGGTGTTGAACGGGTTGGTGATGGCCTGGCGCTTGGCGATCTGCCCGACCAGGCGGTCCCCATCCTCGGTGAAGCCGACGACCGAGGGGGTCGTGCGGCTCCCTTCGCGGTTCGAGATCACCTGCGGCGTCGTCACGTCGACGACGGCAACGCAGGAGTTCGTGGTCCCGAGGTCGATACCGAGGATCTTGGCCATTAGAGAGGTTTTACTCCTCCGGCCCTCCAACCGCCACCTTCACCATCGCCGGCCGGAGCAAACGGTCGTGTAAGAAATACCCCTTCTGCAGCACCGCCACGACGGTGTGATGCGGCACCGTCGCGTTCTCCTCGGTGACGACGCCCTCGTGGATGTTCGGGTCGAAGCGCACGCCCGACTCCTCGACGACGCGCAGGCCGTGGCGGCGCAGGACGTCGAAGAGCTGCTTGTAGATGAGGGACACGCCTTTGTGGAAGTCGTCCCCCTCCTCGGCGTGCTCCAGCGCGCGGTCGAAGTTGTCGAGGACCGGCAGGAGGTCCTTGATCACGCCGGCCATGGCGTACTTGAAGTAGTCCTGCTTCTCGCGCTCCGAGCGTTTGCGGAAGTTCTCGAAGTCGGCCAGCGTGCGGAGGTAGCGGTCCTTGAACTCGCGCAGGTCCTGCTCCACCGCGGCGGCCGCGGAGTCGGTCTGGGCCGGCGCTTCGTCGGCGGCCGCCTTCGCGGCCTCGTTCATCTCGCGCTCGATCTGCTCGATCGACGAGCCGTCGTCCTCGAGCACGTAGGCATCGTCATCGCGGTTTTCGTCACTCACTGCTGAAGCTCCCCCTCTTCGATCTTGCGGCTGAGCACGCGGCTCAGATAGTCGACCAGCGGCGCGATGCGCGCGTACTCCATGCGCATCGGGCCGATGATGCCGACCATGCCGAGCGGCGCCTGCGACGAGCCGTAGCGCCGCGCCACCAGACTGAAATTGTGTACTTGCGTGAAGTCGGTCTCCGAGCCGATGAGGATCTGCAATCCGTCCTCGTCGAGGCACGACTCCAGGATGTCGATCAACTTCTCTTTCTCCTGCAGGGCCAGCATCGTCCGGCGAAGCGCGGCGGCGTCGGCGAAGTCCGGCTTCATCAGGATGGAGCTCGTCCCTTCGACGTAGAGCTCGTGCTCGACCGGTGCCACGTCGTTCACGGCCTCGATGCCGAGGGCGATCGTCTTCTGCAGCATCTGGTCGTGCAGCGCGCGCTCCTCTTCGGTCATGCGCACGAGCTGGCGGCGGATGGCGTCGAGGGTCATGCCGCTGAACTCGACGGAGATGTAGCGGCCGATCTTCTCCAGCTCGTCGCGCGAGAACGGCTGTCGCGTGCCGATGATCTTGTTGACCACGACGCCGTTCATGCCGACGAGGATGCACATGATCTTGCTCTCGGCGATCTGCACGAAGTCCATGCTGCGGACCGTGAATTGCAGCAGAGTCGGCATGAAGACGATGCCGACCTGGTCGCTCAGTTTCGAGAGGAGACTCGAGGCGTGGTGAAGGACGTCGTCGATCTCGTTGGCGTGGCGCACTTCGTCGTCGATGGCCTCGCGCTCGCGCCGCGTGAGCGCCCGCGACGTCATCAAGTGCTCGATGAAGAAGCGGTAGCCGCGGTCGGTCGGGATGCGGCCGGCCGAGGTGTGGGGCTGGGCGAGGTAACCGAGGTCTTCGAGGTCGGCCATGACGTTGCGGAGGCTCGCCGACGACAGCCCGAACCGCCCGCACTTCGCCAGCGAGCGGGAGCTGATGGGCTCGCCCGTGGAGATGTGCTGGATGATGACCTCGCGCAGCACGTCGCGCGCGCGGCTGTCGAGGTCGGAGCTGAGATCGAGCTTTTGCATGCGGTAGCACTCGCGTGCTGGGAGTGCTAACGTCGAGGGTAGAAAGGGAAGTTCCCTAGTGTCAAGACGCGCCATCGTGGTCGTGCTCGCTGCTCTCTCGCTCGGGGCGACGATCGACCGCATCGCCGCCGTGGTCGACCGGCAGGTCATCACCGTCAGCGAAGTCAGCCAGATGGTGGAGCTCCGCTTCTTTCCGCGGACGGCGAATACCTCTGATGACGATTACCGCCACGACGTCCTCGACGCACTGATCGCTCAAGCCCTGCGCTACCGCGACGTGGAACGCTACGGCGCCGCCGACATCCCCAAGGACTCGATCGAGGCGCGGCTGCGCGAGATCACGTCGCGCTTCGCCTCGCCCGCCGACTTCGCCGCCGCGATGCAGCGCGCGGAGCTGACGGAGGAGGAGGTGCGCGCGCTGGTGAAGCGGCAGTTGCAGGTGGAGGCGTACATCCAGGAGCGCTTCGCGCCGCTGATCTTCGTCTCGACCGAGGAGATCGCGAGCTATTACAACGGCCCGTGGAGCGCGCAGCGGCGCCTGCGCGGGCTGGCCGTGCCGCCGCTCAACGACGTGCGCGAGGAGATCCGCGCTCTCTTGCGCAGCGACCGCCTGCAGTCCGAGGTCGAGCAGTGGACGACGCGGCTGCGGGCGCGGGCGAACGTGGACGTCTACGCGTGGCGTTAGTCGTTCTTCAGCAGTTTATCCCTCGCGAAGACGAGGGATCATTCACGGCGCCGCGCCGATCACGCCAGAGGCAACGCCGTCGCGGTGTGATGGCTGATCCCTCGTCTGCGCGAGGGATAAACTGCCTTACGTGGCACTGACGCTCATCGCCGCCGCCGCATTCGTGGCCGGCGTGATCAACTCGATCGCCGGCGGCGGGACGCTGATCTCCTTCCCGACGATGGTGTGGTTGGGCCGCCCCCCCATCATGGCCAACGCCACGAACGCGGTCGCGCTCTGGCCCGGATCGCTCTCGGCGATGGTCGGCTACCGCGACGACATGCGGCGCATGCGCCGCTGGCTGTATCTGCTGACAATCCCCTCGGTGCTCGGCGGCGCGTTCGGCGCGATCCTGCTGCTGCACACGACCGAAAAGACCTTCTCGCGCCTCGTGCCGTTTTTGATCCTCGGCGCGACGCTGCTCCTGGCCGCGCAGGAGCTGATCTCGCGCAAGCTGAATCTGGTGGCGAAGGCGCACGAGAAACCGACGACCGGCTGGGTGATCTTCGTCTTCACGTTCCAACTGCTCGTCGGCCTCTACGGCGGCTACTTCGGCGCCGGCATGGGGATCCTGATGCTCGCCGCGCTCGGCCTCATCGGCCTCACCGACCTGCACGAGATGAACGGACTCAAGAACCTGCTCGCGGTCTGCATCAACGGCGTGGCCGCGATCTACTTCGCGCTCTCCGGCGCAGTGCTGTGGAAGGACGCGCTGGTGATGGCCGTCGCCGCAATCGCCGGCGGCTTCGCCGGCGCCAAGCTCGCCAAGCGCCTCGGGCGCAAGTTCGTGCGAGGCGCGGTGGTGGCGATCGGGTTGATCATGACAGTGGCGCTGTTCGTGAAAAATGCTTGATGACCTCCGCCGCCGCCTCCGCGCCCTCGGCGATCCGCTCCGCGCGAAGCACTCGCTGCGCTTCTTCAAGACCGCGCCCGGCCAGTACGGCCACGGCGACCGCTTCCTCGGACTGACGGTTCCGGCAATGCGCAAGCTCGTGCGCGAGTTTCGCGAGCTGCCGCTCGCCGGCGCCGAGACGTTGCTCGCCTCGCCGTGGCACGAGGAGCGCCTCGTCGCGCTGCTGATCCTCGTCGCGCAGTATCGGCACGCACCCGACGCGGTCTACCGGCTCTATCTCGCGAACACCGATCGCATCAACAACTGGGATCTCGTCGACGCCTCCGCCCCGCACATCGTCGGCGCGCACCTGGAGACGCGCAGCCGTAAGCCGCTGTACCGGCTGGCGCGATCGAAGTCGCTCTGGGAGAGAAGAATTGCGATCGTGGCGACGCAGCACTTCATCCGCTTGAACGACTTTGACGACACGCTGGCCATCGCGCGCCTCCTGCTCGACGACGAGCACGACCTCATCCACAAGGCGACGGGCTGGATGTTGCGCGAGGCCGGCAAGCGCGACGAGCGCGTGCTCCGCGCGTTCCTCGAGGAGCACGCCGCGGCGATGCCGCGGACGATGCTGCGCTACGCGATTGAGCGCTTACCCGACCGGCGGCGCTACCTGGCCCTGTAACAGCCGCCGCGTCGCCGGATGCTGCGGGTTCGTGAGCACCGCGCGGGCGTCGCCCTCCTCGACGACCTCGCCGTCCGCGAGGATCACGACGCGGTTGGCGAACGCGCGGGCGAAGTCGTCGTCGTGCGTGGTGACGACGAGCGTGCGGCCGCCCTTCGTCAACTCCACGAGCGTCTCCCCCAACTCCCCGCGGCGCGCCGGGTCGAGCGACGCGGTCGGCTCGTCCATCAGCAGGAGCGGTGGCTCCATGGCCATGGCCCGGGCGATGGCCACGCGCTGGGCCTCGCCGCCGGAGAGCTCGCGCGGCAGGGCATTGACGCGATGCGCGACGCCGAGGGCTTCGAGGAGCTCCATGGCCCGCTTCTTTGCGTCCGCCAGCGCCACGTGCGCGACGTTCACCGGCGCGAGGACGACGTTCTGCAAGACCGTCAGATGCTCGAAGAGGTAGTGGAGCTGGAACACCATCCCGACGCGCTTGCGCAGCTCTTTCGCGACTGTGCGCGACGGCAGCGGCCCGGCGCGGAGGACGACGCCGTCGACGTCGATCGTGCCGGCGTCGAACGGCTCCAGCGCGGCGACGGAGCGCAGCACCGTCGTCTTGCCGCCGCCGGAAAGGCCCATGAGCGCCACGAGCTCGCCGCGGCGGACGGAGAGCGTCACGCCGCGCAGCACCTCGCGCGTGCCGCGGCGAAGGCGCAGCGCATCGACGCCGAGGATCACTCCGTCGCTGCTCGCCATCTCATCTCCAGAATCCCCGCCAGCCGCGACAGCGGCAGCGACATCGCCAGATACAACGCCGCGCAGAGCAGGCCCGGGATCACCCAGCTCCCGATGTTCGCGGCGAAGATCTGCGTCTGCTTCGTCAGCTCGATCACGGTGATCACCGACACGAGCGACGAGTCCTTGAGCAGCGCCACGAAGTCGTTCGTCATCGGCGGCAGCGCCAGGCGGAACGCCTGCGGTCCGCGCACGAGCCGCAGCACTTGCATCTCGGTGAGGCCCAGCGTACGCGCCGCCTCGAGCTGCCCGCGTCCTACCGCCTCCAGCGCGCCGCGGTAGATCTCGCTCTCGTACGCTGCGTAATTCAATCCAAGGCCGAGGAGCGCGGCGACGAATGCGGGCAGGCGGATGACCGCCGACAAGCCGTAGTAGAGAACGAAGAGCTGCAGCAGCACCGGCGTGCCGCGCACGATCTCGACGTACGCCGTCAGCACTGCGCGCACGAGCGCGTTGCCGTAGACGCGGCCGCTGGCGATCATCACGCCGACGAAGATCGCCAGCGCCATCGCCGCGCACGAGAGCACGATCGTGATCACCGACGCCTTCAGGAGGGCCGGGATGTACGCGAGCGCGATCTTCGTCTTGTCGACCGCCGGCGCCGCCTCCTCGCGCGCCGGTGCCGCCGCGCCCACGCCGGCGAAGAACTTCGGCTGGTAGTCGTCCCAGATTCCCCACTTGCGATAGATCCGCTCCAGCGTGCCGTCGCGCATCCGCGCGCGCAGCACTTCGTTGACGCGGTCGCGCAGCGCCGTGTTGCGCTTCGCCAAGACGCCGATGTAATGCCCCGTCGCCACCGGCACCGGCTGCGTGTAGAGCCCCGGCGTCCGCCGCATGGCCCGCGCGGCGATGATGTTGTCGAGGAGCACGGCGTCGAGCCGCCCTTCGTGCACGTCAGAATATGGATGGACGTCGTCGTCGTAGGCGACGAGGACGATGCCTTCCTTCTGCTGCGCCGCGAGCAGCCGCTCGTACGCGATCGTGCCGGTGAGCGTGCCGACGCGATGCCCGCGCAGGTCCGCCAGCGTACGGAAGCGATTGCGGTCGGCGTCGCGCACGGTGAGCACTTCGTGGAACTCGAAGTACGGAATGGTCGCGGAGAGCTCGCGCCGCCGCGCCGGCGTGTCCTCCACGCCGCTCATGCCGATCTCGAAGTCGCCGCGCTGCACCGACTGGTCGATCTCCTGAAAGGCGACCTGCACGAACTCGGGACGCTTGCCCAGCCCCTTGGCGATCTCGTTCGCGACTTCGACGTCGAAGCCGCGCAGCTTCGACGGATCACGAGGGTCCGCCTCGACGAACGGCGCGCCCCCCTCGGCGTCGCCGCCCCAGCGCAGCACGGCGTCGTCCGCACGCGCGGCCAGCGCGGCGAAGATCGCGAGCAACACAACGAGGGAGCGGGACATGAACGCGCAATGCTAACCTCCGCGTCAATGAATGCCGACCTCCAACTCGCGCTCGCCCTCGCGGACCGCGCCGACGAGATCACCATGCGCCACTTCCGCACCGAGTTCGAAGTGCGCACGAAGGCCGACCGCACACCCGTCACCGAGGTCGACGAGGCGGTCGAACAGATGATCGTCGACCACCTCTGGCAGGAGCGGCCGCACGACGCCATCCTCGGCGAGGAGCTCGGCGCGCGCGGCGGCTCGGCGCGGCGCTGGATCATCGATCCGATCGACGCCACGAAGAACTTCATTCGCGGCATCCCCGTGTTCGCTACATTGATCGCACTCGATGGTGAGATCGGCGTCGTCTCCGCGCCGGCGCTGGGGCGGCGGTGGTGGGCATCGCGCGGCGACGGCGCGTTCTGCAACGGCGCGCCGATCCACGTCTCCGCGGTCAGCGACCTCGGCGCCGCGCAGATCGGCTACGACGACGTGCGCGGCTTCGAAAAGTACAACCTCGGCGAACAGTTCCTCGCGCTGCAGCGCCGCTGCGGCCGCGCGCGCGGCTTCGGCGACTTCTGGACGCACATGCTCGTCGCCGAGGGGGCGATCGAGATCGCCGTCGAGCCGGAGATCGCGCACTGGGACGTCGCCGCGGTGCAGGTCATCGTCGACGAAGCCGGCGGACGCTTCACGAACCTCGCCGGCGAAGCGCGCGCGGACGGCGGCAGCGCCGTCTCGACGAACGCGCTGCTGCACGAGGCCGTGCTCGAGGCGCTGCGATGAGCGAGTCCGTCATGGTCGTCGCCACCGAGGCGCTGCGGCCGTTTCTCAATGCGAGCTTCATCCGCGACCGCGCCGACGACGTGCTCGACCTCATCGCCGAGGAGCACACGTTCATCGACCGCCCGCTCGCGGAGCGCTCGCCGGAGTGGCGGCAGATCATCCCGTACGTCGTGATTCGCAACGGCGACGCCGTCTTCACGCTGCGGCGCACGACGAAGCAGACCGAGGAGCGGCTGCACCACAAGGTGTCGATCGGCATCGGCGGGCACGTCAACCCGGGGCACGACCTCATCGACGGGCTGCAGAAGGAGCTCGACGAAGAGGTGCGCATCGCCGGCGACTACGAGCTCCGCTTCGCCGGAATCATCAACGATGAGTCGACCGAGGTTGGGCGCGTGCACCTCGGCGCGTGCTTCGTGCTGGAGGCGCCGTCGCGCGACGTCGTCGTCGTCGAGACGGAGAAGATGCACGGCGAGTGGATGCCGCGCGCGGAGCTCGGGAGCGTGCGGGAAGCAATGGAGACGTGGTCGCAGATCGCCTATGACGAGCTACTGGCTTAGCGTCGCCCTCATCCTCCTCGGCACGGGCTATCCGCGGCCGGATGCGAATCACGCCGCGGCGTCGACGGCGATCGTGGCCGGCGATCATTGGTACGTCGTCGACGCCGGCCGCGGCGCGACGCTGCGCATCGCCGGCACCGAGCTGCGCTACGACCAGCTCCGCGCCGTCTTCCTCACCCACCTCCACTCCGATCACACCGCCGGGCTGCCGGATCTGTTCGACACGTCGTGGCAGTTCGGACGGAAGTCGACGCCGCTGCAACTCTACGGACCGCGTGGCACGCAGCGGCTGGCCGACGCGATGCTCGAGTTTTTCCACGACGACATCCGCATCCGCCGCGCGCAGCAGGACCTGCCGGCGCGCGGCGCGACGATCAAGACGCACATCGTGTCCGAGGGCGTCGTGCTCGACGACGGCGTCTGCCGCGTCACCGCGTTCACCGAGGACCACCGCCCCGTCGAGCCGGCGTTCGGCTACCGCTTCGACTGCGGCGGCAAATCGATCGTCGTCTCCGGCGACACGCGGCCGAACACGAACCTCGTGAAGTTCGCGAAGGGCGCCGACGTGCTGGTGATGGAGGCGTACCTGCCGGAGCACTTTTTGAAGGTCGACACGCTCGCGGTGGCGAAGAAGCTGATGGCGTATCACACCAGCGCCGAGGAAGCGGGCGACATGGCCACGCGAGCGGGCGTGAAGACGCTCGTGCTCACGCACCTCATCCCTGCGAACGCCGAGGCGACGTTCTTCGAGCGCGCCTCGGCGCACTTCAAAGGAAAGGTGATCGTCGGGAAGGACCTGTTGCGCGTCGAGCCCTAGTGCTCGCGCTCGACGTCGCCTTCATCGACTACCGGCCGCTCCTCGACCTCGAAGCCACCGTCGTACGTGCCGCCGCCGGTCGTGCCGAACACGCCGCCGCGGCCCTCGGGCACTCCATACGCGCCGCCGCGGTGCGCGGCCTCGTCGTAGCCTTCGTCAGTCGGATCCTGCTTGACGCCGGGCGGCGTGGCCCCCTCGGCGGTGTAATCAATGTCGTCTTTGTTCTTGGCCATAATGCAAATTGATGGTGCAAGCGCCGCTCCCGATTGACGAGCACGTCAACGAAATTGTCGAGCACGTGCGGCGCGCGCGCACGGCCGTCGTCGTGGCGCCGCCGGGCGCGGGCAAAACGACGCGCCTCCCACCCGCCCTCGCCGGCCTCGGCCGC
>DATELQ010000060.1:0-7975 GCA_035276475.1 Thermoanaerobaculia bacterium | reverse complement strand
CGGGACGACGGCATTACGAGCTTGCCACCACTGCCAGCCGTACCAGCCGCCGAAGGCGACCACCGCGATGAGCAGCAGGGCCATGATCAGGCCCCAGCGGCTGCCGCTCTTTGCCTTTGGCGCCGGGGCGGCGGGCGGAGGCGGCGTCACGGGAGGCGGTGGCTCGGCGGCGCGGCGCGCCGTCTCGATCTGCGCTTCGTCGAAGCCCCATTGTGGCTCCGGCTCGGGCTCCGGCGCCGAGGGCACGACCAGCGGGATGTCGGCAGGAACAGGGGCCGGCACCGGAGTCTCCACCGTCGGCTCCATTGCCCACGCATCCGAGGCGTCGGAGACGCCGGCGGATTCGAAATCGTCGAACGACAGCTCCGGCGCGCCGTGCGTCCGCTCGATCCGCGTCACCAGGCCGAGCGCGCGCAGCGCCTCGATCAGCTTATAGACGTTGAACGCGTCGGCCCCCGAGGAGGCGGCCACGTCGGCGGCACTTTTCTCGCCGTCGATCTCCGCCACGATCGCGTCGGCGTCTTCGTTGAGGCCGAGCTGGCGGTACGCGCCGTCGAAGTCGGGCGGCTTCGCGAACGTTGCGGCGCCGCCGTCCATGGCCTGCTCGAAGCGCGCGCGGTCGCTGTCCGTCACGATCAGCTCCAGGAGAATCTGCGGCAGAGGGAAGAGCGTCCCCTCCTCGCGTTTCGGCAGGTAGTCGGCCACACCGGTGTACTGCCCTTCCTGCCACGTCCCGATCGAGCGGAGAATCCCGATCACCTGGACGCGCCGCGCCCACGTCAGCTCCTTGCGGGTGATGAAGCCGAGATTCAGGAGCGCGTCGCCGAGCGTCTCCGACTCCTTCCGCTTCGCCAGCGCCTGCTTGACGTGCTCGCGCGACACCTTGCCGGCGCGCAGCAGGATCTCGTCGACCGAGTCGACGCGGTCGTTCGTGCTCGCCGAGAGCACGTCGCCGGTTTTGAAGTAGAGGATCTTGATGACGCCGTCCTGCTCGAAGCGGAACGCGCCCGTGAACTTCTCACGCCACAGCTCGACCATGCGGTCGACGACGTCGATGTCGCGAATCTGCCCTTCCAATTGCATGAAGGCGATTATGCATGCAACTCGTCGTAGAGTCGCTGCCCGACATTGCGTCCCAACACATTCATCAAGTCCTGCATCGAGGCCTGTTTCACCCCGCTCACGCTCCCGAAGCGCTCGATCAGCAGCCGGCGGCGCTTCTCGCCGATGCCCGGCAGGTCATCGAGCTCGCTGTGGAGGATGCGCTTCGAGCGGCGGCGGCGGTGCGAGGAGACGGCGAAGCGGTGCGTCTCGTCGCGGACCATCTGCAGCAGTTGCAGCGCCGGGTCGCGGCGCTCCAGGCGGATCGGCTCCTCGCGGTCGGGGACGTAGATCTCCTCCTCGCGCTTGGCCAGGCCGGCGATCGGCATCTCCTCGATCCCGAGCTTCTTCAGCGCCGCCAGCGCGGCGTTGAGCTGGCCGCGGCCGCCGTCGATGAGGATCAGGTCGGGCAGGGTTTTCCCCTCCTCCAGGAGCCGCCGGTACCGCCGGTCGACCGCCTCGGCCATCGAGCGGAAATCGTCCGCGCCGACGACGCTGCGGATGTTGAAGACGCGGTACTGGTTCTTGTCGAACTTCCCGCGGTCCAGCACCACCATGCCGGCGACGGAGTCGGAGCCCTGGATGTTGGAGATGTCGAACGACTCGATGCGGTCGATCTCGCGGTCGTAGCCGAGGACCTGCACAAGCTTCTGGGCAGCGATCTGCAGCCGGTCCTGCTGCGACTTGCGGAAGCGCGACTCGTGCGACAGCCGGGCGTTGCGGTTCGCCAGCTCCAGCCGGTCGACGCCTTTTCCGCGCTGCGGCACGCGCAGGTGGACCTTGCGGTTCGCCTGTTCGGTGAGCCACTGCGCCAGCAGCTCCTCGTCCTCGACGTCGAACGGCAAGAGGATCTCCCGCGGAATGAACAAGTTGTCCTGGTAATACCGCTGCAAGACCTCGGAGAGGAAGTACCCGGGCTGATAGTCGGCAACCTTCTCCCAGAACAGCTCGCGGCGGTCGACGACGTTCCCGTCGCGGATGACGAAGAGCTGCACGGCGACGTCGCCGCCTTCCTCGTAGAGGCCCCAGACGTCGGCGTCCTCTTCGTCAGCCGAGGCGACTTGCTGCTCGGCCTGCACGCGCTCGACGGTGCGAATCAGGTCGCGGTAGTAGCTCGCGACCTCATAGTTCTCCCCCTCGGCCGCGCGGTACATCCGCTGCGTGAGGCGCTCCTGCAGCTCCCTCGACTTGCCGCCGAGGAAGAGGACGACGTCGTCGACCATCTCGCGGTAGGTCTCGCGCGTGGTCAGGCCGACGACGCACGGGCCGAGGCACTGGTGCATGTCGTAGTAGAGGCAGGGGCGCGGGAGGGCGTTCTTCCCCTCGGTGATCTCGAGGTCGCAGCTCCGCAGCTTGAACTGGTCGGCGATCAGCTTCAGCAGCCGCCGGGCGGTGCCGGCGAAGAAGGGACCGTAGTAGAGGTCGCCCTTCTTCCGGTCGATGCGCCGGGTGAAGACGACGCGCGGGTAGTCCTCCGTCATCGTGACTTTGATGTACGGGTAGGTTTTGTCGTCGCGGAGGAGGATGTTGTACCGCGGCTGGTGGCTCTTGATGAGGTTGTTCTCGAGGAGGATGGCCTCGAGCTCGTTGTTGGTGGTGACGAAGTCGATGGCGTCGATCTCGTGGATGAGCGTCTCGATGCGGATGTCGCGCGGGCCGCGGCCGACGAGGTACGACTGCACCCGGTTGCGCAGGTTGCGCGCTTTGCCGACGTAGATGACTTCCCCCTCGGCGTTCTTGTGGAGGTAGACGCCGGGGCGCTCGGGAAGCTCTTTGAGGCGCAGTTTGAGTCGCTCTAAACGATCCATGTGGAGAGGCTTACAACAGAATTCGTCCGCCGGAGATTGCGCTGTCAGCGCGATGACTCGTCAATATGTTGACCGGTCAGTACTCTCGACAAAAACTCCCCTGCCGCTGACCGGAACGCATCAGTCCATTCGTGGCGCCCTTTGAAAACCGCTGTCTCGACGCGCGCTCTACCATCGAGAGACTTCAAGTCATTCTTTAACTTTTCGTCGGTGTACCAGTCGTCGTCCTCGCCTCGCCCGATCAGCACCGGCGGCAGCGGGCCGTCGACGTCGGGCGGGAGGTCGCCGCCGAGGATGAGGACGCCGGCGACGTGGTCGAGGTTCGCGGCGGCGCGATAGGCCATCGCCGCCCCCTGCGAGAAGCCTTCGACGACGATCATCCGCGCCTCGGGGAACGCCGCCGCGACGGAGCGGACATAGTTGATGTTGTCGGCGATGACGAGCTCGCGGTCCTGCCGCGTCATCCAGCCGGCCGAGGTCTCGGTCGAGCGCCCCATGTAAAAGCGGTTGAGCGCCTGCACGGCCACGACCGTCCAGGCGTCGATGCCGGGGACCGGCTCGAGGTCGGCCATGTGGATCTCGGCGTTCTGCGCGTAGCCGTGGAATCCGAGGAGCAGCCGCTCGGGCGGACCGTCGCGCACGAGGTAGCGGCCGTGGGTTTGGGCGGGGATGGTTTCGACTCGCATCGACATACTGTACTTTGTAGACATGGCGCGATCGGCGGCCCGGCGCATTCCTCTCGATCAATCGCGCGAAGAGGCGTTCCGCGCCGAAGTCGAGGACGCGCGTAACGCGACGCTGCCGGAGCGCATCGAGGCGATGGTCGCGCTGCTCGACACGGCGTTTGAGTTGTGGACGGTACGAGGTCTGACAGGTGACGAAGGACTTTGCCGATTTCCTGGCCTCACTCAACAGAGAAGGCGTGGCCTACGTCGTGATCGGGGGGATCGCGGTGCTGGCGCACATCCCCTACCGCACGACTCGTGACCTCGATGTGTTGATCGAGCCGACGCTCGAGAACGCCGAAAAGGCTCGTCGCGCCGTTGCGGCATGGGGATCGTTTGAACCTCAGTTCACGGCCGCCGACTTCATTGCCGGCGACATCCTGTCCTTCGGCGGATTGCAGCGGGTGGAGATCCACAGCCGCGTGCCGGGCGTCGAGTGGACCGACGTCTGGAACGGCAGGATCGAAAGCGAGCTGTTCGGCGTCACCACGGCGTTCGCAGGTGTCGACGAGTTGATCCGGTGAAACGCGCGACCGGCAACGCCGAGAAGGATCTGCCCGACGTCCAGCGTCTGGAGGCGTTGCGAAATAGCAAATAGGTTGCGCCCAGGCAGGCGCGCAAGCAAAATGCCGCGCCGTGTCGCGCCTCTCCCTCGTCATCCCCTGCTACAACGAAGAGCAACGTCTCCCCGCCGATGAGCTGCGCACCTTCGACGTTCCCGGTGTCGACCTCGAGCTCGTCCTCGTCAACGACGGCAGCAGCGATGGCACGCTGCGGCTCCTCGAGTCGTTGCGCGACGAGAATCCCGCGCGGTTCCAGGTCGTCAACCTGGCGAAGAACAGCGGCAAGGCCGAGGCCGTGCGGCAGGGCATCCTCGCCGCCATCGAGGCGAAGCCCGACTACGTCGGGTTCTGGGATGCCGATCTGGCAACGCCGCTGACCGAGCTCCCCCGCTTCGTCGAAGTCCTCGACACGCGCCCCAACGTCCAGATGGTCATGGGCGCGCGCGTCCGCCTCCTCGGGCGCGACATCAGCCGCCACGCCTCGCGGCACTACTTCGGCCGCGTCGGGGCCACGCTCATCTCGCAGACCCTGCGGCTCGCCGTCTACGACACCCAATGCGGGGCCAAGCTCTTCCGCGTCACCGGCGACACGCGGCACGTCTTTTCCACGCCCTTCCTCTCGCGATGGATCTTCGACGTCGAGATCATCGCCCGCTACGTCCGGCTGTGGGGCCGCGACGTCGCGGCGCGCTCCATCGTCGAGCAGCCGGTGACGCGGTGGCACGACGTGAAGGGCTCCAAGCTCAAATCCCACGACTTCGCCCGGGCGCTGCGCGACCTCTGGCGCATCCGCCGCGCGTATAAAATGAAGGGCACATGACAGTCGCGCCTCCCGTCGACCTCGCCTCCGGTCTTTCCAAACTCGCCCAAGGCCTCACCGGCTCCGAGATCCTCAAAGTCTCCGCCGAGGTCCGCGCGCTCTGCGATGCGGGCCGCGAGGTCTGCAACCTGACCGTCGGCGACTTCTCGCCGCACGAGTTCCCGATCCCCAAAGCGCTCGAGCGCGAGATCGTCGACGCCCTGCACCGCGGCGAGACGAACTATCCGCCGTCCGACGGCGTCAAAGAGATGCGCGCTGCCGTGATCTCTCTCTACGAAGACGCGTTCGGGATGAAGCTTGGCCTAGACTGGACGCTCATCGCCGGCGGCGCGCGCCCGATCATCTACGCCGCCTACGCCGCCGTCGTCGATCCGGGCGACAAAGTCATCTACCCCATCCCCTCCTGGAACAACAACCACTACACCTACCTCACCCGCGGCGTGCCGGTCGAGCTCGCGGTCGGGCCGGAGACGAACTTCCTCCCGACGGCGGAGCAGATCCGCCCGCACGTGCGCGAGGCGCGCCTCATCTGCATTTGCACGCCGCTCAATCCCACCGGTACGGTCATGGCGCGCGACGAGGTCGAGGCCATCGCCCGTCTCGTCGTCGACGAGAACGCGCGCCGCGCCGCCGCCGGCGAGCGGCCGCTCTTTCTCCTGTGGGACCAGGTCTACTGGCAGCTCACCTTCGGCGAGTTCCATCACTACACGCCGCCGCAGCTCGTGCCGGAGGCGGCGCAGTGGACGATCTTCGTCGACGGCGTGTCGAAGGCGCTCGCGGCGACGGGGCTTCGCGTCGGCTGGGTCGTCGCGCCCCCCTACATCGTGGCCCGCATGCGCGACATCCTCGGCCACGTCGGCGCCTGGGCGCCGCGCCCCGAGCAGATCGCCGTGGCCCGTTTCCTCGGCATGCGCGACGAGGTCGCGGCGTACCATGACACCATGATCGCCGGCCTGCGCGAGCGCCTCGACCTGCTGCACGACGGCATCGAGGCCATGCGCCGCGACGGCATCCCCGCGCGCGCCATCGATCCGCAGGGAGCGATCTATCTTTCGGCGCAATTCGATCTCATCGGCCACGCCGGCATCAGCACGAACGAGCAGATCCGCAAGCTCCTGCTCGAGCGCGCCGGCTTCGCCGTCGTGGCCTTCCAGGCCTTCGGCCTGAAGCAGGAGACGGGGTGGTTCCGCCTTTCGGCGGGGGCGGTGTCGCCCGACGACATCCGCAACGGCCTGGCGCGCGTGCGCCGGGCACTGGAGACTCTCTGATGCGCAGCTTCCTGATCGCAGTGCTCGCGGTTCCTCTGCTCGCCGCCGCGCCGCCCCGCGGCGTCGTCGGCCTCGGCGTCGGCGCCGCGTCGTCGAACGAGGTCGTGGTCAAGATCAACGGCAAGAACGAGACGGTCAAGCTGGCCGGGATCAAGAACGGGACGTACGCCGGACAAGCGTTCCTGCATTGCCTCGTGGCCCGGCGCATCGTCCGCGTCGACCGCGCCGCCGGCCGCGTGACGATGCTCGACGGCAGCTCCGTCGCCGATCACCTCGCGGAGTTCCTGCTCTCGCAGACCTCGAGCGATCCCTGCACGATCGGCAAGGCCGCGTACGCGCCGGCCATGCCGCCGCTGGCGTCGTCGGTCGCCGTCGCGCCGCCGAAGACCGCCGGCGCTGCCGACGCCGCGCCCGCGAAGCGCGAAGGGCACGTCTCCTTCGGCTCCGAGGGGGCGAAGATGGATCCGGAAGCGGTGAAGGTGACGATCGCGTCGCCGTCCGCGCCCGCCGGCCAGCCGCAGACGTACGCCGTTCCGCCGCCCGCCGCGCCGACCAACGTGCCGACGATCTATCGTCCGCCGACGCCCGGCACGGTGCAGATACAGCCTGGCTCGACGTACACGCCGGCCTCGCCCGGAACCACGACGCCCGGCTCCCCCGGCACCGTGCAGGTGCAGCCCGGCTCGACCTACACGCCGCCGCAGGCCGGCACGACCACGATCCCGTCGACGTCGACGAATCCGCCGTGAAGCGCCTGATCGTTCTTCTGCTGTTCGCGGTCGTCGCGTTCATCGGCTACCGCTACTACGCGAATTCGATCGCGCCGGAGCGGCGCTACAAAGCGTTCGCCGAGGAAGTGCTGCACCGGCGCTACACCATCGCGGCGGGGATGACGGACGGGATGTCGGAGGCCGACGTCGCGCGCGCCGGGACGCAGGAGCGCATCGGCGCCGGCCCGGCCATGTTCCAGACGCTCTTCCCCTCGAAGTTCGCGGTGACGTCGCTCGAGAAATCGGCGGACGGCGCGATCGTCCTTCATGCCGTGCAGACGGTCCTCTTCAACCCGCCCGGCGTGGAGTCGGCGATTCGCCCGGCGATGTTCGCGACGATGAATCAGACGGTGACGCTGCGCAAGACCACGGCTGGCTGGAAGATCGCGGCGTTCGAGAATACGTTCGACAAGATGGACTCCGCGACGGGGCGGTGATGGACGCGCCTTCGTACCGCCTCGGCGCCTACGCCGAGTTCGACGCCGGCGACCTCGCGCCGTACGTGCAGGCGCTCTGGGTCCACGCCGCCGCCCCCGACGATCCGCTCACGGAGCACCGCGTCGTTCCCGATCACGCGCTCTCCATCGCCTTCGCCTGCCGCCGCGACGCCCGAGGGCTCGTCTCCGAGCCGCAGCTGCTCTTGATCGGACCGGTGCGCACGCCGCGCGTTGTCGTCCGCGAGCCGGGGACGGAGCTCGTCGCGGTCCGCTTTCATCCGGAGTGGTCGCAGCGGCTGCTCGACGTCTCGCCGGGCGAGCATGCGAACGCAGTGATTTCGCTCGATGGCGTCACAGGCGCGGTCGGCGCGTCTCTGCAGGAGCAACTCGCGGAGAGCCGCTCGCCGATCGAGGCGCTGCGGGCGCTGAAGGCGGCCGCGGAGCGCGTGGCGGCGCGGCTGCGCGAGCCCGGCGGAAGCGACG
>DATELQ010000059.1:0-18288 GCA_035276475.1 Thermoanaerobaculia bacterium | reverse complement strand
CCTCGGCCCAGAACCCGACGCGCACGAATGCGACGCCCGCGGATGGCGGCACGTACTCGGTGACGATCACGGTCAACGGCTGCACCTCGGCCGCGGGCACGACCAACGTCGTCGTCAACGCCATCCCCGCCACGCCGACCGCGAACAACGGCGGCCCGTACTGCGAAGGCGCCACGATCTCGCTGTCGACCGCGTTCGTCAGCGGCGCGACGTACGCCTGGACCGGCCCGAACGGCTTCACCTCGGCGCTGCAAAATCCGACGCGCACGAACGCCACGACCGCCGACGCGGGCACGTACTCCGTCACCGTCACGGTGAACGGCTGCACCTCGGCCGCGGGCACGACGAACGTCGTCGTGAACGCCACGCCGGCGACGCCCACCGCATCGAACGGCGGTCCGTACTGCGCCGGTCAAACGATCTCGCTCTCGACGCCCACCGTGAGCGGCGCCACGTATTCGTGGACCGGCCCGAACGGCTTCACCTCGACGCTCCAGAATCCGACGCGCGCGAATGCCACGACCGCGGACGGCGGCACCTACTCCGTCACCGTCACGGTCAACGGCTGCACCTCGGCTGCCGGCACGACCAACGTCGTCGTCAACCCCACGCCGGCCACGCCGACCGCGTCGAACGGCGGCCCGTACTGCGAAGGCGGCACGATCTCGCTCTCCACGCCGGCCGTCGGCGGGGCGACGTATTCGTGGACCGGCCCGAACGGCTTCACCTCCTCACTGCAGAATCCGACGCGGACGAACGCCACGACCGCCGACGGCGGCATCTACTCCGTCACCATCACCGTGAACGGCTGCCCGTCGGCCGCCGGCACGACGAACGTGGTCGTCAACGCCACACCGGCCACGCCGACCGCAACGAACGGCGGTCCCTACTGCCAGGGCGCGACGATCGCGCTCTTCACCCCGACCGTCAGCGGCGCGACGTATTCGTGGACCGGTCCGAACGGCTTCACCTCCACGCTGCAGAATCCGACGCGCGCCAGCGCCACGCCGGCCGATGCCGGCACGTACTCGGTGACGATCACCGTGAACGGCTGCCCCTCGGCCGCCGGCACGACGAACGTGGTCGTCAACGCAAGCCCGTCGGCGACGATCACCCCCTCGTCGAATCCGGTCTGCCCGAACTCGACCGGCAACACCGCCAGCGGGCCGAACAGCTTGAGCTCCTACTCCTGGTCGATCACCGGCGGCACGATCACCTCGGCCACGAACATCCAGACCATCACCTTCACCGCCGGCGCCTCCGGCACGGTCGGCCTGACACTCAATGTGACGGATGGCAACGGCTGCTCGAACTCGAACACGCTCAACATCCCGATCGCCAGCAGCATCACCCCGGCGCGTACCGGCGGCGGCTCCTTCCCGGCCGGCACGATCGCCACGCCGTATAACGGCCAGAGCTTCACTGCCAGCGGCGGCACGGCGCCGTACACCTTCGCCGTGACCTCGGCTGCGGGCACGTTCCCGACCGGCCTCTCGCTCGCTTCGAACGGAGCGATCAGCGGCACGCCGACGGCGACCGGCACGTTCGTCTTCACCGTCACCGCCACCGATGCGAACAACTGCAGCGGCTCGGCTGTGTTCTCCATCGCCATCAACCCGAGCACGCAGCCCGAGACGTACAGCAACCTCGTGGACAACACGCAGGCCTACGTGCAGGGCGGCACGACCGCGGCGCCGGCCACGCCGGCAGTCGCGCTGACCGGCACGATCATCGCGAACGACCTCCCGAGCGGCGGCGTCGCCGCCGTGGCCGGCACGGTCACGTCGAGCGCCGCGCCCGCGGCATCGAACAACGTCACCATCGCCGCGGACGGCACGTTCCTCTACACGCCGCCGGCCCGTCCGGGCCAGCCCGCGCTGACGACCGACTCGTTCACCTACACGATCACGTCGAACACGGGCGGCACGGCCACGCCGACGCAGGCCACCGGGACCGTCACGCTGAATCTCTCCGGCCGCGTGTGGTACGTGAAGAACAGCCTCGGCGTGAACGGCAACGGCCAGTCGCAGTCGCCGTTCAACACGGCGGCGAGCTTCGTCTCCACGCCGCGCGCCACGCCAGACGTCACCGGCGACATCATCTTCATCTACAACGGCACCGGGAACACCACGAACCAGAACGCCGGCATCAAGCTGCTCAACAACGAGCAGCTCATCGGCGAAGGCGTTGCGCTCGTGGTCGCCGGCAACACCCTCGTCGCCGCTGGCACGAAGCCGCAGATCACCAACACCACGGGTGACATCCTCACCCTCGCCAACGGCAACACCGTCAAGGGTCTCGACGTCCGCAATCCGACGACGGGCAACTGCGTCACCGGCACCAACACCGCCGGCCTGACGATGGACACGATGACGATCCAGGGCGCGGGCGCCGCAGCCTCGGGCCTCGTGCTGACGACGCCCTCCGGCACGATCACCCTGACGAATACCGCCATCAGCAACTCGCCGTTCGGCCTGACCATCAACGGCGGCACGGCGGCGTTCACGATGAACAACACCAACTCCATCACCTCGGGCGCCGGCCAGCGGACCATCAACTTCTCGAACCTCGGCGCGACGTCGGTCACGACCATCGGCGCCACGATCACCGACAACGGCACCGGCATGCAGGTCAACAACAGCGTCAACCTCGCGCAGGTGAGCTTCACCGGCACGCAGACGCTCGGCACGACGACGAGCCCGGCCGTCACGCTCAGCGCGAACGGCGCCACGTCGGTCACGAGCTTCAGCGGCACGCTGGCCATCACCACCTCGAGCGGCACCGGCTTCTCCGCGGGCGCCGGGGTTGTCAACGTCAGCGGCACGGCCAACATCACCACCGCCAACGCCGCGGCCGGCCTGTCGCTCAACGGCACCACCGTCGGTGGCTCCGGCATCACCTTCAACAGCGTCACCACCACCGGCGCGGCCACCGGCATCAGCCTGGTCAACTTCGCCGCCGCCGGCACCGTCACCGTCAACGGCGGCACGATCACCAACGGCGCGGCCACGACCGGCATCTCGCTGCAGGGCACCAACACGAGCCTGACGATCGCGGGCGTGACCATCACCGGCGGCAGCGGCGCCACGGTCGGCATCACCAACACCACGAACTTCGGCACGCTGACGATCGGCGCCTCGTGCAACGTCACCGCGGCCACGGCCATCAACCTCACCACCGGCACGGTCAAGGGGACGTTCGCGAACGTCAACTCCACCGGCGGCACGAACGGCGTGAAGCTCAACGCCGTCACGGTCGACGCCGCGGGCTTCGGCGCCAGCGCGGGCGCGCTCACCGGCGCGACCGGCTCGACGTTCAGCATCACCGGCGGCAGCGGCGGCGCGATCTCCTGGGCCACGAACATCACCCAGGCCAACGCCGGCGATGCCGTGACGATCTCCGGCAGCAACGCCAACAACATCACCTTCAGCGGTCACGTGAACACGAGCGGCACGTCGACCGGCATCAACGTCAGCGGCAGCTCCGGCACGTACAACTTCAGCGATGCCTCGGCGGCGAACGCCAGCACCATCGGCGGCAGCGGCGGCGGCATCGCCATCGCCGGCGAGTCGGGGAACGTCTCCTTCGGCACCGCCTACACCATCAGCAACGCCACCCTGGTGACGTCGTTCAAGGTCAGCGGGACCACCACCGCCAACATCACCTACAGCGGTCTGATGACGAACAACGCCACCGGCGGCATCCTCCTCGACATCAACAACGCCACCGCCGGCACGTACTCGAGCGGCACGATCAAATTCGACAGCGCCACCGCGGGTGCGCTCACCGTCAACGCCTCCGGCAACACCGCCGTTGCCAGCGTGTCGATCAAGAACATGACGGGCACGCTCACCGTCAAGCACCTGAGCATCACGGAGACCAACAACAACTACTCCGGCACGATGGTGAACATCCTCGGTACGAACACCGGCGGCTCGTTCACCTTCGACGACATGGATCTCCTGGCGAACGGCAACGGCGGCGGCGGGAACACCGGCAAAGGTCTGGTCATGGCCGCCGGCAGCGGTGGCACGCTGGCCATCGTGAATACGAGCGGCGCCAGCTCCATCGACGTCGGCAGCACCGCCCTCTCGCTCGACGGCACCGGCAACGCCATCACCCTCAACGCCTCGACGCTGGCGACGCTCAGCTCCACCGGCCACGCCGCCGCGAACGGCGTCCTCCTCACCAACGTCACCGGCGGCGGCACGCTGACCGTTACCGGCGGCTCGATCACCGGCAACGCCGCCTCCGCGTTCAAGGTGTCGACCGGCAGTCCCAGCGTCTCCTACGGCGGCACGATCACGCAGAACACCGCGTCGAACAAGGCCGTCGACGTCTCCGGCATCACCGGCGGCACGCTCTCCTTCTCCGGCCTCATCACCAGCAACGGCGGCACCGGCGTGTCGGTGGCCGGCGCCAGCGGCAGCGGCGTGGTCAACTTCACCGGCGGCATGACCTTGAACGGCACCGCGTCCGTCTTCTCCGCCACCGGCACTCTCACCGTCAACGTCACCGGCACGAACACCGTCGGCGGCACCACCGCCGTGACCTCGGGCACGGCCGTCAACATCACCTGCACCATCGGCGCCTCCAACGTCACGTTCCAGAAGGTGTCGTCGACCGGCGTCGGCACCGGCATCGTCCTGAACGGCACCGGCAGCGGCAACTTCACCATCACCGGCAACGGCGCGGCGAATTGCAAGACCACCGCGGCGAACTGCGACGGCGGCACGATCAGCGGCTCGACCGGCCCGGGCATCAACCTCACGACGGTCGGCGGCGCCGTCAGCCTGACCAACATGAACATCACCGGTGGCGGCGACGACGGCATCCGCGGCAACGGCGTCGGCAGCTTCACGATGGCGACGTCGCAGGTCACCAGCAACGGCAACGCCACGACGGAGCGCGGCATCGAGCTGACGAACGTCGGCGGCAGCGGCGGCGTCTCGAATTCCGCCGTCACCGGCAACGCCGAGGACAACCTGTGGATTCAGAACACCAACACCAACCTGACGTCGTTCAACGTCACCAACAGCACGTTCAGCAACACCTCGACGTCGTTCGGCAATGACGGCATCCAGATTCAAGGACTCGGCAACTCGAACATGACGGCGAGCATCACCAACTGCACCTTCAACCACAACCGCGGCGATCACGTGCAGGTCACGACCGACGCGGTGTCCTCGGCCACGATGAACGTCACCGTCAGCAGCAACACCATGACCGGCGACCGCGGCGCGACCTACGGCGGCACGGACCTCGGCGGCGGCATCACCGTCAACCCCGGCGGCTCGGCCAACATCACCACCACGGTCTCGAGCAACAACATGACCGGATCGGTCGGGTCGGCGATCATTCTAAACACGAGCAACTCCTCGCAGCTCCACGGCACGGTCAGCAGCAACATCATCGGCACGGCCGGCACCGTCGATTCCGGCTCATCGCAGGGTGACGGCATCAACATCACCGCCATCAACAGCAGCAACCTGCACGCGCTGATTCAGAGCAACCAGATCAGGCAGTACTCGAACCTGGCCGGCATCAACATCACCCAGAGCTCAGGCAGCGCCAGCGTGCATGCCAACATCTACGGCAACACCATCGCCAACCCCGGCACCTTCGCCGCGCAAGGAATGTTCATCTCCGCCGGCGCCGCGAGCGGCGACAGCGGCACGATGTGCATCGACCTCGGCGGCGCGGGCGCTCTAGCCAACAGCTTCGCCGGCGTCGGCGCGGGCGGTACCACCGACTTCCGCATCCGCCAGCGCATGGCCACCACCGTCCGCCTCCCGGGCTACGGCGGCGCGAACACCGACGACACCGCGGTCATCAACTTCATCAAGGGACGAAACACGGTGACGACCGGTGCCGCGGATCACAACACACCGACGGGCGGTGGCTTCATCGGCGGCGCGGCCTGCACGGTGCCCTGATCGG
The DNA here is from genome assembly GCA_035276475.1 of Thermoanaerobaculia bacterium. GTDB lineage: Bacteria > Acidobacteriota > Thermoanaerobaculia > Gp7-AA8 > Gp7-AA8 > DATDFB01. The sequence goes on along the minus strand of DATELQ010000059.1, from coordinate 12,348 downwards.
CCACACGAACCAAGCAATGAGAAAACGGCGGCTTGTTGGCCGCCGTTTTCGTTTATGATGCGCAGCAATCGGTCCGCTCCCACGTCCAACTAAAAAAGGAGTCAAGATGGCTGAACCATTTCTCTCGGAGATTCGGATCATGTCCTTCGGTTTCCCCCCGAAAGGGTGGGCGTTGTGCGACGGGCAGTTGCTGCCGATCAATCAGAACCAGGCGCTCTTCTCGCTCCTGGGGACGACGTACGGCGGCGACGGCCGGGTCAACTTCGCTCTTCCCGACCTCCGTAGCCGCGTGCCGATTCACTTCGGCAGCGGTCACACCCTGGGCGAGCGCGGCGGCGAGCAGGCCCACACGCTCACCATCGGGGAGCTCCCCACTCATACCCACAGCGCCCTGGCCAACAGCAGCAACGCGACCGCGCCGACTCCCGGCGGCAACCTCCTAGGCGCGGCCAACAACCTCTACGCGCAGGCGACGAACCTAGTGGCCCTCGGCCCCTCGATGATCGCCCCCGTCGGCAGCAGCCAGGCCCACCTGAACATGCAGCCCTTTCTCGTCCTCAACTTCAGCATCGCCCTGCAGGGCATCTTCCCGAGTCAGACTTAAAGGAGCGAAACGATGGCGCAACCATACGTTGGAGAAGTTCGGATGTTCGCCGGAAACTTCGCGCCGGCGGGCTGGATGTTCTGCGAAGGACAGCTTCTTCCCATCTCGGAGTACGAGACCCTCTTCAACCTGATCGGCACGACCTACGGCGGCGACGGCCAGTCGACCTTCGCCCTGCCCGATCTGCGCGGACGCATTCCGCTGCATTTCGGCAACGGCTTCACGCTGGCCGAGACGGGCGGCGCCGAGACCATCACCCTGACGACCTCCCAGATCCCGTCGCACTCGCATCCGTTCCTGGCCACCGCGAATCCCGGCACCACCACCAATCCCAATCCGAACCTGACCGCCAACTCGCCGGGCGTCAAGGTCTACATCCAGGACGTCACCGATGTGAACATGAGCAACCAGGCGGTGAGCTCGACCGGAGGCAGCCAGCCTCACAACAATTTCCAGCCGTACCTCTGCGTCGACTTCATCATCTCGCTCTTCGGCATCTTCCCGAGCCAGACCTAGGAGGAGAAAACGATGGATCCATTCGTTGCTGAAATCCGCATCTTCCCCTTCAACTTCGCGCCGAAAGGTTGGGCGTTTTGCAACGGGCAGCTCCTGCCGCTGTCGCAGAACACCGCGCTCTTCTCGCTGCTCGGCACCACCTACGGCGGCGACGGCAAGTCCAACTTCGCCCTCCCCAACCTGCAGGGCAACGCGCCGATGCATCCCGGCCAGGGCCCCGGGCTGAGCCTGCACGACCTCGGCGAGACCGGCGGCAGCGAGACCGTGTCGCTGCTCGAGTCGGAGATCCCGTCGCACGCGCATCAGATGAGGGCCGCGTCGGCGCCAGCCGACCTGCAGGACCCGGCCTCGGACCGCGTGCTCGCGCGCTCAACCGGCGCGTTCGCCTACTTCGCCGGCAACCAGAACACGACGCTGTCGGACAACGCCCTCGCGCCCGCGGGGGGAGACCAGCCGCACAACAACATGCAGCCGTATCTGACCTTGAACATGTGCATCGCCCTGCAGGGCGTTTTCCCGCCGCGAGGATAAATATTTGGTAGAAGCCATTCAGCACTTGCGCGCGCGGTGAAGTCGCCTTAGATTGTCTGCAATCCAACAGATGCCGGTGCGGTAGCACGTCGCACCGGCAATTTTTTTCCCGCTCGGTCCAACAAAGGCATTTGGAAGTGGAACGGAGGCCATTGTTCTATGCGATCCCCGTCGCTCAGACTCCTTCTGTCTCTTTGCGCGCTCATCGCCGCGCCTGCCGTCTTCGCCCACGACGTCACCATCACCGGTACGACGTCGTTTGCGGCGCTGGACGGCTCCTCTCTCGATCATGACGGCGTCGCCAACGGCGTCTTCACCGTCAGCGACGGGAACCTCATCGTCAACGGCGTCGTGAATTGCAACGACGACGGGGCGAGCCCCAGCGCCTGCTCGATGGCGTTTGCCGTCAGCGGCAACATGACCATCAACTCCGGCGGCGCGCTCTATGCCGAGAACCGCACCGGCGGCGGCACGGGTGGCAACATCACCCTCAACGTCGGCGGCAACCTCGCCTTGAACGGCACGGCCATCGTCTCCACCGCGTCGAAGAGCTCGAGCGGCGCGACCGGCGGCGCGATCAGCGCGACCGTCGGCGGCAGCGTGACGCTCGCCAGCGGCACGACCATCGACGCCGGCGCGTCCAACGCCCGCGGCGGCGACGTCACCATCGTCGCCTCCGGCGCGGCCAGCATCGACGGCAACGTCCTCTCCGGTCCGAGCCGCACCATTCTCTCGACGCGGCTCACCGACGTCATCCTCGACGGCGGCACCGGCAACTCGATCGGCGGCGCGATCACGATCCGCTCCACGAGCTTCACCGAGCCGGCCGTCGTCGTCAACGCCAACGCGAACGTCGTCACCCAGGGCGGCGACGGCGGCGCGGGTCCGGTGACGATCGAAGGCTGCGGCATTCAGGTCAAGGGCCTCGTGGCCGCGCTCTCGCGCAAAGACTCCGCCGCGAAAGTGGCCATCCGCTCCGGCCGCTCGCTTCTCATCGACGGCCGCGACCTCGGCGGCAGCGGCACGCGCATGGGCCGCATCCGCGCCGATGCGCCGACCGGCACCGCGGTCAACAAGGGCGTCGACCTCTTCGCCGTCGGCGCAGTGAGCGTGCTCGGTCCGGGCGGCAGCCTCTTCGTCGTCACCTCGCATCCGGGCGTGCACGACTCGAAGAGCTACGGCGGCACGATCCGCATCATCTCCACGACCGACGCCGTCACCGCGTCGGGCAACGTCGCCGACGCCGGGCAGTCCGCGGCGGGCGACACGGGCGGCACGATCGACGTCGCCTCGAAGCTCAACGCCAACCTCGCCACCGCCGTCATTCGCGCCATCGGCGATTCCAGCACGAACAATCCGAACCGCGGCGGCGGAGACATCACCGTCCGCTCTTACTCCGGCAACGTGATCTGGACCAACGGCACCGGCGACGTCCGTCCGGTCGGCTCCACGTCCGGACTCGTGCCGGGGGATCAGGGCAAGATCATCTTGACCGCGTGCGGCACCGTCAACACGACCGGCAGCTCGTTCCCGGTCATGGGCACGGCCACCAGCCCGCTCCCCGAGGTGCACACGGGTGTGTGCAGCCCGTCGGCGCCGTCCGTGCCGGCCGGAACGCCCCCCTTCGTCGTCTGCAACACGCCGCCGGTCGCCAATCCGGCCAGCGCCACGACCAATGAAGACCACTCCGTCACCGTGCATCTCTCCGGCAGCGACGCCGACGGCGACTCGCTGACCTTCTCCATCGTCACGCCGCCGGCGCACGGCTCCCTCGGCCCGGTCATCTCCACCGGTCCGACGACGGCCGACGTCACCTACAGCCCGAATGCCGACTACTTCGGCAGCGACAGCTTCGTCTTCCGCGCCGACGACGGCAACGGCGGCACGAACGACAACACCGCCAACATCACCATCAACCCGGTCAACGACGCGCCGTCGTTCCAAATCGGCGCGACGCAGACCGTGCTCGAAGACGCCGGCGCGCAGAGCGTTCCGAACTGGGTGACGAGCATCTCGCCCGGTCCGGCCAACGAGTCGTCGCAGAGCGTCACCTTCACCGTCACGAACGACAATCCGTCGCTCTTCAGCGTGCAGCCGGCCGTGTTGCCGAACGGCACGCTGACGTATACGCCGGCGGCGAACGCCAACGGCAGCGCGAACGTCACCGTCGTCGCGCACGATGACGGCGGCACCGCGAACGGCGGCACCGACACCTCCGCGCCGCAGACGAGCTCCATCACCGTCACGGCGGTGAACGACGCGCCGTCGTTCACGCCGGGCGGCAACGTCACCGTCAACGAAGACTCCGGCTTGTACAGCGCCGCGTGGGCCACGAGCATCTCCGCCGGCCCGGCGAACGAGTCGTCGCAGACGGTCAACTTCGTCGTCAACAACGACAACAACGCCCTCTTCTCGTCGCAGCCGGCCATCTCGGCGAGCGGCGTCCTGACCTTCACGCCCGCGGCGAACGCCAACGGCACCGCAACCGTCACCGTCACGCTGCACGACGACGGCGGCACGGCGAACGGCGGCGTCGACACCTCGTCGCCCGTCACGTTCACCATCACCGTCAACGCCGTCAACGACGCGCCGTCGTTCATCTCGGGCGGCGACGTCACCGTCCTCGAAGACTCCGGCGCGTACAACGCGGCGTGGGCCACGGCCATCTCCGCCGGCCCGCCAAACGAGTCGTCGCAGAGCGTCAACTTCGTCGTCAGCAACAGCAACAACGCCCTCTTCTCGTCGCAGCCGGCCATCTCGGCGGGCGGCGTGTTGAGCTTCACGCCGGCGCCGAACGCCTTCGGCAGCGCGGTCGTCACCGTCACGCTGCACGACGACGGCGGCACCGCCAACGGCGGCGTCGACACATCGTCGCCGGTCACGTTCACCATCAACGTCACCGGCGTCAACGACGCGCCGTCCTTCACGCCGGCCGGCGACGTCTCGCTCAACGAAGACAGCGGCGCCTACTCGGCGACGTGGGCCACGGCGATCTCCGCCGGCCCGAACGAGGGCGGCCAGACCGTCAACTTCATCGTCACGAACGACAACAACGCCCTCTTCTCGTCGCAGCCGGCCATCTCGCCGAGCGGCACGCTGACGTTCACCTCGGCGCCGAACGCTTTCGGCAGCGCCACGGTCAGCGTCACCTTGCACGACAACGGCGGCACGGCCAACGGCGGCGTCGACACCTCGTCGACCGTCACCTTCACCATCACCATCAACGCCGTCAACGATCCGCCCACCGCGGTCGCCGACAGCTTCGACACCTTCGGCAACACCGAGCTGCGCGTCGACCTCGCGGCCGCGTCGACGCCGAGCGTCGTGCGCACCACGCCGTCCGGCAAGGGCGTGCTCCACAACGACACCGATCCCGAGGGGGATTCGATGATCGTGACCGGCATCGTTGGATGCGGCGACGCCACCGCGCCGTTCGACTGCACGCTGGCCTCGGGCACGCTCCACATGAACGCGAACGGCACCTTCAGCTTCATCCCCGCGCCGGGCGCGACCAGCGCGTCGTTCCAGTACATCGTCAGCGATCAGCCCCCGGTCGGCGTTCCGCAGAGCTCCACCGGCACCGTCACGATCAACATCACCCACATGATCTGGTACGTGAACGGCTCCGCCGCGGCGGGCGGCAACGGCACCTCGGCCTCGCCGTTCAACGACTTCTCGTCGCTCAACGGAGCCGCGGGCTCGGGCGATGTCGACGGCAGCGGCGACATCATCTTCGTCCACGACTCCACCGTGAACGGCGCCGGCCTCGAGCTCGAGGACGGGCAGCACTTCCTCGGCGAAGGCGTCGGCCTCACCGTCGACAGCTACAACCTCGTCGCGGCGGGCAACAAGCCGAAGTTCTTCAGCACCAGCTTTGCGGCCGCGCTGATCCAGAACGTGTCGGCCGCCGAGGTGGCGGGACTCGAGCTGCACGGATCGACCGATGGCGTGCTCGTCGTGAACAGCGGCGCCGGCGTCGTCAGCGGCTCGATCCACGACAACGCCATCGTGGCGGCGTTCAAGGGCATCGTCGTCGGCTCGCCCGGCGGCACGAACACGATCGTGAACGTCGACAACACCACCATCTCTTCGGCGAACGACGGCTTCTACATCGCTCCGACCACGCCGGTCAGCGTGTCGTTCACCAACGGCTCGGTCGTCTCCAGCGGCGCCAACGGCGTCAACTGGAGCGGCGGCGGCAGCGCGAACCTCACCATCACTGCGCTGGCGAACGTCACCGTCGACGGCAACACCTTCGGCGACGGCATCGACATCACCGGCGCGACGTTCGACTCCGGCGCCGCTGCGGGCTTCCAGACCGTGAACGGCGGCACCATCTCGGTCGGCACTGCCAGCAACCCGGTCGGCGGCAACGGCATCACGCTCTCGAACGTCAAAGGCGACTTCGCCGCGACGTCGCTCAGCGCGTTCGGCGACACCGGTCTCACGGTCGGCGGCACCGGCCTCTTCACCGGCTCGGCCGGCATGCGCATCGCCAGCGCCGGCGGCGCGCTGAAGGGGAGTGCGGGCGTCGGCCTCAGCGTCACCAACTCGACCATCGCCGCGTCGGGCCTCAACTTCACCAGCATCGACGCCACGGGCGGCGTGAACGGCATCGTTCTCAACAACACCGGCAGCGGCGCGCTCACCGTCACCGGCACCGGCAGCGCCTCGTCGGGCGGCACGATCAACGCCGTCAGCGGCACCGGCGTGCGCCTCGACAACTGCGGTCCGGTCAGCCTCTCCTGGATGCGCGTTCAGGGCAGCGGCGACGACGGCATCGGCGGCGCCACCGTCGGCGGCCTCACGCTCGCCAACACGTCGGTCACGAACAACGGCAATGCCATCGGCGACAACGGCGTCGAGATCACGAACCTCTCCGGCACGAGCGCGATGAGCTCCTCGACGGTGAGCGGCTCGTTCGACAACAACGTCACCATCTCCAACACGGCCGGCTCGATGACGATGAACGTCACGAACAGCACGTTCTCGAACACCAACGCCGCCAGCGGCAACGACGGCTTCTTCTTCCAGGCCGGCGGCGCCGCGAACATGACCGTCAACGTCACCGGCTCGACGTTCACCAACAACCGCGGCGATCACTTCCAGGCCGCGACCACGGCGACCGCCACCGGCAACGTGAACGTGACCTTCAGCAACAACACCCTCACCGGCGCCGCCGGCAACCTCGGCGCGGGCGTCACGCTCTCCACGGCCGGCAGCTCGGTCACGAACTACACGATCTCCACGAACAACATCCAGGGCGCGGTCTCCACGGCCATCACCGCGAACCTCTCCAGCGCCACCGCGGCGGCGCGGCTCAATGGGACGATCTCGAACAACACCATCGGCACCGCCGCCGTGGTCGATTCCGGCTCGTCGCAGGGCGACGGCATCAACGTCGCCTCCAACGGCCCCGGCATCTCCACGGTCAGCATCACCGGCAACCAGGTCCGGCAGTACTCGAACCTGGCCGGCATCAACCTCGCCCAGCGCAGCGGCAGCGGGTCGCTCTTCGCCACCGTCACCGGCAACACCGTTTCGAATCCGGGGACGTTCGCCTCGAACGGCATCCTCATCCAGGCCGGCGCGGTCTCGACCGACAACGGCCTGGTCTGCGCGAACGTGACCGGCAACAGCATCACCGGCTCGGGCGCGAACGGCGGCACGGACTTCCGTTACCGCCAGCGCAACCTGACCACATTCCGGGTGCCGGGCTATGCCGGCGCAGCGAACGACAACGCCGCGGTCGTCACCTTCGTCTCCGGCAACAACGGCGGCGCTTCCGGCAGTGCAACGAACAACGTCGCGGGAGGCGGCGCCGGCTTCGTCGGCGGTGCCGCTTGCCCGCTACCTTGATGTGAGGAGAGGAGTCAGCAATGGCAAGTCCATTCATGGGTGAAATCCGGCTGGTGTCGTTCAACTTCGCGCCGCAGGGTTGGGCGATGTGCAACGGGCAGTTGCTGCCGATCAATCAGAACCAAGCCCTTTTCTCGCTGCTGGGAACGACGTTCGGAGGCAACGGCCAGACCACGTTCGCCCTGCCGGACCTGCGCGGCCGCGCCCCCATTCACGTCGGTAGCGGCCACACGCTCGGCGAAAAAGCGGGCGAGCAGGCGCACACGCTCACGATCGCCGAGCTCCCCACGCACACGCACAGCGCGCTTGCGAACAGCGGGAACTCCACCACGCCCATTCCGGGCGGCAACCTGCTGGGCGCGGCGAACAACCTCTACGCCGCGAATACGAACCTCGTGGCCCTCGGTCCGGACATGATCGCCAACGTCGGCGGCAGCCAGGCGCACCAGAACATGCAGCCGTTCATCATCGTCACGTACTGCATTGCTCTGCAGGGCCTCTTCCCCAGTCAGAACTAAAGGAGCGAAACGATGGCACAACCATTTGTTGGAGAAATTCGGATGTTCGCCGGAAACTTCGCTCCGGCGGGCTGGATGTTCTGCGAAGGACAGCTCCTCCCGATCTCGGAAAACGATGTTCTTTTCACCGTCATCGGGACGAGCTACGGCGGCGACGGCCAGAACACATTCGCTCTACCCGACTTCCGCGGACGTCTTCCACTCCATCAGGGCAACGGATTTACCCTCGCCGAGACGGGAGGCGTGGAGCAGGTCACGCTCACCGTGTCGCAGATTTCCGCCCACTCGCACCCGTTTCTGGCGACGGGAAATCCCGGCAACACCACCAATCCCAATCCGAACCTGACCGCCAACTCGCCGAGCGTCAAGGTCTACATCCAAGACGTCACCGACGTGAACATGAGCCCGCAGGCGGTCAGTGCAACCGGCGGCAGTCAGCCCCACACGAACTTCCAGCCGTACCTCTGCGTCAACTACATCATTTCGTTGTTCGGGCTTTTCCCGAATCCATGAGCGAGGAGTAAGAGATGGATCCATTCGTTGCTGAAATCCGCATCTTCCCCTTCAACTTCGCCCCGACAGGGTGGGCGTGGTGCGACGGGCAGATCCTGCCAATCTCGCAGAACACAGCTCTCTTCTCGCTGCTCGGCACCACCTACGGCGGCGACGGCAAGTCCACGTTCGCGCTGCCCGATCTGCAGGGCCGCGCGGCGATGCATCCCGGCCAGGGGCCAGGCCTGAGCCTGCACGACCTCGGCGAGACCGGCGGCAGCGAGACCGTGACGCTGCTCCAGTCGGAGATCCCGTCGCACTCGCACCAGATGAGGGCCGCGTCGACGGCCGCCGACCTTCAGGACCCGGCCTCGGACCGCGTGCTGGCGCGCTCGACAGGCGCGTTCGCCTACTTCGCCGGGAACCAGAACACCACGCTCGCCGACAACGCGCTCGCTCCGGCCGGCGGCAACCAGCCGCACAACAACATGCAGCCGTACCTGACCCTCAACTTCAATATCGCGTTGCAGGGCGTCTTCCCGCCGCACAGCTAAGGAGATGGCAATGAGCAAGTTGGACAGACGTGAATTTCTCGTCGTCTCGTCAGTGGTCGCGGTGGCCACGGCCGCGGTTGGGCCGAAGGTGTTCGCCGGCGAGGCGGCGGTGCCGCAGCGCCTCGCTGTCGGCTTCGCCCCGCCCGAGGAAGGGGCGGCCGTGGTGGCGGCATCGTCGGTTCCGGCTGCTGACGGCACCTTCATCGGCCGCGACGCGCGCGTCTCCGTCTCCGGCGCCAGCGGCGGAACGGACAACCCGCGCACCCGCCGCGCCGTCGACCTTCTGGTGAACTACTCGATTCTCGACGGAGCGACCCGCCGCGAGGCACCGTTCCGGGCCTGGTCGTGCAGCCGTACCACCGGCTGCCAGGGGAGCCCGGTGAGCTTCCGCGTTCCCGTCGACGAGGTGCAGAAGATCTCGCTCAGCGTCGGCGTGGCCTCGGAGAAAGTGGCTCCTGCCGCCCGAATGATCCACGGCGGCGACGCCCCTGCGCCCGCCCCCGCCGCGCTGCCGGTGACGCTGTCGATGCTCAGCGATCCATCGTCGCTCAAGCTCGTGCGCGGCTTCTATGTCATCGTCCCGCTCTTCGAGGGCGACCGCGACCCGCGCTGGTCCGCGTTCACCCTCGACCGCCGCGAAGGCCGCTGGGCCCTGCATGATGCCGAGGGCAACGTCGCCCGCTTCGAGCACTTCGTCCTGCGCGTCGATTACGCGTGAGCGATTCCCGATCCGGTGATCGCGCCGTCCCGGGCGCGATCACCGTCCGCCCCGCCACCGACGCGGACTACGACTTCATGCGTCGCCTCTACCACTCCACCCGCGCGGAGGAGATGCAGCATTTCCCCTTCGACGACGCGCAGAAGAGCGCCTTCCTCGACCAGCAGTTTGCTGCCCAGTTCGAGCACTACGGGATTCATTACCCGACCGTCGAGCGCAACATCATCGAGAACGACGGGAAGCCGATCGGCCGTTTATGGATCGACGAATGGCGCGATCAGATCCGCCTCGTCGACATCGCCCTGATGCCGGAGTGGCGCGGCAGTGGCGTCGGCTCGATGCTGCTCCACGACGTCCTGCGCCGCGGCGAGAAGGCCGGGAAGCCCGTCACCATCCACGTCGAGGCCTACAACCCCGCCCTCAAGCTCTACCAGCGCCTCGGCTTCGAGAAGGTCGACGCGAACGGCGTCTATTTTCTGATGCGCTGGACCCCGCCTCAGGTGAACACGGCTTCGTAGGAGTAGCCGCCCGGCTCCTGCCCGATGGGCACGAGAAAGATGTCCAGCGGGTCGGTGAAGGAATCGTGGGTGAGGTGGAAGATCTGCTGATCGAACAGCATCGGCGAGAGAAAGAAGAGCGAGAAGGGATTCCGCGCCAGCCGCGCCGCCTCGCTCTCCATCACTTTGCGCGCGGCCGTGAGCCGCAGCTCGACCTTGCGGCCGTCGATGTGCATCCAGAACGACGAACCGACCAGCGGCTGGAACGTCTCAATGGTCAATTGATCGAGCAATGACATAGCCTCCACCGCGGTTGTACCACATTCGAATGATCGCCCGCTCCGCGAGATTCGCCGCTCTGCTTTTCTTCGTCTGCTTCCCCGCGCTCGCCGCCGGGCGCCACGTCGTTTTCGTCGACGGAACCCGCACCGATGACGGCGCCGGCACGCGCGACCGCCCCTTCCGCAAGCTCGCGCAGGCGCAGGCCTCCAGCGCTTTGGGCGACGTCATCTACGTCGCCGAGGCGCAGTACGACGAAGGGATCCTGCTGAAGAAGGGGCAGATGCTCATCGGCTCCGCGTACGGGCTCGAGGCCGTGCGCGTCGACCTGAAAGCGGAGCTCGACGCGCCGATCGTCGCCGCTGTGCAGGGGCCGGGGCCGTCGATCCACGGCACGATCACGATGGCCGGCGACAACGTCGTCGCCGGTCTGACGAGCATCGCCGACAAAGGCGCGGGCGTCGTCGCCTCGATGCCCGACGGCGCGCTCACGTTTCGCAACGTCTGGTTCCGGCCGTCGCGCGACGGCTACGCCATGGCCCTGCAGGAGACGCACGGCGCGATCTCCATCGCCGGGGGAGGCATGATCGCCGCCGACCGCGCCAGCGGCATCACGATCTACGGCGGCTCCGGCAACGTCACCGTCGAGCACTTTCCGATCTCCGGCAGCTTCGGCAGCGTCATCGCCCTGAGCGGCCGCAGCGCCGGGACGATCGCGTTCGGCAAAGGCTCGCCGATCAAGATCGACGACGCCGCGCGCGACGCCATTTACGTCTCCGGCGTCGTCGGTACAGTCGTCTTCGACGAGCCGCTCTCCATCGTCACGCACGGCGGCCGCGGGCTCGTCATCGAAAACTCGAAGAAAGTGAGCGTCGCCGCCGGCACGAAGATCGCGGCGACGAACGCCCCGGCCGTCCACATCGTCAACTCCACCGTCGACGTGCAGCTCGAGAACGTCACCGCCGCCGCCCTCCCGCCCGGACGGCTCTCCGAGGGGATCAACGTCAACGGGATGCACGGACGCTTTGCCGTCAACAGCGGCGCGATCCGCGACGCCCAGGCCTACGGCATCCGCATCGAGCAGTCCGACCCGGTGAAGATCGCGAACGTCGAGATCGTCGAGAGCGGCGCCGTCGCCGGCAAGCTGCAATGCCCCGAGGACTTGAGCGCCGTCGCGGACGTCGTCTGCCGCGGCGGGTTGTTCCTGCGCCACGTCAAAGGCGCGACGCTCGAAAACATCGTCGTCGACGGCGGCTCGAAGAACGGCCTCGTGGCGAATAACGTCGGCGACCTCACGATTCGCCAGGCCGACTTCCGCCGCTCCGGCGCGCTGCTGCAGGAGCTGAGCGGCAACGTGACCTTCAACATCTGCAAGTTCGCCGACGGCGGCGGCGTCGCGGTGGAGCAGCGCTTCAACCGCGCGCGCCTGGCGTTCGACCATTGCACCTTCTCCGCTCCGAATCAGCCGCAGAACTCGCCGTTCCTCTTCCGCGCCCGCACGAACGGCTTCTCCGCGCTCGACGTGGCCATGAAGAACTGCGACCTGAACGACAACGTCGGCGGTGGGATCGATCTCCGTTCGACGGACACGAGCACGCTCGCCGTCTCCCTCACCGACACGAACCTCCAGCGACTCGGCGGCATCGCCATCACAGGCATCGCGGAGAAGGGGAGCCACGCCATCGTCGAGCTGCACAACGCGCGCGTCTTCACCCCCGCCGTGCACGATCCCTCCGTGCAGCTCACCGCCGCCGACACCGCCACCCTCTGCACCGACATC
>DATELQ010000058.1:0-21765 GCA_035276475.1 Thermoanaerobaculia bacterium | reverse complement strand
GGCAGCGACAGGCTGCGGCTGCTCGGCGGGCGGCTCGACGACGCGCGGCTTCTCGACGACGGGAGCCGGCGCTTCCTTCGCTGCGCGCTCCTCGTCCTCGGCGGCCTGGATGAACTCCGGGATGATGACCGGCGGCGGCGCGGGCGTGGCCGGCATCTCTTCGACCGGCACTTCCTTCTTCGCGCGCACGGGCGGCTTGATGATCGGCCGCGGCGGACGGACGACGGTTTCTTTCTTCGCCGCCGGCTGCGGTTTGTCTTCGCGCATGATCACGCTCTTGCTGCGCGTGCTCAGCTTCTTGCCCGTGATGAGCGCCTGGATCACTTCAGGCTCGAGGGCCTGATTCGGATCAGTGATCTCCGCGCCGAGCGACTGGAGCTGGAAGATGACGTCCTTCTCGGACTTTCCCATCCGCTTTGCAATGTCGCTCACTCGAATCTTTGCTGCCGCCATTCAATCTCCCTTTGATCTTCGGCTTACATCACTCGGCCGCCGCCGGCTCTTCTTCGGCCGGCGTCTCCTCTTCGTACTCTTCTTCTTCGCTCGGCTCCTCCGAGGGCTCCTCGGTGAGCTGCTCGTGCTTCTGGGCCACCTCGATCATCTGCCGCGCGAGGTCTTCATCGACATCGGGAATCGCGGTGAGGTCTTCGATCGACGCGTTCACCACGGAGTCGAGGTCGTCGTAGCCGGCATCCTCGAGCTTATCGGCCCACTCGGCCGGCATGTTCTCGATGTCGTGCACGTTCGTCGCGGCGCGCGCCTCGGCCATCGCTTCCTGCAGCATCGCAGTGAGCGCGTCAGCGACCTCGCCCTTGACCTCTTCCTCGGACTTGATGTCGATCTTCGCCCCGATGAGCTCCGCCGCGAGGCGGACGTTCAAGCCGCGCTTGCCGATGGCCAGCGAGAGCTGGTCGTTGTCGACGATGACGTCGAGGTGCGGCCGGTGGGCCGACTCGTCGCTCGTCACCGACACGCGCGTGATCTTCGCCGGCGCCAGCGCGTTCTGCGCGTAGTTCACGATGTCGTCGTGCCAGGGAATGATGTCGATCTTCTCGCCGCGCAGCTCGCGGATGATCGACTGCACGCGCGAGCCCTTCATGCCCACGCAGGCGCCGACCGGGTCGACGTCGCGCTCGCGCGACATCACCGCGATCTTGGCGCGCTCGCCCGGCTCGCGCACCGCGCCCTTGATCACGACCGTGCCGTCGTAGATCTCCGGCACTTCCATCTCGAAGAGCTTGATGAGGAGGCGCGGGTCGGTGCGCGAGAGCACGACCTGCGGTCCCTTCGGCTGGGTGTGGACGTCGACGATGACGGCCTTGATGCGGTCGCCCTGGGAGTAGCGCTCGGCGCGCGACTGCTGCGACCGCGGGATGATCCCCTCGGTCTTGCCGTTGAGGTCGATGATCATGTCGCCGCGCTCGAAGCGCTTGACGTAGCCGTTCTCCAGCTCCCCGACCTTGTCCTTGAACTCGTTGTAGACCTTCTCGCGCTCGGCCTCGCGGACCTTCTGATACAGAACCTGCTTGGCCGACTGCGCGGCGATGCGGCCGAACTCCTCGGCGATCTTCTTCTTGTCGCCGTGGTCGAACTTGGTCAGGGGGATGTGCACCTCGTCGCCCTGCTCGACCTCCGGGTCGATCTTTTGGGCCTCGTAGGTGCGGATCTGCGTGTTGGAGTCGCGCACGACGTCGACCACTTCCTTGGTGAGGTAGTCGAGGCGGATGGTGCCGCCGGTCTCCACGTCAGGGTTGACTTTGCGGGCCTGGTCGAGGGTCCATTGCGCCTGCGGGTCCTCGATCTGGTCCTCGTTCTCGACGATTTCCTTGACGACGTACATCGTCATCTGCCCGCTGTTCCGGTCGATGACGGTCTCCATCGGCTCGCGCGTCTTGTAGTACTTGCGCGCGGCGGTGGCGAGCGCGTCCTCGAGGGCCTTGAACACGCGCTCGACGTCGATGGACTTCTCGTACGCCAGCGCCTTGATGCCTTTACTGAGGTTCTCGTCAAACATTGCCGCTCAGATCTCCACTTCCAACCGAGTTTCCTTGATGTCCGCCAAGGGGACGACGTAGCGCGGATCGCGTTTCGCCTGTGGATCCGTCACCACGATCTCTTTGCCATCGAATTCTTCGAGCCGGCCGACGATGACGTGCAACCCGCGAATCGGCTTCGTGGTCTGCACCCGCACCCTTCGTCCGAGGAACTTCCGGTAATCACTCTCCTTGTAAAACTTCCGGTCGAGCCCCGGAGACGAGACTTGCAGCTCGTACTCCGCCGGCACGACGTCCTCCACGTCGAGGTAGGCGCTGACCTGGTGCGAGACGAGCTCGCAGTCCGCCAGCGTTACCCCCCCTTCTTTGTCAATGTCCACCCGTAACAACCAACCCCGCCCCTGCTTTCGATAGTCGATGTGCACGAGCTCGAGGCCCTCGGACGAGACGATTTTCTCGATCTCTTCTTCAACCCGACCCGGCAACGCGGTCATTTTTCCCTTAGAACAAAAAAAGCGGCCGAACGGCCGCTTTCGAGAAAGCACTTCGAAAGCTCGTGAATTCTACCACTTACTGCGCGAGGCCGACAACACGGTGCCCCTGGTCCGGATTCCCCTCGGCGTCGACGATGGAAAGCTGGGCGAAGATCTGGATGAGCTTGCGTCCGTGGGCGTCGGTGCGCTCGTAAGTTTCCCTCAGAAGCTCGATTTGCGCGTCGGTCTCGTCGGCCGAGACGGTGAAGCCCTCGTGCGGCTGCCCCGGGTCGTGCGTGCGCTTGCGCAGCCAGGCGCCGCCGTCGAGGGTGAGACAGACGTAACCGTTGTCGATGCTGGCGATAGCGTCGAGGGGCGGGAGGATGAGGTCGCGCGCCGCGCGCCGCTGCTCGTCGAAGGCACGGCGGAGGTGCGCCTCGATGAGACTCCGGATGATCTCGCGCGTCTTCGGCGGGAGGTCGACGAACTCGATGCCGGAGCGGTGAATGCTCTTCTCGATTTTGGAGCGGACGATACGGCAGTCGGCGCCGAGCTTCTCCCCGTCCCACTCGAAGGCGATGCGCGAGTGCCCACCCGTGGCGAGGGGCAATGCATGCTCGACGCGGGCGCCGAGCACGCTGAGGTCGATGAGCCGGACCTCAGTCATGCCCAGACGACCGGTCAGCGGCTGCGGGAAGTGAATCCGCTGCACACGGCGCGTTCGCGGCTGCATTTGAACGGGTGATGATACACGGACCGGTCGCCGCCGGCGTCCCGCCGGCCCTCAAACAAAGCGGCGAATCCCGCTGACGGCGTCGAATCCTCGATCGAATGTGGCAATCCACTCCACGCCATGATTCAACATCACCGCCGCGTGCAGTGCATCCCGAGCCGACAGGCCGCGAACGTCCATCAACAGATCGCGTGCTCGGTCGGTATCAGTGAGTGTGACGTCGAATACCCGCGGACAGAGCGCTACGAATAAGTCCGGCCCGCCACGTACATCGGAATGTTCGAGTCGATGAAGACGATCACCGGCGTCCGGCTTCGATTTCGGCGAGCATCTGATCAATATCGCCCGCCGGCGCGTTCAATGATTGAAGCCGCGCAAGGGCATCCGCAGGCGACAAACGGCCCACCTCAGATGGCTCGATCGCCACACGAACCCTGTCGTGGTCCTTCAGCCCGGGTACTGCCTCGGCAAGCCGGAGGGCATTCTGCGCCGCATCGTATTCCGCAATCACGACCCGTCCCATGAGCGGAATTGTAGTCCCCCCAACGCAAAAGGCCGCGCTCGCGCGCGGCCCTTTGCTTGCGAAATCGGAAACCCTTAGTGCTTGGCGGCGCGGCGCGGCTTGCGCGTCCCGTCCTTGCAGGTCAGGTTGTAGATGCACTGGATGTCGGCGTTCGTCAGCGGCTTGAAGTACTGCGACTCCAGGGTGATGGCGTCGCCGGTGGCGTTGTCCAGCAGCGAGCCGTAGGCGAAGAAGGCCGGGCAGCCGTCGCTGCAGCCGTTGGCGTCGGCGTCGCTCGTCTTCGACACGCCGACCTGCTCGATCGTCACGTACGCGTTCGTCGCCGTCGATCCGGTGTAGGGGGGGAAGAGCGCCGCGACGCCGTTCTGGAACGGCTGCAGCGGTCCGAGCGTGATCTGCTTGCCGGCCGGATCGCCGATGGCCGCGCCGGTCTTGCCGTCGAAGAGCTTGAGCAGCAGCGTCGTCGTCGAGAACTGCGAGGCGTTGGAGAGACCAAGGTTCGTGCGGTACGTGCCGGTCTGCCCCGCGCCGCCGGTGTTGCGGAGGCCGGTGATGAAGACCTTGTCGAGCCCCGTCACGTTCGAGTTGGACGAGACGTAGGCGTACCACGGCAGGCCGGCGAAGAGCTGGCCGTTGCTGGGCGCGACCGACGGGTTCGAGGCGTTCGCGTTGTCGACCGAGTAGATGCGGGTCTCGACGCTGATGTTGCGGAAATTCGTGTTCTCGCCCGTGGTCTGGTCGGGGGTGCAGTCCGCGGAGGCCTTGCAGCCGTTGAAGACCAGCTGGCCGATGCCGGAGCTATTGGCCAGACCGCCCGAGCTCTTCGGCGCGGCGACGAAGTCGATGATCTCGCGGCGCTCGAACGGCGCCAGCGTGAAGGAGTAGCCGTTCACACCCGGCTTGAACTGCGTGATGTTGCCGGAGAAGTCGACGTACGTGACCGAGACGTCGACCGAATCGCTCTCCAGATTCGAGATGAAGACGTCGGTGACGAACGTCTTGCCGCCCGAGCCTGCGGCGTGGCCGGCGACCGGAACGTAAACCTGGTCGGACACGCGGAAGTTGTTTGCAAACGCTCCCGCGGCGCACAGCATGCTCGCCAACGCCACACCCATTTTCATGAACTTACCCATAATCTCCCCTTTACCACGTAGAGTTTTGTGATTCGACTGTACCGCTGCCGAAGCGCTTACGCCCCGGCATTGTACCTACTGTTGCACGGAAATCCCGACGTACCCCGGATGTACGTTGCAGCCATCGAATTCGTTTGGGTCATCGTAAGGGATCTGGTCGTAGAAAATGGGATCGTAGCATGAGCCGCACCTTCGCACCAGAGCACGACGGACTACGTCTTGACCGCGCCGTCGCTGCGGTCTATCCCGAACATAGCAGGAGCTTTGTCGCCAAGCTCATCGACGATGGACGAGTGTCGATCGACGGAAAGACCGTGACCAAACCGTCACTGCGCGTGAGTGCCGGACAGCACGTCGACGTCGACGTCCCGCCGCCCGCCGCCGCCACCGCCGCCTCGCAGGACCTCCCGCTCACGATCCTCTTCGAAGACGCCGACCTCGTCGTCGTCGACAAGCCCGCCGGCCTCGTCGTCCACCCCGCGGCGGGACACAGCGAAGGCACGCTCGTCAACGCCCTCCTCTTTCACGTGCGTGACTTGAGTGGCGTCGGCGGCGAGCTCCGCCCCGGCATCGTCCACCGCCTCGACAAAGACACGAGCGGCGTCATGGTCATCGCCAAGAACGACGAGGCCCACCGCGCGCTGACGGCGGCGTGGAACACGGACGCCGTGCGGAAGGAGTACTTCGCCATCGTTTACGGCACGCCCGCGCCGCCGCGCGGCACCGTCGACGCGCCGATCGGCCGCGACCCGCGCGAGCGCAAGCGTATGGCCGTCGTCGCCGGCGGCCGCGCCGCCGTCACGGAGTACGAGGTCGTCGAGCCGCGCCGCTACGTGGCGCTGGTGCGCTGCCGTCTCCGCACCGGCCGCACGCATCAGATCCGCGTGCACATGAAGCACCTCGGGCACCCGATCGTCGGCGATCCCGTCTACTCCGGCCCGCAGTGGCGCGGCATCCCCGACAAGCGCGTGCAGAAGGCCATCGCGTCGCTGCACCGCCAGGCGCTACACGCCGCGCGCATCACCATTCCGCATCCGAAGAGCGGCGCGGCGATGACGTTCGAGTCGGAGTTGCCGGAGGAGCTGCGCGCGCTGCTCGCCGTTATCCCTTGACCACCGCCACCGGAACCAGCCGCGCCACCTTCTTCGCGATCCCCGCCTGCGCGACGACGCCGACAACCGCGTCGACGTCCTTGTAGGCCTCCGGCGCCTCCTCCACCAATCCCTTCGTCGACGCCGCCTCGGCCACGATGCCCATCCGCTCCAGCCGCTGGCGCAGTTCGTGGCCGTCGATCTGCTTCTTCGCCTGCGTGCGCGACATCAGCCGCCCCGCGCCGTGGCACGACGAGCCGAAGCTCTGATCCATCGCCCCCGGCAGCCCGGCGAGGAGATACGACGCCGTCCCCATGCTGCCGGGGATCAGCACGGGCTGCCCCGGAAACGCCCGCGTCGCCCCCTTACGGTGGACGACGAGGCGCCGCCCGTCGTGCTCTTCAACTTTGGCGATGTTGTGCGCGACGTCGTAGACGATCTCGATCGGCTCCGGCCAGGCGCGCCGGATCCCGGCGGTGATGATCTGCCGGTTCGCGAACGCAAAGTTCGCCGCCGCGGACATGGCCGCGAGGTAGCTTTCCCCCTCGGGCGACTGGATCGGCGCGCACGCCAGCTCGCGGTCCGGCAGATGGATGCCGTAGCGCGGCATGGCCTGCATCATCCGCCGGATAAAGTCCGTCGCGACCTGGTGCCCGAGGCCGCGGGAGCCGGTGTGGATCTGCACGACGATCGAGCCGTGGGCGATGCCGAGGCGCGCCGCCTCTTCGTCGTCGTACACCGTGTCGATCACGTCGATCTCGACGAAGTGGTTGCCGCTGCCGATCGTTCCGAGCTGGTCGTGCCCGCGCTGCTTCGCGTCGGAGGAGACCTTGTCGGGATCCGCGCCGGGGATGCGGCCGCCGGACTCGATGCGATCGAGGTCCGCGGCCTCGCCGTAGCCGATCTCCACTGCGCGCTTCGCGCCGTCGGCGAGGATGCGATCGAGATCGCCCCCCTTCAACTTCAGCGGACCGCCGCGGCCGACGCCCGAGGGAATCTCCCGCGCGATCGAATGCGCGATCTTCCGCAGCTCCGGCTTCACCTCGGCGAGCGTCTTGCGCGTGCGCAGCATCCGCACGCCGCAGTTGATGTCGTAGCCGATGCCGCCGGGCGAGATCACGCCGTCGTCCGCGTCGACCGCGGCCACGCCGCCGATCGGGAAGCCGTAGCCTTCGTGCACGTCCGGCATGGCGATGGCGTACTTTTGGATGCCCGGCAGCGTCGTGACGTTGACGAGCTGCTCCAGCGAGCGGTCGCCGACGATCTGCTCGAGCATCCGCTCGGTCGTGTAGACCCGCCCCGGCACGCGCATGTCGCCGCGGTACGTGCGCGGAATCTCCCAGAGGAAGTCGTCGAGGCGCTCCAGGTCCTGCTTGCGCATCAGATGTCCAGCACGAGCATCGTAGTCCAGCCGTTCTCGCCGCGCCGCACCTCGGCTTCGTGATACGTCACGGCCTTCACGTCCTCTTCGAATTCGGCCGGGACGCTCGTCAGCGTGGCGGCGGCGTGCGTCTCGGTGAGCGTTGCGAAGGACGCGCCGGTGAAGCTGCGGCGTTGGACGTGCGCGCGGACGAGGGCCTCGTTGAGAAAGTCGACGAGGAGCGCGGTGACGTCGACGGATTCGAGCTCGACCTGCTCCGTTCGCGTGTCGCTGGCCGCCGCCCCGCCCATCACTTCCATCAGTCCCCGCAACGCGTCCGCGAACAGCTCTTCCAGCGTCGAGGCCGTCACGTGCAGGCGGACGTCCGCGGTGTGCTGGAGGATCTCGTACATGAAACTATGATGAGGCCATGCTGCCGCAGTACGACGAAATGCCGGTCGCGGAGGCCGAGGAGAAGGTCGAGCAGCCGAAGCTGTACAAAGTGCTCCTCCACAACGACGACTACACGACGATGGAGTTCGTCGTCGAGATCCTCGAGTCGATCTTCAACATGACCGAGGACCAAGCCATCCAGGTCATGCTCAACGTCCACGTGCGCGGCGTCGGCGTGGCCGGCATCTACACGTTCGAGGTGGCGGAGATGAAAGTGTCGAAGACCACGGCCGCCGCGCGCGAGCACGAGTTTCCACTGCTCTGCACGATGGAAGAGGCGTGAGTAGCGGTTAGCGTTTGGCGGTTGGCGATTAGGAACCGCCGCGCACCCTAACCGCGAACCGCTAATCGCTAACCGCTAGTTCCCGAACGAACATCCCCGGCCTATACGCCGTGATCTTCCCCGTGAACGCGCTCGCCGCCACCGTCAGCGGCGACGCCAGCCACAACTTGCCCGGCCCGCTGCGCCCCTTGTAATTGCGGTTGATCGCGCTCACCGTCACCTCGCCGCCCGTCTCCGACACGCCGGGGCCGCAGCCGATGCAGGCGCCACAGCCGGGGTTCAGCACCGTCGCGCCGGCGCGCTCGAACGTGTCGACGAGGCCGTTGTCGCGCGCGAACGTCTCCACTGCCTGTGAGCCGAACTGGATGAAGAACTTCACGCCGTCGGCGACGCGGAGACCGTTGTCGACCGCCTCCTTCGCCACTTGGTGATAGAAGAGCAGGTCGTCGATCTTCCCCGCCGTGCACGAGCCGGCGTAGGCGATGTCGATCTTCACGTCGCCGATTTCCGCCACCGTCGCGCCGTTCGTCGGATCGGACGGAATGCCGCGGTCGGGATCGCCCGGATGCGCGACCATCGGCTCGATCGCCGAGAGGTCGATGACGTGCACCCCGCCGGCGTACTCGGCATCGAGATCGGGGGCGACGGCGCGGGCGCGCAGCGCCTCGACGTCGACGCCGGGCCGCATCGCCGCGATCCACGCGAACGTCTTCTCGTCCGCCTCGACGATGGCCGTGCGCGCCGAGCACTCCGTGGCCATGTTCGCCAGCGTGGCGCGCTCGTCGAGCGAGAGCGACCGCACGCCCGGCCCCGTGAACTCCATGATCCGGTCGAGCGTGAGCTGCGGCTTGGCGTACTGCAGAAGGATGTGCAGCATCACGTCCTTTGCCGTCACGTTCGGCTTCAGCGCGCCGGTGAGCTCGAAGCGGATCGACTCCGACACCTCCACCATGGTGAAGCCGGCGTGCACGAGGTTCGCGTACTCCGTCGTGCCGACGCCCCACGCCAGCGCGTTGTTCACGCCCCCCATGCAGGTGTGGCTGTCCGTTGCCTGGATGAAGTCGCCCGGATCGACGATGAACTCTCTCGCCACTTCGTGGCAAATCCCCGGCGACACATGCCCCTCGGCCGAAAAATCGCGGCAGTCGGTGTGCTTCTGGAACTCCCGCTGCAAGCCGCGCAGCGTGCCGATCTTGTCGAGGAACGGCCGCATCTTCGGCACTTCGTCGGCGTAGATGAGGTGGTCCTCGAAGACGGCAAATTTCTGCGGGTTCTTGATCGCGTAGTCGGGGCCGTACTCCTCTTCGAGGAAGTAGTGGACCTGCGCGGTGGTGAACTCGTGTGAGTAGCCACCGTCGACGCTGACGACGACGGCGTCGCCCGGCTTCACGTACTTGCCGCCGCCGAGGAGGTGCTGCGCGAGGATCTTCTCCCCCATCGTCATCGGCCGCGCTGGCGTGTCGGGCGACGGCAGCGCCACGTCGCCGCGCGCGATGGCCTTGGAGAACGGGAAGAGCCCACCCTCTTTGATGATGAGCTGCGAGATGGCGTCGTGTCCTTTGCAGAACTCGTCGATCGCGATCCCCTCGCCCGCCTGCAGCCGCACGAGCATGTCGTGGTCCGCCATCAACAACCCTTGATTGATGTTGTTGCCCGCATGGATCGGCGCGAACGACGCCGCCACGGCGATGCGGATGCCGCTCCACAGCTCGCACTGCGTGGCCGTCTCGCGCGAGCTGCCGACGCCTTTGCGGTAGCCGCTGACGATGACCTCGAAGTTGCCGCTCTTCAGCGCGTCGCGCTCGAAGAGCCGCTCGCCGTTGACGATGAGCCCCGCGTAGGCGTTGCGCGCGATGTCCTCGGGCTTGTGATCGAAGCAGACCCACGCCGGCGTCATGGCGTCGGTGTTGATGTCGTCGAGGAGGTCCTCGACGCGGAGGTCCTTCATCTGTAGATCGAGCTCGCCGCGCAGCTGTTTGCGGATGAGCTCCGGGTCTTTGGTGAGGAAGAGAACGCGCTTGCCGGGCGTCAGGCGAATGGTCTGAGCAGGTTTCATAGACGTTCTATTTTGTGACATCGAGCGCCTTGCGCAGCGCCCGCGCCAGCGTCCACGCGTCGGCCTCACCCCAAAAATGCATGAAGAAGAGCCGCGGCTGCTCGTCGAGCATGTGGCTGTGGAGCGCCGTGACGCGGATGCCACCCGCACGTAACGCGCGGATGACGCGATTTACTTCGGAACCGAGGAGCACGAAGTCACCGGTGGCGGCGGCGCGCCCCTCGTTCGTCGGCTGGAAGTTGATGGCGGTGGCGACGCCGGCGGCAGGCGGGATGACGACGCCGTGGGCCTTGATCGTCTCCTTGCGCGGGAAGCTGTACTGCACCACGTCGCCGACGACTTTGCCTTTCGAGCCGAGGA
Organism: Thermoanaerobaculia bacterium; assembly: GCA_035276475.1. Lineage (GTDB taxonomy): Bacteria > Acidobacteriota > Thermoanaerobaculia > Gp7-AA8 > Gp7-AA8 > DATDFB01. The sequence continues at coordinate 11,306 of DATELQ010000058.1, read as the reverse complement.
GGTCGTCGAGGGCCAGGACGGCGCGCGGCTGCGGAGGCGGCGACGCCGGCGGCGTCTTCGTCCGGTCCAGCGCGCCGCGCAGCGTCTTCGCCAGCTTGACCGCGTCGCCGTGCCCGTCGAAGTGGACGTAGACGACGCGCGGCGACTCGCCGAGGAGGTGATTGTGCACGGCGCTCTGCTCGATGCCGCCCGCCTGCAGCGCATCGATGACGCCGTCGACCTCGTCTTCGGCGAGCACGAGGTCGCCCATGACCATCGTGCCGTGCGCCGTCGGGACGAACGCGGCCCACGACCCGAGGGCGAGGGCCGGCCGCACGTGCACGCCGGCAGCGACGACGTCGAGGTCCGAGCGCGGGAACGACACCTTGTAGACGCCGCCCGGCATCTCCGCGCCGGCGCGTCCCAAAGCATCGGCAACGCCGGTCCAGGTGGCAAAGAGCAACGCGAGCGCAAACATCACAATCCTCCTTCGTCGACCGTCAACGCGAACAGCAGTGTGCCGAAGAGGCCGACGCCCATGGCGAAAAGAAACGGCAACGACGGCTGCCGCTCCCACAATAGCCCGCCGACGAACGCCGCCGGCGTGATGGCGACGCTGCGGATCAGGTAGTACAGCCCCACGGTCCTTGCGCGAAGCACCGGCTGGGCCAGGTCGACGATCAGCGCCTTCCGCGCCGGCTCGCCGATCTCGCGTAATCCCCCGACGACGAACGCGGCGATCATCAATTTGAAGGTCGACGCGGCCACGACGGCGACGGGAAAGAGCGAGAAGCAGAGGAACGTGGCCACGACGACGGGCTTGCGGCCGATGCGGTCGGCGATCTTCGCCGCCGGGAGGTAGACGGCGATCGACGTCGCGACTTGCGCCGCGATCAGCACGCCGTACTGCGGCGCCGTCAGCCCCGCGACGCTCATCGCCCAGATGACGACGAACTCGTCGACGAGGCCCTCGCACGTGCGGATGAAGACGTCCGACAGCAGCAGCCACCGCAGCGGCTTCGGCATGGCCCGCCAGACGCCGCCGATGTTCGCCGGCGCGCCGGCGATTTTGTCGATGCGGATTTTGCTCACGACCACGAGCGTGAGCGCGCCGAGGACGAAGGTGACGGCGCAGAGGATCTGCACGCCTTTGACGACGCCGACGCGGGCGATGAGCAAGCCGCCGAGGATCGGCGCGAAGAGGATGGGGACGCGCCGCAGCACGGCCTGCAGCGTGAAGCCCAAGGCGCGGCGCTCCTTCGGCAGGGCGTCGCCGACGACCGCGAAGAGCGTCGGGCTGGCCATGCTCGACCAGGCCATGGCGAAGATGAGCGCCACGATCGCCCACGTCCACCCCGGCGCCGCCGCGTAGACCGCGTAGCCGACCATCGCCAGGGCGACAAAGAGCAGCAGCGCCTTGCGCCGGCCGAGGTGATCGCCGAGGAAGCCGCCGGGGTATTGATAGATGCCGTCGAGGAAGTCCTCGAGGCTGCCGTAGAAGCCGACCGCGCGGATCGGCGCGCCGAGGGCGCGGAGGTACTGCGGGAGGAACTTGCGCCAGAGGTTCTCGCCGCCGGAGAGGAGAAACATCGCGGCGGAGACGAGGACGACCGGTCTACCGTTTTCGCCGGAAGAACTCATAGAGCTCGTCGAAGAGTTGCGCCGCGCGCGCGAGCCGCTCTTTGTCGTCGCGGTGCCCGAGGGCGATGCCGGCGACGAGCGCGGCGACGCCGGCGGTCTCGTCGTGGCCGAATGCGTCGTCCTTGAGGTCGATGTCGTGCACGATCTCGCCGAGGGGGCGCAGGGCCTTGTCGGCGAGGCCGAAGCGGTCGCGGAGGACTTCGAAGGTGCAGCGCGTGGCGTCGTGGGTGAAGTCGGCGTTGGGCATGTCGAACGTCAGGGCGCGGGGCGCAGGGCGCGGGGCGCAGGCGATCTTCGCTTTCGGGTCGATGAATCTGCGAATCAGCCACGCGCTGGCCATCCGGTCGACGTGCACGCCGGGGCGGGTGACCCACGTGCGGCCACGAAAGTCCTCGGCGCGCAGGTCAGCAGCGGTCGCCTCGTGTTTCTCCTCGAGCAGCGCCGCAGCAGCCGGTCCGCGTGGCGCGGCGAAGAAGTCAATCGCTTGAATGGCCGCGAGCCGCCGGCGGAAGCGAACGCCATCTGCGCCCCGCGCCCTGCGCCCAGCGCCCTTGATCTCCGCAATCAGCGCGTCGTAATCCGCATCGCGCTCATCCTTGAAGCGTTGCTCCACGTCGGCGTCGCTGATCCCATCGAGGAACTTCGACTCGAAGAGATTCACCTCCCCCCCGCCCTCCCGAATCTCCGCCATCGTCCACTGCAGATCCTCTTTGCACTGCGCCGTCGCCGGCAGCACGTAGACCGTGTTCTTGATCTGCACCGCGCCGATCCGCTCCAGCCGGCGCGCCACCTTCACGCGCAGGTAGCTCGGCTCGGGCGGGAGCTGGTGAATCAGCACGAGCCACGACGACATGAAACAACTGTATCATGTGTGACACAGTACGATGCTCGCGCTCGTCGCTTACTTCCTCCGCCTCGGCGCCCTCGGCTTCGGCGGCCCCGTCGCGCTGGCGAACTACATCCGCCGCGACCTCGTCGAGGAGCGCGCCTGGCTCACCGAGGAGCAGTACGAGGACGGCTTGGCGCTGTCGGCGGCGTGTCCCGGCCCCCTCGCCTACCAGCTCGGCGTCTACTGCGGCTATGTCCTCCGCGGCATCCCCGGCGCGCTCGCCGTCGCCGTCGCCTTCGCCCTCCCACCCTTCGTCCTCGTCGTCATCGTCGCCGCCTTCTACCGCCACTTCGCCTCGGCGTGGTGGCTCCGCGCGCTCTTCCGCGGCGTCGCCCCCGCCGTCGTCGCCCTCATCGTCAAAGCCTGCTGGAACCTCGGCAAGAAGACCATCGGCACGGACCTGCGCGCGTGGTCGTTCTTCGTGGCTGCCTGCACCATCACCATCGCCCTGCAACGCGAGCTCGCCTGGCTCTTCATCGCCGCCGGCCTCCTCGGCATCGTCGTCTTCGGACAAAAGCGCGCGCCAATGCTCGCCGTCAGCCTCGACCTCTTTCTCTTCTTCTTCAAGACCGGCTTCCTCGTCTTCGGCAGCGGCCTCGTGATCGTGCCGTTCCTCAAGACGCAGGTCGTCGACCAATACCACTGGCTCGGCAACGCCGAGTTCCTCGACGCCGTCGCCATCGGCATGATCTCCCCCGGCCCGGTCGTGATCACGGCGACGTTCGTCGGCTACCTCCTGAGCGGCATCACCGGCGCAGTGACGGCGACGCTCGGCATCTTCCTCCCGCCCGTGCTCTTCGTCATCCTGGCCACGCCGCTCTTGCTGCGCTACCGCAACAGCGCCCCGCTGCGCGGCTTCATCCGCGGCGTCAGCACCGCGGTCGTCGGCGTCCTCGCCGGCACGACGTGGCTGATCGCGCGCACCGCCATCGTCGACGTCGCCGGGCTCGTCATCGCCGTCGTCGCGCTCGTCATCGTCACGACGACCAAGCGCGTCCCCGACCCGCTCGTCATCGCCGCCGCCGGCGCCGCCGGCTTACTTGTGGCGCGCTAAATCCGTCCACGCCCCTCCACCGTAACTTCGGCAACAGGAGGAGCTCATGACCGCAGAAACGATTTACAACGTCCTCGGAGATCGCGTGCGCGTGCTCGCGTCGGGCGACGGCGCGCCGTACGAGATGTTCGAGTGGCACGGGCCGGAGAACAGCGGGCCGCCGCCGCACGCCCACCCGTGGACGGAGTCGTACTTCGTCATCGACGGCGAAGCCGACGTGGTCATCGGCGACAAGACGCTGCGCGCCACGCCCGGCTGCTTCATGTCCGTTCCGCCCGACACGGTGCACACCTACCGCGTCACCTCGCCCGGCGCAAAGTTTCTCGTGGTGACGAGCCCGTCCGGCCTCAAGGCGTTCGTCGAGGACTTGCACGACGTGGCCGATCTCGACACGGTCATGAAGGTGGCGGCGAAGCATCAGGTAGCGGTCGGCGGCTAGCGCTTCGCGGGGAATCGCCCCCAAGTCCCTTCCGTTCTGCGCCGTAACCGCGTTACCCTACGCGCGCAATCGACGTGAAAGTTGCATTCCTGAAACCACCGATCGGCGGCATTCTCGGCCTGGAGATGCTGACCTTCGTCGAGCCTCTCGGCCCGATCTGCGTCGCGGCGTGCCTCGAGCGCGACGGGCACGAGTGCAAGGTCATCGACATGCGCATCGAGGGCGAAGAGCAGGGCCTGGCGCTCTGCCGCGCCTTCGAGCCCGACATCGTCGGCCTGCAGTGCAACTTCACCACGGAGCGCAAGCGCACCATCCGCCTCGCGCAGCGCATCAAGCGCGAGAACCCGCGAGCCTTCGTCGTCGTCGGCGGCCACGACGCCTCGCGCGACCCCGACTGGTTCCAACGCGACGGCATCGACGCCATCGCCATCGGCGACGGCGAAGAGGTCATGCCGCCGCTCGTCGACGCCCTCGCGCGCGGCACGGACCTCAAAGACGTCCGCGGCCTCGTCTTCCCGCGCGACGGCCAGTGGATCGCCACGCCGCCGGTCGGCAACTTCCGCAACCTCGACGAATACCCGCTGCCGGCGCGGCACCTCATCGCCCACTACGCCGACCGCTACTACATCAACTTCCGCAAGCCGCTGGCGCTGCTCGAGACGGCGCGCGGCTGCCCGTTCAAGTGCAATTTCTGCTCGGTCTGGAAGTTCCACGACTCCACGTTCCGCGAGAAGTCGCCCGCGCGCGTCGTGCAGGAGCTCGAGCAGATCACCGCACCGAACATCTTCGTCACCGACGACATCTTCTGGATGAACGTCCGCCGCGGCGAGGAGATGGCCAAGCAGATCAAGGCGGCGGGCATCCGAAAGTACTTCACCGTGCAGACGCGCACCGACATCATCTGCAAGTTCCCGCATCTGATCGAGATGTGGAAGGACTGCGGCGACCTGGCCATCTTCCTGGGGCTCGAGTCGGTGACGGACGAGGGGCTGAAGGCGGTCAACAAGAAGAACACCGCCGACAACAACGTCCGGGCCCTCAACCTGCTGAAGGAGATGGGCGTCGGCTTCACGCCGAACTTCATCGTCGACCCGGCCTGGAACCTCGACGACTTCAAGCGCCTCCGCGACTGGATCGACCAGATGGGCGCCTACAACAGCGGCTTCTCCATCCTCACGCCGCTCCCCGGCACCGACCTGTGGGACACGGCCAAGCAGAACGTGGTCACGGACGACTGGGAGATGTATGACATCGTCCACACCGTCCTCCCGACCACCCTCCCCCTCGACGAGTTCTACGCCGAGTACTCCCGCCTCTGGCGCCACGTCCTCGACCTGCGCTACCGCACCCGCGGCCGCATGCGGACGTACGTGCAGCTCGGCGCCGCCCTGGCCACGCGCAAGGTGACGCTGAAGGCCGTGCGGAACGGGATGAACATCGCCAAGGTGTTCAGCCGGCCGGAGACGTTCCTCAAGGCACATCGTCCCGAGGCGTAACGCGTCACACCGCCGTGCGCCGGAGCGTCATTCTTAAGACTATGCGTACGAGAATCTGCCTGCTCCTGCTCTTCGTGTCGGCGGCCGCGTTCGCCCAGACTCCCCCGCCCCGCCTCCCCCCCGAGCAGCAGTCGCTCTGGAACGCCTACTTCCGCTCCGTGTACGACTCCGCCGTCTACGAGCGCGTGAACGTGCGCGAGCTCTTCCCGCTCCGCGCTGACGCCGACGGCAACATCCTCGTCGCCACCCTCGGGCGCCGCGACGGCAACGTCGGCGATCCGATGCCCTCGGTCGGCGAAGGCATCTGGGTCACGATCGTCCCCGAGGTCCAGACCGTCTGCCGGCAATTCACCGGCGATGTGGCCATGCAGCTTCGCCAGCTCCTCGGATTGCCTCCCGACGCCGACGTGCCGCGCGTCCTCATCCTCAAAGCGAAAGCGGCCGACATCTTCCGCCCCTCGCCCTATCCCGATCCGACGACGAAGTACCCGTGCCCGGAGCCGCCCGACGCGACGTGCGGCAACGTCTTCCCGTCAACCGCGACGCCCGCGCATGTCCTCTGGATCGCCACGGCGTCGTTCAACCTCCACGCGATCCCCTACGGCTACCCCTGGACGCACCTCGGGTACACCTACAACTGGGCACCCGGCAAGGACCGCTACGGCGCGTCGGAGTACGTGATCCGCGCCGGCTCGACGACGACGATCGTCGCGAAGTCGTCAGCGGCGGACTACTGCGCCCCCGCTCACTGAGCCGGCTCGTACCGCGCGTCGCCCCACGCCAGGAGCGGATAAAAAATCGGCGCGAGGACGATCATCCCGAGCGCGAAGCCCGCGCCTTTGCCGAAGCGCTTCGCCAGCGCGAAGAGGACGATGAGTCCCACGACGATGCCGACGAACGGGATCAGCATCAGCACGATCCACCACAACGGCTTCCCGGCGATCTTCAGAATCAAGATGGCGTTGTAGATCGGAACGATCGCCGCCCATCCGGGCTCGCCCGCTTTCTCGAAGATGCGCCACCACGCCGCGAAGAGGAGCAGCATCATGGCGAGCTGCACGGCCACGAGCGCGACGATCACCCACGGCTCGATGGGAAACTGACTCAGCGGTTGTTGCATGCGCGGATTATGACAGTGTTACGGCGAACGCAACTGCCGCACGGAGAACCAGTAACTTGGCGCAAAAACCGGCAGGCCCTGCTATTGCATGGCGCAAGACGTGACCTCGCTGCCCCGAGTCCTGATCATTGAAGACGATCTCGCGATCCGCGGGATGCTGACCGCGGCCCTGAGCCGCGAAGCGCTGGCCGTCGACGGCGCCTCCGACGGCTTAGCCGGCCTCGAAAAACTCGCCACGGCGACCTACGCGGTCATCATCGTCGACCTGATGATGCCGCGCATGGACGGCTTCACGTTTCTCGAGGCCTTCCGCAAGCTCGCCCTCCCGCTCCGCCCGCTGATCTTCGTCATGACCGCGTACGACGACCTGGCGCTCTTGAAGCTCGACGCGACGCTCGTCCACGGGTACCTGAAGAAGCCCTTCGACGTCGAGCAGGTCGTGCAACTCATTCGCGACGCCGCCGAGGTGCTGCATCGCGAGGAGGTGCCGGCTATCGCGCCGGAGCCGCTGTCAGCCGACGTGGCGCGGGACGTTTGCTGAGCGCCTGAACATTGATCCTGCCTGAGTGAGGACTTCCGATCTCAGAGCGCACGCCGGCAATCTCAGCAAACTCGCTGAGAATCTCACTTAACTTGCTGGCAATCTCACTTAACTTGCCGAGAATCTCACTTAACTTGCTGAGAATCTCACTTAACTAGCTGAGAATCTCACTTAACTAGCTGAGGATCTCAGCGAGATTGCTGAGAATCTCAGAGCGCACGCTTGGCTTGTCAGCGTTTGTCGTGAGGAATTCGGCGTGCACGCTGACGATGGAAGCGCTTGCTCTTCGATTGTCAGCGCGCGATGTGAACCTGCAAGGCCTCACGCCGGCCGCAGCATCGCGTAAATCACCGGCGTCACCACCAGCGACAGCATCAGCGCAACCAACAATCCGCCGATCACGCAGATCGCCAGCGGCTGCAGCAGCTCCGCCCCGGAGCCGAGGGCCAGCGCCAGCGGGAGCATGCCCAGCATCGCCGCGAGCGACGTCATGAGCACGGGGCGGAAGCGGCGGCGGCCGGAGCTGCGCAGCGCCGTCTCCAGGTCCTCGCCGTCGCGCAGGTGATCGTCGACCGCGTCGAGCATCAGGATCCCGTTCTTGGCCACGATGCCGACGATCATGATCAGGCCCATCATCGACACGACATTGAGCGTCGTATGCGTGACGAGGAGCGCGAGGAGGCTCCCCGACATCGCCAGCACCGCGCCGGTCACGATCGCCGCCGGATGCGCGAACGAGCGGAACTCGATGACCAGTACGAGGAACACCAGCGCGATCGCCAGCGCCAGCGCGGCGAGGAGCTCGCGGAACGACGACTGCTGCTCCTGATACAGCCCGCCGTACTCCACCGTCATCCCGGCGGGGAAGCGCACGTCGCGCGCGAGCCGCGTGCGGATCTCCGCCACCGCCGAGCCCATGTCGCGGTTCTCCAGGCGCGCCGTCACGGCCACCGACTGGCGGAGGCCGTCGCGGCCGATCTCCGTCTGCCCCGGGTCGTACGCGATCGTCGCCACCTGATCGAGGCGCACGTAGCCGTTCGCCGCGCGGATCGGCAGCGCGCGCAGGTCGTCGAGATTCGCCGGCGGCCCGGCCAGCATCACCCGCACGGCGACGTTGCGCCCGTGCTCGATCACGTTCGACACCGCGTCGCCTTGCAGCGCCGCCGTGAGCGCGCCGTTCACGTCGGCGGCGCCGACGCCGTAGAGCGCCGCGCGCTGCGGGTCCATCACGAACGTCACCGCCGGGCCGCTGACGACGATGCCGTTGAAGACGTCGACCACGCCGTCGACCTTGCCGATCGACGCGGCCACGTCCTTCGCCGTCCGCTGCAGCGCGGCCGTATCTTCGCTGAAAAGGCGGATCTCGACGGGCGCCGGCGAGCTCACGAGATCGCCGATCAGATCGCTGAGGATGCCGAGGAACTCGACGCGGAGCGCCGGCTCGCTGCTCTCGATCTTCTTGCGCAGCGCGCTCGTCACCTCCTCCGTGTGCGCCGAGTCGCGCACCTTCACCGCGAAGTCGCCGGTATTCGGCTCCGTAATCCCGGCGAGGCCGAGCTGCAAGCCCGTCCGCCGCGAGTAGCTCTCGACCTCCGGCGTCTCTTTGAGCATCCGCTCGACGTGGCGCAGCATCCGGTCCGTCTCGTCGAGCGACGCGCCCGGCGGCGCGACGTAGTCGAGGATGAAGCCGTGCTCCTCGAACTCCGGCAGGAACTCCGAGCCGAGGGTTCGATAGACGACGAATGTGAGCGCCGCCACGACGGCGACGGCGAGCAGCACGAGCTTGCGGTGGCGCAGCGCATGATCGAGCAGCCATTCGTAGGCGCGATGCAAACGCGACGGCGCATGCTCCACGTGCTCGACCTCGCGCACAAACCCCTCCGCCAGCACCGGCGTAAACGTCAGCGCCAGCGCCAGCGACGTGAGGAGCGCCACGCTCATGGTTAACGCTAATGATCGAAAGAACACCCCTGTCACGCCGGTCAGCAACGCCAGCGGCAGAAACACCACCACCGGCGTGATCGTCGAGCCGACGATCGGCGCCCCGATCTCCGCGATCGCCTTCGCCACCGCATCGTGCCTCGACTCGCCGCGCGCGCGATGCGTGTAGATGTTCTCCACCACGACGATGGCGTCGTCGATGACGAGCCCGATCGCCGCCGCCACGCCGCCCAGCGTCATCAAATCGAAGCTCAGCCCCACCAGCCACATCGCCACGAACGTCACCAGCACCGTCACCGGGATCACCAGCGTGGCCACGACGGTCGTCCCCCAGTTGCGCAGGAACGCGTAGAGGATCAGCACCGAGAGCAGGAGGCCGATGAGGATCGCGTCGCGCACGGAGTTGACCGAGCCGCGCACGAGGAGCGACTGGTCGTAGTACGGCGTGACCTCGACGTCGCGCGGCAGCTGCGACTTGAGGCGCGCGAGCTCGCGCTTCACCTCGTCGGCCACGGTGACGATGTTCGCCGTCGGCTGCCGCTGCACGTTGAGCAGCACCGCCGGGCGGCCGTCCGCCGTCACCATCGTCAGCTTCGGCTCGAGCCCCGGCGTGACCGTGGCGACGTCGCCGACGCGCAGCGGCACGTTGTTGACGTTCGCGACGACGATGTTCTGAAGATCGTCCGCCGTCGCCGCCTGTCCGCTGACGAGCGCGAGCTCGAGCTGGTGGTTCTCGTTGATCAGCCCCGGCGAGACGATGACGTTGGCGTTCTTGATGGCATCGCCGACCTGCTGCAGCGACACGCCGCGCGCCTCCAGCCGGGCGCGGTCGACGACGACGTGGTACTCGCGCAGCTGCCCGCCGGCGACGCTGACGCTCGCCACCCCCTCGATGCGCGCCAGCGGCGGCCGCAGCACAACCTCGGCGAGGTTGCGCAGCGTTCCCGGATCGCGTTTCGGCGAGGTGATGCTGTAGCCGATGATCGGAAAGACCGCGAAGGTGAGGCGGTCGGCGCGCTCGATCTGCGCACCCGGCGGCAGCGTCGTCGAGAGCTGCGACAGCTTCGCCTGCACGAGCTGCAGCGTCTGGGCGATGTCGGTGCGCCAGTCGAAGAAGAGGTCGACCTCCGTCGACCCCCGCGCCGTGGTCGACTTGATGCGGGCGATGCCCGGAATCCCGCTCATCGCCTCCTCGATCGGCTTCGTCACCGACACGAGCGTCTGCTGCGCCGGCGCGACGCCGTTCTCCGCGACGATGACGATGCGCGGGAAGTCGGTCTGCGGAAAGAGCGCGCGCGGGATACGCCACAGCGAGACCACGCCGGCGATGGAGAGAAGGGCGATGACGAGCAGCACCGCACGTTTCTGACGCGAGACCAAGGCCCCGAGGTTCATTCGGTGCCTGCTCGCTGCTCGCTGCCCGCTGCCCGCTCGATCTGCACTTTGGCGCCGTCGGGAAGCCCGTAGTTCCCTTCGATCACCACCGTCTCGCCGCCGCGCAGCCCCGACGTGATCTGCGTCCGCTCGCGCGTATGCGCGCCGGTCGTGACGTGCACCTCATGCGCGACCGACTTGGCGTCGACGACCATGACCGTGCCGGCGTTCGCGTTCGTGGCGTCGAGCGTGACCGCGGGCGTCGGGACGACGACGGCGTTGGGCACGTTGGCGCTGGCGATGACGATGCGGGCCACGCCGTTCGCGCGGAGGCGGCCGTCGGGGTTCGGCAGCGAGACCCACAGCTCGACCGCGCGGCTCTGCGCGTCGGCGGAGCGGCCGACGAGGTCGACGCGTCCTTGCAGCGGCGCGCCGCCGTCGTCCGGCTGCACGGTGACGATGTCGCCCGGCCGCACGCGCGTTGCGGCTTCGTCGGAGAGCGGCGCCTTGACGATAACGCTCGCCGTGTCGGCGACGATGAGGAGCTTCTGCCCTGCCTGCGCGAAGTCGCCCTGCTTCAAGAACTGCTCGGTGACGACGCCGCCGAACGGCGCGCGCACCTCGGCGTATCCGAGCTGGGCGCTGAACGAGGCGAGGTGTTGCTCCGCCTCGGCCACTTTGCTACGCGCGGTCTTGAGCGCCCCCTCGGCATTCGCAACGTCGAGCTGCGAGGCCTCGACGTCTTTCTTGGAGATCCCGCCTTGCGCCAGGAGCTCTTTGCGCCGCTCGTAGCTGCGCCGCGCGGTCTCCAGCGCCGCCTGCGCCGGCGGGA
>DATELQ010000057.1:0-28586 GCA_035276475.1 Thermoanaerobaculia bacterium | reverse complement strand
GTCTCCTTTCTCATCGGCCACCGCGGCCGGGCGCGCCTCGACCTGCTGCAGGCGACGCTGCGCAGCATCGCCGGGCAGGACATCGCCGTCGAATGCATCGTCGTCGAGCAGTCGCGCGCCCCCGAGGTGAGGGAGGCGTTGCCGCCGTGGGTGCGCTACGTCCACACGCCGAGCGGCGAGCTGCCGTACTGCCGCGCCTGGGCCTTCAACGTCGCCGCGCGCCTGGCCGCGTCGGACGTCCTCGTGCTGCACGACGGCGATCTCCTCGTGCCGCAGCGCTACGCCGCCGAGGCGTTCGCGCGTGTCGGCGAAGGGAACGGCGTCGTCGATCTGAAGCGCTTCCTCTTCTATCTGCATCCGGACCGCACCCTCGAGAAAATCGTGCAGAACGCGCAGGGCGGCAGCGTCGTCGCCTCGCGCGCGGCGTACCAGGCCATCGGCGGCTTCGACGAGTCGTTCGTCGGCTGGGGCGGCGAGGACAACGACTTCTGGGACCGCGCGCGCGCGGCGTCGACGGTGCTCGACTTCGGCTATCTCCCGCTCGTCCACCTCCACCACGAAGCGCAGCCGGGAAAGATCGTCGGCACGCCGGCCATCGAGCGCTACCGCCGCATCGAGTCGATCCCGCCGGCGGAGCGCATCGCCCGGCTGCTGCAGCGCGAGCAAGGGCGGCTCGAAGGACCGTCGGTCGAATCATGAAGAACGCTCTTTGGCTCGCCGTCTGCGTCGTCGCCGTGGCCGCCACGTACGCGCCGCAGCTCGGCGCGCCGCTGGAGCTCCAGGACGACCACCGCATCATCGAGCCCGCGCTGGCGCCGCATGCGGGCGCGCTGCGGATGTGGATCGCTGCGATCGAGCAGGACGTGCACGAGGTCGGCCGCTTTCGTCCCGTGAATCAGATCTTCGACGTCTGCCTGCCGCTCGTGCTCGGGCCCAACGCGTTTGCGTGGCACCTTCTGTCGCTCCTCCTCGCCGTTGCCGTAACCGTGCTCCTCTACATCGCCGCGTGGAAGTTGTGGCACTCTCCCATGGCCGCCGCGCTCTTCGCGCTCGTCACCATGCTCGCCCCCGATCCCGGCCCCGCGGCGACGTGGTACCGCCTCGGGCCGAAAGAAGCGTGGGGGATGCTGTTTCTCGCCGGCGCGCTCTTGTGCATGGTCGTGCGGCGCGACGTGCTGGCGTTCGTCCTCGTCGTGCTCATGGCGCTGTCGAAGGAATCGTTCCTCCTGCTCGTCCCGGCGCTCTTCGCCGTCCACCTGTGGCTCGGAGGGCGAAAGAAGCTGCGCCCGCTCGCCGTCGCCTACGGGGTGCTGTTCGCAACCGGCTGCATCGCGATTCTCATCGTCATGCGCAGCGCGGGGGCGCACAGCTACGGCGGGCAGAGCCTGGCCATCACGCCGAAGAGCATCGCCCTAACGCTGTTCCGCGACATCGTCCGCGCGCCGTCGCTCGCGGTGTGGTTCCTTCCCGTCATCCTGGCGTGGCGGCGCATCACGATTCCGGCGATCGTGCTGTTCGCGCTGTGGATCGGGCCGCAATATCTGCTCTACGGCACACGCGGAGGGATGTGGGACCACTACTGGCTCCCCTGCGTCGTCGCCTTCGCCGGCGCGAACGCCGCCGCCGTGGCGACACTCGCGCCGTTGTGGCGACGCATCGCCCTGGCCGCCTTCGCGATCTGGTGCATCAACGCCGTGCGCGTCGACGTCTGCGCGGTGCGGAACTTCGGCATGCGCGCCGCGGTGCAGCAGCAGGCCGTGCGCATCGCCGCCGAGCATCTGACGCCGCAGTCGCGACTCGTCGTGCTCGGCGGCCCGCGCGAGATGGGGGAGATCGCCTCCGCATTTGTCGAGTTCGTCCGCTTCGACGGCGGCCGCTTCCGCGACGCCTTGCTCCTCGCGCCCGGCTCCGCGATCGCCGACGCCGACGTCGTCGTCCATCTCGATCAGAAAGAGCGTCCGGTCCTGCCGGGCTTCGAGCGGACGTACGCGACCGGGCCGCAGACGTTCCTGTCGCTGAGGAAACGGGGATGGGTTACGCTGCCGTTCTCGCTGGCGGTCGACCTGAAGAAACGATGAGCGGCGTCGAAATCTCCGTCGTGGTGCCGGTGCGCAACGAGGAACGGCAGATCGCCCGCTTCGCCGAGGAGCTGGGGCGCGTCTTCGGCGACACCGCGTACGAGATCGTCTTCATCGACGACGGCTCGACCGACGCCACGTGGGACGTCATCCGCGAGCTGCGCGGCCGCGACGCCCGCGTCGGCGGCCTGCGTCTCAGCCGCAACTTCGGCAAGGAAGCGGCGCTCTGGTCCGGCATCGAAGTCGTGCGCGGCGACGCCGTGCTGGTCATGGACGTCGACTTCCAGCACCCGCCCGGCCTGGTGCGGCAGATGATCGACCTCTGGAAGAGCGGCCAGTGGAAGATCGTCGAAGCGCGGAAAGAGAAGCGCGGGCGCGAGCCGCTCTGGTACCGCCTCTTCGCGAAACTCTTCTACTACGTGCTGGAGTCGGGGACGGGAGTCGACTTCGCCGGCGCGACCGACTTCAAGCTCCTCGACCGCGAGGTCGTCGACCTCCTGAAACGGCTGCCGGAGCGGACCACGTTCTTCCGCGGCATCTGCGCCTGGACCGGCGCGAGCCGCACGAGCATCGAGTTCGAGGTACCGGAGGCGTCGCGGCCGTCGCGCTGGAACGTCTTCCATCTGGCGAAGCTCGGCATCGACGCCATCACCTCGTTCACGCCGTGGCCGCTCTTTCTCGTCGCCGGCGCCGGCGTCTTCTTCGCCGTCTTCTCCGTCATCCTCGGCATCCAGACGCTCTACATGTACGTCTCCGGGCGCGCCGTCACCGGATTCACGACCGTCATCCTCCTGACGCTAATCGTCGGCGCGACGATCATGTTCGGCCTGGCCGTTCTCGGGCTTTACGTCTCCCGCCTCTTCGACGAAGTCAAAGGGCGGCCGCGCACGGTGCTGCGCGACGCCGTGCTGCCGTCAGCGCCGCGGCCGGAAGCCGAGCGCGCGCTTGATGCGTGACAGCGTCCGCCAGATCGGATAGCGCGCCGGAAAGAGATCGCGCGTGGCCCGGAACTCCGCGCTGCGCAGCACGGCCGGATTCACGATCATCGCGTGCCACGCCGCGCGCGTCCGCATCGCCCACTGCTCCTCGGGGAGGTAGCGCAGCTTGACGAGATCGAGCCCGCTGCGCGCGTAGCGGCGGAGGCGGCGGTCGGGCGAGGAGAGGAGCGGCGCGACGGCGGCGGTCCAGTCGCGCTGCACGCGGTCGCGCATCTTGTCGCGCTGCTCCTCGTGGTAGCGGTAGCGCGCCAGCAGGCGGTCGATCTTGCGCACCGGAAAGCGCAACGCGATGCGCAAGTAGTACTCGGCGTCGGCGGCGTAGCTGACGTCCTCCCGCCACCCGCCCGCCGCGCGCATGGCCTCGGCGGTGAAGAACGCCGACGCCTGCGGGATGTACGTCAGCTTCCCGGCGTACTCGTAGAGGTCGAACGGCGGCAGCGTCGTGCGGCCGCTCACGCGCGACTGCGCGTCGACGTACTCGACGTCGCCGTAGACGAGACCCGCGCCGCTCGACGTGAGCGCGTCGATCGCCGCGCGGAACGCGCCGGGCAGATAAAAATCGTCGGAGCTCTGAATCGCGACAACATCGCCGCTCGCGCGCGCGAGCCCTTTGTTCACCGCGTCGACCACGCCACGGTCGGGTTCCGACCACCAGCGCAGCTCCGGCGCGTCGTACGAGTGGAGGATCTCGACCGTGTCGTCCTTCGACGCGCCGTCTTGTACGAGCACTTCGATGGGGCGGTAGTCCTGCGCGAAGATCGAGTCGAGCGTCTCGCGGATGTACGAGCCCTGGTTGTAGCTCGGGATGACGATCGACAGCAGCATCGCTAGCCGATCAGCGCAACGGCGTCGAGCCAGGCGCGCATGTTCGCGACGGTGTCGACGAGGAACTCGCGCCCGCCGTCATCCCAGACGAAGCCGCGCATCGACGCGCTCTTCTCCTCGATCGCGTCGGCGAGCGCCGCGTAGAGCTCGCGGTAGGAGCCGCCGCCGATGTCCGCCTCGACGAGCCACGGCAGGAGATCGTCGAGCAACACCATGCCGGCGAGCTCGTGATAGAGGTCCTTGAAGAGGTTGTGCGGCGTGCGGCGATGGTCGGCGATCGGCGGACCGATGCGGATGGCCTCGTCGCGCGCCTTCACGCACTTTTGAATCAGGTAGCCGCTCAGGATGTCGCCGTAGCGGTCGATCTTCAGCCCGCCGACGGAGAAGCCCATGCGCACGTAGTAGTACGCCGCGACGGCGTCGCGCACGACCGCGGTGTTCTGCGTGTTGATCGGCGTCCACGTGCCGCGGCCGAGGCGGACCGTGCGGCCGGTCCAGGCGCGGATGCGCGGCGCCTGCGCGAGGCGGGCGACGGCGTCGACGTCAGGGTCGCTCAGCCAGAGGCCGACGTTGATGGCCAGCCGCGCGGATGCCGCCGGCGCCTCGACGAGCGCGCGCGATTCGCGGCGCGCAAAGTACGGGAAGCCGCGCGGGAAGATCGGATCGTCGGTCGACGACTCCAGAAGGCCGCAGAGGTTGATCCAGCCGTCGCTGCTCTCGATGGCCGGCAGCTCCGTCGCCGCGCCCGCGGCGAGATGCTCGCCGGCGAAGTCGACGTCGTCGAGGCAGTAGTTGTCGTCGTCGATGCTGATCAGCACCTCGGCGCCGCGCTCGAGCGCCATGAGGAACCCGACGTTGCGGCGGTTGTCGCTGTCGTACGGAATCCGCCCGCGCATCGACGGGAACTTCGCGAGAAACGCCTCCTGCTCGTCGAGCGTCGGGCAGAGCGCGCCGTGCTTCGCGCACGCTTCGGCGACCGAGGGGGGCGTCTTGCGGTCGATGATGACGATGACGTCGACGTCGTCGTGGCCGAAGCGGCGGAGGTTCTCGACGTAGCCGTCGAGAAACCGCGGCTCGAAGATCGTGGTGACGACGATGGCGGCGCGGCGGCGACTCATGTGCGGCCGTTATTCTCCCATTCCAGGAGCGGCGCGATCCGCCCCGCCCGGGCATCGCGTGCAACGAGGCTGCCTTCTTCGCTGATCGTGAACGACAGAATGTTGTCGCGGATGATGTCGTAGCCGCCGCGCGGCTCGGTCACGGAGACGTGATAGACGCCCGGCGCGAGGAGGCTCGGCGGGATGCGGCAGCGGAAGCGGTGCTTTCCGATCGTCCACTCGTGCGCGTGCGTGGTCAGGCCGTCCGCGCTCGTCGAGGTGAAGAGCACTTCGCCCGACTCCGTGGCCACGCGCAGCAGTACGCGCCCCGGCGGCAGCGGCTGGTCGATGGTGAACTCGAGCACGACGTCGGCCGGCACGTCGGCGGGAATCGGATCGATCGATTCGCCCGTGTCGCCGCGCGCGACGTAGACGACGTCGTAGTTGAAGGGGAACGGCTCCTTCACGCGCGGGCTCCACGAGATCTCCCGCTTCGCCCCCTCGGACAGATACGCCGACACGACTTTCGCCGTGTCACCGATCATGCGCACGCGGCCCGCGTCGAGCCAGATCACTTTCTGGCAGAGGCTGGAGATCGTCGACATGGCGTGGCTGACGACGACGACGGTGCGCCCCTG
Source organism: Thermoanaerobaculia bacterium (assembly GCA_035276475.1). Taxonomy (GTDB): domain Bacteria; phylum Acidobacteriota; class Thermoanaerobaculia; order Gp7-AA8; family Gp7-AA8; genus DATDFB01. The sequence goes on along the minus strand of DATELQ010000057.1, from coordinate 22,950 downwards.
CGCGCGGATGTCGCGCATCTTGCCGAGGCATTTCTGCTGGAACGCGGCGTCGCCGACGGCGAGCACTTCGTCGACGATGAGGATGTCGGGGTCGAGGTGCGCGGCCACGGCGAAGGCGAGGCGGACGTACATCCCCGAGGAGTAGCGCTTCACCGGCGTGTCGAGGAAGCGCTCCACCTCGGCGAAGGCGACGATCTCGTCGAACTTCCGGCGGATCTCCTGCCGGGCCATGCCGAGGATCGCGCCGTTGAGGTAGACGTTCTCGCGCCCGCTCAGCTCCGGATGGAAGCCGATGCCGACTTCGAGAAGGCTCGAGACTTTGCCGTACAGGTCGATGCGCCCCTCGGTCGGCTCGGTGATGCGGCTGAGGATCTTGAGCAGTGTCGACTTGCCCGCGCCGTTCTTTCCGATCAGGCCAACGACCTCGGACTCGCCGATGGTGAAGTCGACGTCCTTCAGCGCCCAGAGCACTTCGTTCGCGGCGACGGCTTCGCGGCGCCGGAACGGCGCCTTGAGCATCTCCGCGAGCCGTTCGCGCAGGACGCGGTACGCCGTCGCCTCACCGAGGCGGTAGAGCTTTCCCACTCCCTGCGCGACGATGAGATCGGCCATTAGATGACGTCCGCGAAGATCCGTTCGGTCTGTTTGAAGTAGATGACGCCGGTGACGAGGAGCACGACTGAGACGACGCAGCCGGCCACGACGCCGGGCGCGTAAAGGTTCGCCGTGCCGAGGAGCGACCAGCGCGTGCCGTCGATCACGGCGACCATCGGGTTGAGCGAGTAGAGGAGCCGCCAGCGCTCCGGCACGATGGTGCTGCTGAACGCGACGGGCGAGACGTACATCCCGAGCTGCGTGACGAAGGGGATGAAGTGCCGCACGTCGCGGTACTTCACGTAGAGCGCCGCGAACCAGAGGCCGAGGCCGACGGTGAAGACGAGGCAGAGGAGCACGAAGAGCGGCAGCGCCCAGATGTGCGGCGACGGCGCGACGCGGTAGTACGCCATGATGCCGAAGAGAAAGAGGAAGGAGACCACGGAGTCGACCGCGCCGACGGCGATGGAGGCGAGCGGCAGGATGAGCCGCGGGAAGTAGATCTTAGTGATCATGTAGCCGTTGCCGACGATCGACATGGCGGTCTCGCCGAAGGCGGTGGCGAAGAACTGCCACGGAAGGAGCGCCGTGAAGGTCAGCACCGCGTACGGCACGCCCTCGGCCGGCAGCTTGGCGATGCGGCCGAAGACGACGGTGAAGATGACCATCGTCAGGAAGGGGCGGATGAACGCCCACAGCACGCCGGCGGCGGTCTGTTTGTAGCGAACGACCACGTCGCGCCAGGCCAGGAACCCGAGGAGCTCGCGGTACTCCCACATCTCGCCGAGGTCGAGACTGGCCATGCCGCGCGGCGGCTTGATGACCCTATGCAGACTCGGCCTCGCAGAGGAGTTTGATGAGGTCCGCGAACTTCGTCCTGGCGCTCCATCCGAGGACGCGCTCCGCCTTCGTGGCGTCGCCGCAGCTCCAGCCGATGTCGCTGGGGCGGAAGAGGCTTTCGTCGACGTCGATGTGCTCGTTCGCGTTCAGCCCGAAGTGTGCGAACGCCGCCTCGGCGAAGTCCGCGATCGAGTGCGCCTCGCCGGTGGCGAGGACGAAGTCGTCGGGCTCGTCGCGCTGGAGCATCCGCCACATGCCTTCGACGTATTCGGGCGCGTAGCCCCAGTCACGCATGACGGAGGTCTTGCCGAGCGAGAGCCGCCGCCTTTCGCCGCGCGCGATGGCGGCCGCGGCGGCGACGATCTTCTTCGTCACGTAGCGCTCCGAGCGCAGTGGCGACTCGTGGTTGAAGAGGATGCCGCTGCAGGCGAAGATGTTGTAGGCCTCGCGGTAGTTGACGGTGGTCCAATGCGCGGCCGCTTTCGCCGCGGCGTACGGGCTGCGCGGGTTGAACGGCGTCGACTCGTCGGCGCAGCTGCCGTGCGGCTGGTCGCCGAAGCACTCGCTCGATCCGGCGTTGTAAAGCCGCGTCGGGAGCTTGAGGTAGCGGATGACTTCGAGGAGCAGGAGCTCGGCCTGGGCGATCGACTCCATCGACTCGATCGGCTGCGAGAACGAGAGCGCCACGGAGCTCTGCCCGGCCAGGTTGTAGATCTCGTCGGGGCGGACGGCGGTGACGATCTGCAGGAGCTCGCGGAAGTCGCGGAGGGAGACGGAGTGCGTGGCCACGCGCTCGCGCACGCCGAGGGCGTCGAGCCGCGCGAACGACTGCAAGTCGGCGTCGCGCGAGGTGCCGTGGACCTCGTAGCCCTTCCCCAGCAGCAGCTGCGCGAGATACGCCCCATCCTGCCCCGAGATCCCGAAGATCAGCGCCCGCTTCATTTCGTCAGTTCGAGGGAGTGTACGCGAGCTTAAGCAACGTCTAGGAAATCAGGAGGTGCAAGGAGGTTCCGCTTCCGAAGCGGCTCCGGACCGGAAATCTTCGCACGCTCGAATGAACGCGGCATCTCGTCAAGCCCGGGGTCGAGCAATACAGGTTCTTCCACGCCACCGATTTCCTCGGTCCATACCGGGGGCATTTCGCCGGCGCGGCGGGCAAACAGCTCGATCAGTGCAGCCGCGACGCTCATCTCGCGACCGTTGAAGTCGTTCGGACGAGGCAACGAGTGCCAAGGCACTCGCGAACGTTGCGCGTCCGCGACCCACTGTCTTGCCGTCAGCAAATCGCCGGCAAGTACGGCTTTAACGAGACGGTGAAGATCCATGAATCGACTCCCATAGGTCATCGAAGGCATAAGACGCTTTGTCAGAGTACGCGCGCGGTACGAACCGTTCAACTTTCACCCAAATCTCTTCGGCCGAACCTTCCAGTTTCGAAAGCAGTAGCCGAGCATCGCTGCGGTCGATCGCGTCACGCCAGGCGGCGAGCTTCATCCCGAGTAGTTGCTCCGTCGAAACCGCTCGCACGATGAGCGAGTCGGATTCGTATACCAGGTCGCCTTCTGAAACATCGACGAAATAGCCTTTCGCGCCATCGTTCAGCCAGTCTTCCGGCAGCTCCAGCTCATGCGAAACCTGCACAGCAGCTTCACGAACGCGGGGCGGATCGGGTTGCAGAATGAAGGCGTCGACATCTTTCGTTGTCAGCCGTGCCTTGTAGATCAGCACCATCGCGGCGCCACCGGCGATCGCGATCTGGGCGCGGTCGCCGCGCCGCACAAGCTCTGCCGAAAGCGCGGCGAACGCTTTCTGAAGATCCTGAGCCGAAAGCGGCATAGGTCGACCTTAGCTGGAAACTCAGATTTCGTCGATCAGTTCGCCGAGGAGCGAGTGTACGCGAGGCTGAAAATTATCGAACGTGAAGTGCGCAAGCCCGGCCGGCACCTCGCGCCGTGGCTGCGCCAGCACGTCGAGAATCGCCGTACGGATCTCCGCGGGATTCGACGGGTCGACCAGCAGCCCGAGCTCGCCGTTGCGGAGGGCTTCGCGGCCGCCGTCGTGGCGGCTGCCGATCACCGAGACGCCGCAGGCGAGGGCTTCGAGGAACACGAAGCCGAAGCCTTCGCCGCGGCTGGGCATGACGTAGACGTCGGCGAGATTGTAGAGATCCGCTTTCTCCCGCTCGTCGACCGGGCCGGTGAAGACGACGCGCTCGGCGACGCGCAGGTCGCGCGCCTTCGCCTGCAGGCGCGGGAGGTCGCTGCCGCCGCCGGCGGCGAGGTAGACGACGTCGTCGGGGAGCGACGGCAGCACTTCGATCACCTCGTCGAAGCCTTTGTAGCGCTCCGCGGCGACGATGCGCCCGAGGGTGAGGAGGACGCGCTTGCCCGCGAGCGACCAGCGCTGCACGAGCGCCTCGTTGCGCGGGCGCATCCCGTAGCGCTCGGGATGGATCGCGTTCGGCACGAGGAACGTCGGGCCGGCGAAGCACGACCAGTTGAGGAAGCGCTCGCAGGTGATGTCGGAGATCGAGGCCACGCCTTGGACGCCGCGGACGAGCGCCGCGCCGCGCCGCGTCGGCTTCCACGCTTCGATCCCGTAGATCCACAGCACCGTCTTGCAGCGGAACATCCGCGCCACCGGCAGCAGATTGACGTGCGCGCAGACGACGAGGTCGAAGCGCTCGCGCACTGCCCGCCCCACCGCCCGCATATACGCCCGCATGTTGCGCGCCGCCTCGGCGACAAACGTGACGTTCGGCGGGATCGGCTCCAGCTCGTGGCGCACGACGCGCGGAATGGCCACGACGTCGCCCTCGGCGGCGAGCGCCTCGATGAGGTCGCGCGTGTAGAGCGCGATGCCGCCGTGGCCGCCGTAGGCGTCGGTGCAGAGCACGAGAATCTTCAAAAGAAGCGCTCCCACACGACGCGGGACCAACTGCGCATCCGCGTCGACGTCCCGTCCGCAGCCAACTCCATCCACTGCGCCAGCGGCACGCCAAAGCCGCGCTTCGGCCGCGTGCGCAGCCACTCCGGCAGCGGCGGGCGGGGGGACTCGGCGAAGTAGCGTTTGCACTTGGCGCCGTTGGCGAGGAGCAGCGGCGCGAGCTGGCGCGTCAACGCAGCATCGACGAGCGGCGTGCGCACTTCGAGCGAGTGCGCCATCGACGCCCAATCGGTATCGCGCAGAAGCTGGTTGCGCATGTACATCGCCGCCTCCAGCGTGGCCACGCGGCCGAACGCCGTGCCGGGATCGGGGGCGAGATTCGCGTCGATGCGGCAGAGGAGGTCGAGGCGCTTCAGCCCTTCGTCAGCGACGTCACGTCCGAGGAGTTGCGGCAGATCGTCGGGCATGAAGAGGCCGCGCTTCAGGAGGTACGCGCCGGCCCAGGTGCGGCCGAGCGTGAAGTGCTTCGCCTTCGGATTGCGCATCAGCTTCGCGGCGACGGCGCCGACCGGCGGCACCGCGTTCATGCGCACCATGCGCGGCACGTCGCGGAACGACGGGTAGCTGCCAAAGAGCTCGTCGCCGCCGACGCCGCTGATCGCCACCTTCAATCCGGCCTCCGCGGCAGCCTTGCTGACGAACCAGGTGTTCGTGCCGTCGATCGTCGGCTGGTCCATGGCGTCGAAGAAGCGCGGCAGGTCGGCGACGACTTCGTCGCGCGTGACAAGACGCGTGGTGTGCGGCGCGCCGATGTCGCGGGCGAAGCGCTCGGCGAGCGGCGCCTCGTCGGCCTCGGTGCCGCGGGCGACGTCGAATTGCAACGTCACGCAGCGCGGCGCGGCGTGCTTCGCCTCGTGCGTGAGCGCGACGAGCGTCGTGGAGTCGATGCCGGCGGAGAGGAACGCGCCGACCGGGACGTCGGCGACGAGGTGGTATTGCAGTGACTCGACGACGAGCTCGCGCAGGAGCGCGCTCGGCGCGACGAGGTCGGCGATCGTCTCCTGGTCGAGCGCGCGCGCGAACGTGGCCGCGACTGAGTAGAAGCGCCGCGGCGGCGACGGCCCGCGCTCGTCGACAAAGAACGACGATCCCGGCTCGACCGGCTTGACGGCGTCGAAGATCGTGAACGGCTCCGGCACGCTGCCGGTGAGGAAGAAGCCGGCCGCGCCGGCGGGATCGACGGCGCGCGAGACGCGGCCGCCGGCGAGAAGCGCCTTGACGGTCGACGCGGCGCGGAACGTGGCGCCGTCGTCCGCGACGTAGAGCGGCTTGATGCCGTACGGGTCGCGCCCGACGAACATGCGCCGCGCCCGCGCGTCCCAGATCGCGAAGGCGAACATGCCGCGCAAAAGCTCGATCATCCGCGCGCCGTCGTGCCGGTACAGCTCCAGCAGCACCTCGGTGTCGCTCGTCGACCGGAACTGCACGCCGAAGCGCTGCAGCCGCGCGCGAAGCTCGGCGTGGTTGTAGATCTCGCCGTTGAAGACGATGTGCAGCTCGCCGTTGACATCGTGCATCGGCTGGTCGCCCTCGGGTGACAAGTCAATGATGGCGAGGCGCCGCGCCGCGAGGCCGACGCGGCCGTCGCCGGAGAGCCAGACGCCGCCGGCGTCAGGGCCGCGCGGGCGCATCCGCTCGGCGATGGCATCAAGCTCCGCGCGCTCAACGGCCGGCGCGGCGTCGCGATAGGCGAAGAGCGCGGCGATCCCGCACATCTACGTCTCGACCGCGGGCGCGTGGCCGCGGCGGAACCAGTAGCGGAGGAAGATGAGCAGCGCCAGGCCGAGCGCGCCGAGCCCGTAGCCGGCCGGCTTCAGCGTGTCGGTCGACGTCAGCACGGCGGCGACGGCGAAGAGGAGCGTCATCAGCCAGATCGAGAAGATGGCCTTGCCGGCGCTGCCGTACTTCTCGACGAGGATGTGATGGATGTGGCGCTTGTCGGCGTTGAACATGCGCGTGAGGCGTGCCAGCACCGACTCGTGCGGATCGCTGAAGCGCTGCTTCATGACGATGAGCGTGTCGAGCACAGGCAGCGCCAGCGCCAGCATCGGCCCGCCGACGATGAGCGCGGTCGGCGACTTGGTGGGGCGGACGATGGAGTCGGCCGCGAGCAGGAGGCCGATGAACATCGAGCCGGTGTCTCCCATGAAGATCTTCGCCGGCGGCTTGTTCCATGGATAAAACCCGAGAAGGCTGCCGGCGAGCGCGGTCATGAGGACGAGGGAGAAGACGTCGCCGCGCACGAAGGCGATGACGAAGAACGCGCCGGCGATGGTGATGGCCACGACGGTGCAGAGCGAGTCCATGCCGTCGATGAAGTTCATGGCGTTGATGACGCCGACGATCCAGATGACGGAGACGACGCTGGCGAGGATGCCGAGGTTGAGGCGCGTGCCGCCGAGAGAGATGAAGTCGAAGCGGAAGCCGAAGGCGACGAGGATGACGGCCGCGGTGGTCTGGATGGTGAACTTGCGCGGCGCGTCGGCGCCGAGAACGTCGTCGTAGACGCCCAGGCCGACGATGAGCGCGCCGGCGGCGAGGACGGCGCAGAGATAGCCGATGTTCTTCGACACGAGCGACGCGGCGTGGCGGTTGCCGGCCAGGAGGAGCAGCGGAAAGCCGAAGCCGAAGATGATGGCCAGGCCGCCCAGACGCGGCGTGCTCTCGAGGTGAATGCGGCGGTCGTCGTCAGGGTGATCGACCGCGCCGACGCGCTCGGCCGCGTGCTTGACCAGCTTGGTGACGACGTAGGACGTGACGGCGCTCAGGACGAAGAGCACCGCCAAAGCGATCGAGGTGTCGAACATTCTCCCGGAGGGAAGGATACTCGACGCAGGGGACAGGTCACAGGGAACGGGGGACAGGTGGTTATTCGGGTGAACGCGCGATCACATCAGCAAGGCCACAACCTGTCCCCTGTTCCCTGTGACCTGTCCCCTAACTCGCGGCGATCACGACCAACGTGACGTCATCCCCAAACGATCCCGACGTAAAGCTCGTAATCGCCTCAACAATCTTCTCCTGCAGCTCGGCGGCGCCGAGCTCGCGGTGGGAGCGGACCACGTCGATGATGCGCTCGTCGCCGAAGTCTTCGCCGGCGCGGCGCGACTCGGAGACGCCGTCGGTGAAGAGGACGACGCGGTCGCCGGCGTCGATCGGCACGATGGCCTGGTCGTACGTCTCGCCGCGGAAGAGGCGGCCGAGGACCGAGCCGCCGGTGTCGAGGCGCTCGACCTCGCCGGTCGCGCGCACCAGGAGCGGCGGATTGTGGCCGGCGTTGCAGTACGTCAGCGTCCGCTCCTGCGTGTCGAGGAGCGCGTAGAAAAACGTGATGAACGTGCCGCCCGTGAGATTGCCGGCCACGACGTGGCGCACTTTCTCGCACAATCTCCGAGGGGCCGTGTCGGAGGACGCCGTCGCCTTCACGGCTGCTTGCAGGCTGGCCATCAAGAGCGCCGCGGGCATCCCCTTGCCGGCCACGTCGGCGATGCAGACCGCGGCCTTGCCGTCGCCGAAGTCGATGGCGTCGTAGTAGTCGCCGCCGACGCTGCGCGCCGGCTGCCACATCCCGGCGAGCTCGAAGCCGTCGAGCTGTGGCAGCGACTTCGGCAGAAGGATCTGCTGCATCGCCCGCGCTTGCTCGAAGTCCACTTCCTCGCTGCGCAGCCGCGACGTTTCGAGCGCCGTAGCCACCTGCGACGTCGCCGCGCCGAGGAACTCGATGTCATCAGCCGAGAACGGATCGTTCGAGAGCTTCGCGCCGACGGCGACGAAACCGATGGCGTCGCGTTGCGCGCGCATCGGGATCACGAGCTTCGTACCGAGGCGGCGGAGGCGTTGCGCGAGCTCGAGCGGGAGCGCGTCGCGCTCGGGATCGAGTGGGCGCGTGATGGCGAAGAGAGGCACGCGGAACGAGCCGAGGATCTCGTCGGCGACGCCGACCTTCGCCGCGGCGACGAAGTGCTGCTCGCTGCGCATCGCCACCAGCACCATGCGGTTCTGCAGCGCCTGCTGCAACTGCTCGGCGAGGAGGCGGAGGAGCTCCTCGCGCGGCGTGCCGCCGCTGGCCGCGTCGGCGAGCGTGCGCAGGGCGAGCGGGTAGCTGACGCGCTCGCGGAAGACGTTGCGGTCGACGACGCGCTGCAGCGTGTTGCGCAGCGGCACGGCCAGGAGCGCCACGACGATCGTCGAGCCGACGAGCATGGCCTGGTTGCGCACGCCGGCGAAGTGCACGAGCAGCGCGCCGACTCCGCCGACGAGCACTCCGTAGATCAGGAAGACGACGATGCTGAGGATCGCGTAAGTGACGGTGCGCCGGATGATGAGATCGATGTTCATCAGCCGGTACTTGACGATGGCGAAGGCGAAGGAGAGGGGGATGAGGACGTAGAAGAACCGCGGCGCGACGTCGAGCGCCAGCGTGCCCCACGTGATCTCCGCGTGCCGGTGATACATCTGATACGCCACGAACGCGCCGAGCGCGCCGCAGACGACTCGCGCGACGAGCACGACGGTCGTCGCCCAAAGCGGCCACTTCACCTGGCGCTTCTCTTCGACGCCGCTCTCGCGATAGGTGCGGTAGAGCGCGACCACGGTGGCCACGGGATAAAAGAGAATCGCGGCGATGACGATGAGAACGAAAATGGCCCCGATGACGAAGCCGAGAACGAGGCTGTCGACGAAATGCGAGCTGACGTACGCCGCGCAGGCGAGGATGCCGAGAGCCACGATGGTCGTGGCCAGCGGCTGGCGCACGAGTGCGCCGGCGCGCTCGCGGGCACGCATGGCCAGGCGAACGGTTGCGACGAGAACCGCGGCCGCGGCAAGCGCGGTGAGCGTGTACGTCACCCACCGCGCGTGCTTCGACATCGACCAGCCGGCCACGAGGACCACCGCGATCGTCACGACGGACAGCGCCGGCGGACCGTAGATCCAGCGCAGCATTTCCGGCCGGTCGACGAGGATGGGCCGCGGCTTCGGAAAAAGCAGTGCGAGGTGGAGAAGCAGCGGCGTGAAAAGGAACACCGTGACGATGTAGACGATGCCCTGCGGGATCATCCCGGCGGTTCCCTGCGCCGCGGCGCCGCGCGAGCCGGCGGCGTTCTCCGTCATGGCCGCGGCCGAGCTGAGGAAATAGGCCGCGGCGACGACGCACATGGCGAAGAAGACGACGGCGCGGCGGTCGACCGGGTCGCGCCAGAAGATGAACAGGCCGATAGCGGCGAAGATGATCGCCACGACGAGGGAGACGATCAGCATCGCCAGGAACACCGGCGAGACGACGGGCGACTCGAAGCGGACCGGCACGTCGCGCTCCACGCCGTCGTGGCGCATCCGGTAGATCACGACGTCGCCGCGGCGGAAGCGTTTGTCGAGGTCGTCGATGGCGTTGCGGTCGTGCGTGGAAACGCCGTTCACGGCCAGGAGATCGTCGCCCACGGCGATGCCGGCGCGCTCGGCGGGGCTGCCGGGATTGACGGCCATGACGGCGCCGAGGCGCAATCCGAAGGGGAGCTTCGCGGCCGGCTTTTTGTTGTTGCTCTGCTGCGGCATGGCCACGAACCCGGCCCAGCCGCGGTCGTGCACGATGCGCAGGCGCCACACGGCGAGAGCGAGCGTGCCGCCGATGAGCACGACCGCGATCGAGATTCCGAGGAAACGCCGCGACGACGGAGACATGTGTCCCTTCATTGTCCGATAGAATGCCGCGCGATTTCGGCCTTCTGGGGGAGAACATACGCATGGCAGAGCTTCCGGGTATCGAGCGCGAGACCCTCGACGTCGACGTCGTCATCGTCGGCGCCGGGCCGGCCGGCCTCGCCGCCGCGTATCGTCTCGCCGAACTGGCCAAGGCCGACGGCCGCAGCGAGCCGCTCTCGATCGCCGTCCTGGAGAAGGGGAAAGAGATCGGATCGCACGGCATCTCCGGCGCGGTCATGGACCCGCGCGGCATCGCCGAGCTGATGCCCGACTGGCTCGAGCGCGGCTGCCCGGTCGAGTCGGCGGTGACGGACGACGCGTTTTGGTTCCTCACGGAGAAGTGGAAGATCTCCGCGCCGATCCTCCCGCCGCCGCTGCAGCAGCACGGCAACTACGTTGTCTCCTTGGGCGACGTCGTGCGCTGGCTCGCGCCGATCGTCGGCGAGATGGGCGTCGACCTCTTCCCCGAGTTCGCCGCGGCGCGCGTGCTCGTCGAGGACGGCCGCGTCGTCGGCGTCCGCACGGGCGACAAAGGCATCGACAAGAACGGACAGCCGAAGCCGAACTACGAGCCGGGCGTCGACATCCGCGCGAAAGTCACGATCCTCGCCGAGGGGCCGCGCGGAACGCTGACGAAGCAGCTCGCGGGGCTGTTCGACCTGTACGAAGGGAAGAACCCGCAGGTGTACTCGGTCGGCATCAAGGAGCTGTGGCAGCTCCCGGACGACCGCTTCGCGCCCGGCACCGTGATCCACACGATGGGCTGGCCGCTCGACAAAGACACGTTCGGCGGCGGCTTCATCTACGGGATGAAGGAGCGCATCGTCGACATCGGGCTCGTCGTCGGCCTCGACTACCGGAACCCGACGCTCGACCCACACCACGAGTTCCAGCGCTACAAGACCCACCCGGCCATCCGCGCGCTGATCGAGGGCGGGAAGATGATCTCCGCCGGCGCGAAGGCGATCCCCGAGGGGGGGTATTACTCGATGCCGCGCGCGTACGGCGACGGGTTCCTGATCGCCGGCGACTCCGCCGGCTATCTCAACGGCGCCCGCCTGAAAGGCATCCACCTCGGCGTGAAGTCCGGGATGCTCGCCGCCGAGGCGGCGTACCACGCGCTGACGAACAGTGATTATTCATCCGCGCAGCTCAAGGAGTACGAGGCGCTCTTCGAAGCGTCGTGGGCGCGCGAGGAGCTCTTCCTGCAGCGCAATTTCCATCAGGCCTTCGAGTACGGCGTCTTCGCCGGCTTGATGAACGCCGGCATCGGCATGGTCACGGGCGGCCGCGGCTGGGGCTTCAAGAGTCGCCTCGACGGCCACGCCGGCCACGAGCGGATGGAGCGCATCCAGCGCTACTTCGGCGACGAGCACCCGCACCCGCCGGAGAAGATGAAGTTCGACAACACGTTCACGTACGACAAGGTGAGCGACGTGTACTACGGCGGCGTGGTGCACGAGGAGAATCAGCCCGCGCATCTGTTGATCCTCGACACCGAGGTCTGCATCACCCGCTGCACCGAGGAGTACGGCAACCCCTGCCTGCACTTCTGCCCGGCGAACGTCTACGAGCCGCAGCCCACCGCCGACGGCCGCGGCCGCGTGCCCTTCCTCAACTTCACGAACTGCTTCCACTGCAAGACGTGCGACATCGTGGATCCCTACCAGGTGATCACCTGGGTGCCGCCGGAGGGGGGCGGGGGGCCGGAGTATAAGAAGTTGTGATGCTGTTCCCCTCGGCACGTTTCTGGCGAACTTCCCAGCCTGCCGGAACGTAGAGCGAACAGCATGACGATTCGTCCGTTACCGAGTCCCAACCGCTCCTTCGACCGCATTGCGCTCCTGCAGCAGAACGTCGAGCGCGTCATCCGCGGGAAGTCCGACGTCGTGCAGCTCTGCATCGCGGCGCTCCTGGCGAAGGGGCACATTCTCCTCGAGGACGTGCCCGGTGTCGGCAAGACCACGCTCGCGCACGCGCTGGCGCGCTCGCTCTCACTGTCGTTCCAGCGCATCCAGTTCACGAGCGACCTCCTGCCCGCCGACATCGTCGGCGTCACCATCTACAAGCAGGACCAGCAGGAGTTCGAGTTCGTCAGCGGGCCGATCTTCACCAGCGTCCTCCTCGCCGACGAGATCAACCGGGCCACGCCGAAGACGCAGTCGGCGCTCCTCGAGGCGATGAGCGAGGGGATGATCACGATCGAGAAGAACCGCCTGCCGCTGCCCGACCCGTTCCTCGTCATCGCCACGCAGAACCCGGTCGAGCACGTCGGCACGTACCCGCTGCCGGAGTCGCAGCTCGACCGGTTCCTGATGAAGCTGATGATCGGCTATCCGAACACGACGGACGAGAAGAAGCTCCTCCGCGCCGGCGGCGCGCAGGACGCGCTCGAGCATCTCGAGCCGGTGCTCGACGCCACGGAAGTGCGCGAGCTGCAGGAGCAGGTGGCGGCGATTCACATGAACGAGTCGCTCGTCGACTATCTGATGTCGATCGTCCACACGACGCGCACGCACGACGAGGTGGCCCTCGGCGTCTCGACACGCGGCGCGCTGACGTACTTCAAAGCCTGCCAGGCGCTGGCCATGGTCAACGGCCGCGACTTCGTCATCCCCGACGACGTCAAGCGCCTCGCCGCGCCGGTGCTCTCGCACCGGATTCTGATGAAGGAGCGGCGCTCGATGCGCGGCGACTCGAGCCCCGAGGCGCGGTTCATCGAGCGCGTTGTGAACGAGGTTCCGGTGCCGCGATAGGAGTTCTGAGTGCTGAGTTCTGAGTGCTGAGTCGAACCATGATCACGCCCCCGGCAACGCCTCACTCAGCACCCAGCACTCAGCACTCAGCACTTCCGTGGCAATTCGACGGCGTCGTCCGCCTCACCCGCATCGGCGTCACCTTCGTCCTCTTCACCGTCTTCGCCGGCTTCGCCGCCATCAACACCGGCAACAACGCCCTCTACATCGGCCTCTCCTTCATGCTCGGGGCGCTGCTGCTCTCCGGCGTCGCCTCGAAGGGCGGCCTCAAGCACCTCAGCGTCGACTTCGAGAGCGTCGAGGAGGCGTGGGCGGGGCGGGAGGCGCACGGGCGGCTGCGCGTCGCCAACCGTTCGCGCATCTGGAACGTGCGCGACCTCATCCTCACCTCGAGCGAGCTCGCGGCGCCGGTGTTCGTCGGCATCGTCGGGCGGCGCCGCGACGTTCATGTCGACGCTACGTTCCTCTTCCACCGCCGCGGCCTGGTGCAGCTCAACTCCATCGACCTCTACACGCGCTACCCCTTCGGCTTCTTTCTGAAAAAGCGGCGCGTGAAGATCCGCGGCGACGTCGTCGTCTACCCGCGGCTCCTCGACGCCGAGGCTGCGCGCGAGCGCTTCCGTCCGATTGACGGGGAGCAGCACTCCGCGTCGCGTCCGGGGCCGGGCTCCGACGTGCACGCCTTCCGCGAGTACGCGCGGGGCGACTCGCTGCGCCACGTGGCCTGGAAAAAGTCCGCATCCCTCGGGCGCTGGATCATCAAGCAGACCGAGCTCGAAGCCGGCCGCGCGGTGCACGTCGTCGTCGATCCGTACAAGCCGCGCAGCGTGTCGGATGACGACTTCGAGCAGATGGTCAGCGAGGCGGCGACGTTCGTCCACGAGGCGCTGCGCCGCGGCTTCGAGGTCGTCGTCTCCATGCCGCGCCTCGAGCTGCGCAACGGCCGGGAGATCTTCCGCGCCCTCGCCCTCATCGAGCCGGTGCACGAGCCGTTCGTGCCGCTGGTCGACCGCAACAGCGTCGTCTTTGCCGTCAGGAGGAGCGATGAGCGAAAGAGCGCATGAGATCGAAGCGCTCGCGCTGGCGATGTTCGCCGCCGTGCCGCTCTATCTGACGCAGACGATCGGGCCCGTGCCGATCGTCGTCTACCACGCCGTGATGCTGGCCATCGTGCTGCGCGTCGCGGCGGGAAAGAGCGCCGAGGTCGTGCCGGCGTGGATCATGCGCGGGCTGGCCATTGCTTACATCGGCTTCTACGCCGTCGACGCCGCGGCCATCTCGCGCAGCGCCATCGCCGCGTCGACGCACCTCGTCCTCTTCATCTCCGCGTACCAGCCGATCGAGTCGATGCGCCGCCGCAACGACGCGCAGCGCCTCCTCATCACGGCGCTCATTTTCACCGCCAGCATCGCCTCGGCGACGCACGTCTCCATCCTGCCCTTCGTCATCGTCTTCGCCTTCTTCTTCTTCCGGCAGCTCATGCACGTCGCGCATCGCGACACGATCGCGGCTGCGGCCGCAACCGCGCCGGAGCTTCCGTCATCGCGCGCGGCCGGCTTCTACCTCGGCGCCACGAGCGCGGCGGCGCTGATGCTATTCCCGCTCCTGCCGCGCGTGCGCAATCCGATTGTGCCGGGGCTGGCCGGATCGCTGACGAACGCCAGCACCGGCCTCTCCGAGGTCATCGATCTCAATAATCAGCGGACGATCAGCAGCGACACGACGGTCGTGAGCCGCGTCACGATGGGGCGCGACGCGATGCCGTTCTTCACGCCGCTGCGCCTCCGCGGCGCGGTGTACGACCGCTTCCGCAACAACCAGTGGCTGCAGGCGCGGCGCGAGTTCCTGCCGCTCGACATGAGCCCGAACGGCAGCGTGCGCATCGCCCGCGACAGCGGCTTCACGCGCCACGCCTTCGCGCAGCAGCGCTTCGTCACCGGCACGCGGCTCTTCCTGCCGGTCGGCACGTACCAGATCGACGGCGTGCCGCAGGTTTACGAAGGGCCGACGCGCGACACGTACATGGTCTGGCAGCCGCGCACCGACAGCATCCTCTACGACCTTCGCATGGCGCGCGACGTCGCGCCGCTGACGGTGCGCCGCGTGCCGGTGTCGAATTACCCGGTGACGCCGCCGATCACGTCGATGGCGCGGCGGATCGTCGGGAATCACACCGACCCGATGACGCAGGCGGCGGACATCGAGCGCTATCTGTCGACGAATTTTCAGTACGTGCCCGATCCGTCGAAGATCGGAAGGCGGATGACGGTGGACGACTTCCTGCTCCACGAGCGCCGCGGCCACTGCGAGTACTTCGCCGCGGGGATGGTGGCGCTGATGTCGGCGCTCGGCACGCCGGCGCGCATCGTCGGCGGCTTCTACGGCGGGAAGCTGAATCCGCTGACGGGGTGGTTCGTGCTGCGGCGCGAGGACGCGCACGCGTGGGTGGAGGTGTACGACGGCGCGGCGTGGAGAACGTTCGATCCGACGCCCGCGTCTCTCCGGCCCGGCGCCGGGCAGGGCGGCCTCTTGGGCATGTACGCGTCGGCGATCGGCGACTCGATCAATTACTTCTGGGACCGCCGCATCCTGACGTACGGCCTGGCCGACCAGTTGCGCTTTTTCGTCGACAGCTTCGAGAGCGCGCGCGACGCCCTGCGCGCCGTGAAGCTGCGCGTGCAGCCGGTATTCACGATGCACGGGGCGGCCATCGCCGCGGCGATGATGGCGGTCGTGGCGCTGCTCTATCTGTTTGCGTGGCAGCGCCGCCCCGCCTTTGCGCTTCTGCGCGAGCACCTGGCGCGGCGCGGGGTCGAGGTCGGCTCGGCGATGACGATGGAGGAGGCGCTGGGACGGTTGCCCGCGGACGATGCTGCCGCGCTCGCGCCGCTCATCTCGCTGTATGAGCGGGAGCGGTTCTCGGCGCATGTGTCGCGTGGTGCGCGTGCCGAGATTCGGCGGCGGCTGGCCGCGCTGGCGTCTTAGGTACTGAGCGACCTCCGGGCCTGTTTACAATTTGAACATGGTGCAACCACCGATCAACCCGTTCGACTCCGGATCTCGCGGTATTGCGCGTCGCCACGGGGCATGGTCGCTTTGCTTCGGAGCCGGCATCTGCATGGGCGTTCTTCCGTCGTGGCGCGAGCTCACTCGCGAGCTACTCAATGCGACCGCAAAAACGTCTTACGACGCCACTCAGTTCGATCAACTCGTGGCGTCGACCGGTTGGGGATTCGACGCCTGGATTCAAACGGCTTTGAACGCATTGTCACAGCAAGATACGCCGGCCGTCTTTACGGACCTTGTCGAACAAGCTTTGTATGCACCGATCCGCGAAATTGCGGCGCAACGCGGAGTCGAGGGGGTATTGGGAGACGCGTTTCAGAGTCCGGAGCACATGCCGAACAAAGACCTCCGCGCGGTTGTCGATCTTATCGATCACCTGTTCCGCGACTGTTCGGTACGGCCACTTGCACGAGTGCTGGCGGCGTCCATTGACAACGATGCGGAGCCGCAGGCAGTCCTCTCGTTCAACTATGACGCGATTCTTGAAACGATGATCAAATGGTTGCGAGTGGTTCCGGCTCGGGATCGTGGTGAGCCGACCCCTCCTGCGGCATTTCGTCGAGTGACAGGCCCGGCTGGAACGGCTTCGGGCGGACGTGGCCGGAAAATCCCATTCTACTATCTCCACGGCTGCGTGTTGCCCAAGCCATCCGAACGCTTTGTGGGCAAGGCGCACGATAGTCGCGATCGCATCATCGCCCAGGAAAGTTCCTACATCAATATTGCGACGACGGCATTTGCCTGGCCGCAGGCGATTTTCTTATATCACGCGCTCAACGACGGACTGATCATCGTCGGTCAGTCGCTCTCCGACCCCAATGTCAGGCGGTGGCTGGCGTGGGCGGCGACCAGCCGCAGCCATCGTCGCCCGCCGCATATATGGATTCGCACGCGTCCGGATGACGCGAATGAGGCAACGGTTCTGGAGGCCTCTGTGGCGCACTTGGGGCTGCGTATCGCATGGCTCGGCA
The DNA here is from genome assembly GCA_035276475.1 of Thermoanaerobaculia bacterium. Taxonomy (GTDB): domain Bacteria; phylum Acidobacteriota; class Thermoanaerobaculia; order Gp7-AA8; family Gp7-AA8; genus DATDFB01. The sequence continues at coordinate 6,077 of DATELQ010000057.1, read as the reverse complement.
CGTGGGCGGAACTGGAGCCGGCACTCGAGAATCTCCTCGCGTTACCGGCGTCTGCCTAAGCCGGCGGTAACCGCCGCGGCGCCCGCATCAGCGCGATCATCTCCCGCACCGCCGCCTCCAGCCCCACCAGCGCGGCCCGCGCGATGATCGAGTGGCCGATGTTCAGCTCCTCGATCTCCGGGATGGCGGCGACGCCGTCGATGTTGCGGTAATTGAGGCCGTGACCGGCGAAGACCGTCAGCCCCATCTTCTTCGCGAACTTTGCTGCGGTCGCCACCTTCTCCATTTCCGCCGGCCAGCGCCCCTGCTTCCACGCCTCCGTGTACTTGCCGGTGTTGAGCTCCACGCGCGGCACGCGGATCTTCTGGCACTGCCGGAGCTGGTCGTGGTCGGGGTCGACGAAGATCGACACGTCGATGGCGGAGTCGAGGAGCTGCCGCGCGGCGCGCTCGACGTTGCCGGAGTGGAGCATCACGTCCAGCCCTCCCTCCGTCGTCAGCTCGTCGCGCCGCTCCGGCACGAGCGTGACGCGGTGGGGCTTGAGCGTCTGGGCGATGCGCACCATCTCCGCCGTCGCCGCCATCTCCACGTTGAGCTGCGTCGAGATCGTGCGCTGCAAGAGCTCCACGTCGCGGTCCTGGATGTGCCGCCGGTCGCCGCGCAGGTGCACCGTGATCCCCTGCGCGCCGGCGAGCTCGCACAGCGCCGCCGCCGCCACCGGCTCCGGCTCGTCGCTCTTCCGGGCCTCGCGGATCGTGGCGATGTGATCGATGTTGACGGCCAGTCGCATGGAGGTAAGGTTAGCGCATGAATCGGCGCCGATGGCTGATCGCGCTCGCCGTGCTCGTCGTGGTGACGGCCGCGTCGTACGCAATCCTCACCTACGTCGTCCGCCGCGAGCGCACCGTCGCCGACGCCGTGGCCATCTACGGCGGCGCGGCGCGCGCGCGGCTCAAGCCGTTCTTCGCCCGCGCGCACGTCGCCTACCCGCCGCGGCGCATCGCGTTTCTGATCTTCAAGAAAGAGCGGCGCCTCGTCGTCTGGGCGCGCGACGACAAATCGGGCTGGCGCTTCATCCGCGACTACGCCGTCCTCGCCGCGAGCGGCCGCAGCGGCCCGAAGCAGCGCCAGGGCGACTATCAGGTCCCCGAGGGGTTGTATCGCATTGCGCTGTTGAATCCGAGCAGCAGCTACCACCTCTCCATGCTCGTCGATTACCCGAACGCCTTCGACCGCGCCCAGGCCCAGCGCGACCACCGCACGAACCTCGGCGGCGACATCTTCATCCACGGCAAGAACGTCTCCATCGGCTGCGTCGCCGTCGGCGATCCGGCCATCGAAGAGCTCTTCACCCTCGCGGCGGACAGCGGCATCGCCCGGATGAAAATCATCCTCGCGCCGAACGATCTCCGCATCGCCTCGCCGCCCGTCGAGCAGACGACGCCGTTGTGGATCCTGCGGCTTTGGCAATCCATCGCCGCCGCGCTCCACGAGTTCCCGATCGAGCTCGAGTCGAACAGCGCGGTCGGCGTCATCGGCCGGACGAAAGTGCCGAGCGCTAAAATGGCGCCGTGAAACGCTGCCTCTGGCTGGCCGTGCTGTGTCAATGAAGCACTAGCCCGAACCCGAACGTCACGTTCTGCGCCGTCCGCCCCTTCACCGACTGGTCGAAGTCGGCGTTGCCGGGCACGTGGCGGCTGCGGGCGAAGACCGGCGTGTAGTCGATCTCGATCACGCGCAGGTCGAGGCGCGAGTTGACCGGAAGGTCGATTCCGGCGCCGATCTTCATGGCGAAACTCGTCACGCTGTCGCGCAGCTCGAAGTCGAACGGCCCGGTCGACGTCTGCACGTCGCGCGACGTCTGCCGGGCCAGGCCCGCCATCACGTGCGCGAACGGGCGCCAGCGCGCGGCGGCGTTGTCGGCGAGCTCGATGCCCGTCACCGCCAGGAGCGTCCGGTCGTGGAAGACGTTCGTGTCCGTGTGTTGGTCGGCGCCGTCGCCGAACGTGTCGACCGCGCGGGTCTTTCCCCACATCGCCGACAGATCGGTGCGCACGCCGAGGTAGCGGGAGAGGTTGTATTTGACGGAGGCGTCGGCGCCGTGGAAGTCGCGCCGGCTGCAGAGCGAGTGCTGCAGGTTCGCGCCGAGGATGTCGGCTCCCTCCGGCGCGCACGGCTCGAACGAGAAGTCCTCGCCCCCCTCGGACACGATATACGCTCCGGAGTTCGGCCGCTGCAGCGCGTGCGCGAGCCCGCCGTAGTACGTGACCTTCGGGTACGACTGCGCCAGCGCCGCCGAGGCCAGGAAGGGGAGGATGAAGAGAAGTTTCCGCATAATGAGAGTCTCCTTTCGACGATTTGCGGACCCTACGCGGCGCGGCAATACGAGGACGTGTGGCGGCCGTAATTCCTCGTCAGGAAATCGCTAAGAGACTTTCAGGTGAGTTCTAAGAGCTACGAGTTCGGGCCGTTCCGCGTCGACACCGAGCAGTGCATGCTGCTGCAGGACGGCCGGCCGATCCCCTTGACGCCGAAGGCCTTCGACACGCTCGTGCTCCTCGTCGAGAACGCCGGGCGCCTCCTGGAGAAGGAGGCGATGATGGAGCGCCTCTGGCCCGGCACGTTCGTCGAGGAGGCGAATCTCGCCAACAACATCTCTCTATTGCGCAAGGCCCTCGGCGACAGCGGCAATCTGATTCAGACCGTGCCGAGAAGAGGGTATCGCTTCATCGGGGAGCTTCGCGTCGACGACGTGCCGGTACCCGCGCCCGAGTGGCCTCGCTGGCGGCTGGTTGCGGCTGGCCTGGCGTTGATCGTTCTCGCCGTCATCGTGGCTCTCCTCCAGAAGCACGGCCCGCCCACCTTCCGCCAGATCACCTTCCGCCGCGGCATCCACTGGGGCGCGCGCTTCCAGCCCGACGGCGCCACGATCGTCTACAGCGCCGCGCACGAAGGCCGCCCCTCGGAGCTCTTCGTCGCCCGCACCGATCAGCGCGAGTCGCGCCCGCTCGGCATCGCCGGCGACCTCCTTGCCATCTCATCGCACGGCGATCTGGCGATCCTCACGAAGTCGTCGCTGCGCGGCTTCTTTCCCGTCGGCACGCTGGCGCGCGTCCCCATCACCGGCGGCGCGCCGCGCGAGCTCGCCGCGAACGTGCAGGAAGCGGATTGGTCGCCCGACGGCGGCGCGCTCGCCGTCATCCGCTGGGACGGCCTCGTCGTCGTCGTCGAGTACCCGATGGGACATGCGATCTACCGCGCCGCGGCGCCGGTGTGGGTGAGCCGCCTCCGCGTCGCGCCCGACGGCGAGCACGTCGCGTTTCTGCTGCACGAGTCGGAGCGCTTCGACGACCGCGGCCGCGCCGTCGTCGTCGACCGTGACGGAAAGATCGTCCGCTCCTCGCGCGTCTTCGCGACGGCGAACGGCCTGGCCTGGCGCGGCGATCACCTCTGGATCAGCGCCGCGCCGGACGATCTGAACGCCGGTCTCTACGACATCGATCGCCGCGGCCACGACCGGCCGCTTGTCCGCTCCGCCGGCCGGCTCGACCTCTTCGACGTCTCGCCGAGCGGCCGCGCGCTCGTCGCCAACGAAGACTTCTTCACCGGCATTGTCGCCGTGCCGCCCGGCGAGACGCGCGAGCGCGATCTCTCCTGGCTCGACGGCTCGTGGATCCGCGACATCTCGCTCGACGGGAAGACACTGCTCTTCGACGAGGAGGGGATCGGCGGCGGCGCGACGGCGCGCGTCTACCTGCGCCCGATCGACGGAGCGCCCGCAATCGACCTAGGCGAAGGGCACGCCGTGGCGCTCTCGCCCGACGGCCGCACGGTGCTGGCACGGCAGCGCTTCAGAAATCCGCCGCGGCTCATTCTCTACAACACCGGCGCCGGCGAGCCGCGGCCGCTCCAAACCGGCAACGTCGAGCCGAGCGAGCGTGCGGCGTGGCTTCCGGACGGGAAGCGCATCGTATTCGTCGGGCACGAGGGCGCGCGGCCGCCGCGCACGTACCTTCTCGACGGCGCGCGCGTCACGGCCATCACGCCCGAGGGGGTGATCGGAAACGTCGTCACGCCGGACGGTGCGGCGGTCGTGGCGCACGCGCGCGGCGGCGAATGGAGTCTCTATCCATTCAACGGCATGCCCGGTCCGGCGTTTCTCGACGCGGACGAGCGGCCGCTCCGCGTCCGCAGCGACGGGCGCGTGATCTTCGTCGCGAAGGACGACGGCATCGTCAGCGTCGACGTCGACAGCGGCGCGCGCGCGCTCGTGCACATCCTCGGCGCGCCCCCGCCCGGCAACATCTACACGACCGACCCGGTCATCTCCGCCGACGGCGCCGCCTACGCGTACACCTACAACACCGTCTCGACGGAGCTCTTCGTCGTGGAAGGGCTTCGGTAAATCGCGCGTTCAGTGCGACCGGCATGCTCTATCGCTTCGAGAACATCGAGAAGTCCTACGGCCCGCACGACGTGCTGCAGAGCGTTACCTGGCAGCACAACCCCGGCGAGAAAGTCGGGCTCGTCGGCCGCAACGGCGCGGGGAAGACGACACTCTTCAAGCTCCTGCTTCGGCAGGAAGAGCCCGACCACGGCCAAATCATCCGCGCCTCGACGCTCACCATCGGCCACGTCGGGCAGCACCTCGACGCCGAGCCGGGGATGTCGCTCTTCGACTACGTCGAGACTGCGTTCGCCGAGGTGCTGGCCATCGAGCGGAAGATGCGGGCCATCGAGCACGACCTCTCCGATCCATCCAAAGACCACGATAAACTCCTCGAAAAGTACGCTCAGCTGCAGCACGACTACGAGTATGCCGACGGCTACACACTGCACGCCGAGGTCGAGCGCGTGCTGAGCGGCGTCGGCTTCGCGAAGGAGGATTGGGAGCGCCCCATCGCCGAGTTCAGCGGCGGCCAGCAGAACCGGGCCATGCTCGCGCGGGTGCTGCTCACGAAAGTCGACCTCCTGCTCCTCGACGAGCCGACCAATCACCTCGACCTCCTCGGCATCGAGTTCCTCGAAGAATTCCTCGCCGACTTCAAGGGCAGCTACCTCCTCATCTCGCACGACCGGACGTTCCTCAACCGCACCGTCACGAAGATCGTCGAGCTCGCGCATGGGAAGCTCATCGAATACCCCGGCAACTACGAGAAGTTCGTGCAGCTCCGCGCCGAGCGGCACGAGAAGATGGCCGTCGACTACGAGCGGCAGCAGGAGCTCGTGGAGCGGACGCAGGAGTTCATCCGCCGCAACATCGCCGGGCAGAAGACGAAGCAGGCCAAGTCGCGGCGGAAGATGCTGGAGAAGCTCGACGAGGTGGAGCGGCCGGAGACGGACGAGACGTTCGCGAACTTCCGCCTCGACGCCGGGCCGCGCTCCGGCGCCGTGGCCATGACGGTCGATCGCCTGACCGCCGGCTACGAAGAGAAAGCCGTCGTGCAGGACTTCTCCATCACCGTCCGCCGCGGCGAGCGCTACGCGATCATGGGGCCGAACGGCTCCGGGAAGTCGACGCTGCTGAAGACGTTCGCCGGCCGCCTGCAGCCGCTCGCCGGCACGGTCGCGTACGGTCACAACGTCCACGTCGGCTACTACGACCAGACGCTCGGCGACCTCAATCCGGCCGGCAAGGTGATCGACGAGGTCTGGAACCTCGACCATTCGCAAACCGAGGAGCAGGTGCGGAGCTACCTGGCGCAGTTCTCGTTCTTCGACGACGACGTCTTCAAGAAAACGCGCGACCTGTCGGGTGGGGAGAAGGGGAGGCTGGCGCTGGCGAAGATCATGTACATCGGTGGGAACCTGATGCTCCTCGACGAGCCGACGAACCACCTCGACGTCTACACGCGCGAGGCGCTGGAGGAGGCGCTGGAGGCCTTCACCGGCGCGCTCATCGTCGTGTCGCACGATCGGTATTTCATCGACCGCGTGGCGGAGAACCTGATCGTCGTCGAGGACGGCGAGGCCGACGTCTTCGCCGGCAACTACAGCGAGCACGTGGAGAAGGTGAAGGCCGGGACGATCGTGCCGAAGAAGGTCGAGGTCGTGCGCGTCGAAGCGCCGCCCCCACC
>DATELQ010000056.1:0-7704 GCA_035276475.1 Thermoanaerobaculia bacterium | reverse complement strand
GTTTGAGCTGCTGCGTATACTCCTTCTGCAGCTTCATCAGCTCTCCCTGCATCTTCTCCGCGACCGCCTGCTCGAACGCCTTCTTCTGCGCTTCGGGATCGACCGTCGTCGTCGTCGACGTCGCCGCCACGACCGGCTGCGACACCACCACCGGCGCCGGCGCGGTCACCGCGGCCTTCACCGGCGGCGGCGCAGCTGCGGGCGCGGGCGCGGCCTTCGTGCCGCCGCGCATCATCATCGCCGCAGTAATGCCGCCGCCGACCACGACCACCGCCGCGGCCGCGTAGAGCGGCATCATGCTCTTCTTCTTCGGCTCCTCGTCCGCGGAGACGCCGAACATCGGCGTCGCCACCGCGGGCGCCGGCGCGGCGGCGGGGTGCTCCGCGTACGCCGCCACGTTCACCTTCGATTCCTTCTCGCGGTCGATCGCCTCCGCCTCCATCTCCTTCTTCAGAAGATTGCTGAGGTAGAAGGCGAGGTTGAACGTCGTCGCCGAGTACTTGCCGCCGTGCGCGACCGCGGAGAGCGCCTGCTTCATCTCCGTCATCGACGCGTAGCGCATGGCCGGATCGATGTGCAGCGACTTCTCGAGAATGGCGCGGATCTCCGGCGGCATCTCCTGCGCCGACATCGTCCGCGCCGAGCGCACGGCCTGCATGAACGCGCTCGCCGTCAGCGAGTCGGGCGGCTCCTCGCCGGTGACGAGGAGGTAGAGGATGGCCCCCATCGCGTACACCTCGGAGGACTTCGTCGGCTCCGCCGTGGCGCGGATCTCCGGCGCGACGTAGCGCGAGACTTCGCCGGCCACGCGCGCGTCGCGCAGCGAGGCGATGAGGCCGCGGCCGAGCTGCTGCCCGGCTACGCGGATCTCGCCGTCGTCGCTGATCCAGATGAACTGCGGCAGGAGCGCGCCGTGGAGCAGGCGCTTGTCGCCGTACTTCAGATCGCCCGTCGTGGCCAGCGAGAGCGCGACTTTTTCCGCCACGACGATGGCCTGGTCGAGCGGAACGGGATTCGGCATTTGATTTGTGCCGCCGCGCGCGCGGTCGACGATGTGCCGCAGCGAGCGGCCGCCGGCGTATTCGTAGGAGATGCAGGGGACGCCGTCGACGATGTCGATGGCTTGCGCGCGCACGAACGACGTGCCGTTCAGCACCGGCACGATCTCGCGCGCGTCGGTGGCGCTCTGCACGATGGCCTGGCGGTCCCCGCCGCTCAGGCGCCGCAGCGCCACGGTGCCGGCGAGCTGACCGCCGTCGATCTTTCCGGCGCGCCATAGATCGCCGAGGGCATCGGTCTCGAGGCGCTTGAAAAGAATGAACGATCCGAACTGCTCGTACGGTCTGCTCTTGCTGGCCATGGAACACGGACCCCCAGAGATGAGTGGAAAATGGAGAGTCAGGATAGCACGGGCGCAGTTATCTGGCGTTGCCTGCGGCCCGCTGAGCCCGATACCAGTCGATCTGATACACCTGCACGTTGTGGTTGTGCTCCTCGACGTTCGTCGCGAACGCGTGGGAGCCGTCGTGCTTGGCGACGAAGTAGAGGAACTCCGTCTTCGCCGGCGCCGCCGCGGCGCGCAGCGAGGCGATGCCGGGGTTCGCGATCGGGCCGGGGGGGAGGCCGTGCACGCGGTAGGTGTTGAACGGCGAGTCGATCTGGAGGTCTGCCTTGTGGATGTTGCCGTCCCAGCGCCGGGCGAGCTTGAGCGCGTAGATGACGGTCGGGTCGGCGCCGAGGAGCATGTTGCGGTGCAGGCGGTTCAGATACACCGACGCGACGAGCGGGCGCTCCTGCGGCAGCCGCGCCTCGGTCTCCACGATCGACGCGAGCGTCACGGTCTGGTGCGCGTTCAGGCCCGTGGTGATGTAGCCGAGCTCCGGACCGAAGTGGCGGCGGAAGTTCTGCACCATGGCCGCGACGATTGCCTTCGCCGGCGTGCCGGGAACGAACTTGTACGTGTCGGGGAAGAGGTAGCCTTCGAGCGACGGCGCGTCCGAGGCGAGGTCGCGGATGAGCTCCGGATCGGCAGTCAGCTTGTCCCACTCCGCCTGCTTCCCGAATCCCTCGGAGGCGAAGATGTGCCCGACGGTGAAGCGGTCGAGCCCTTCGCGCACCGTCACGGTTTTCAGCACGACGTCGCCGCGAATCAGCTTGTCGATCACCTCGGCCGCAGACATCGGCTTGGCGAACTCGTAGACGCCGGCCTTGATCGACTCGCGGTGCCGGGCCAGCTTGATGTAGACCAGTGGGATGTAGTGGTCGCGCAGGACGCCCTGCTCTTCGAGGTGGCGCAGCACGGTCGAGGTGTGCTCGCCCTTCTTCACTTCCACGTCTTTCTTCGGATCGGGGTAGCCCTTGAACGGGTCGGTCAAGGCGCGCCAGAAGAACCAGCCGCCGCCGGCGCCGAGGAGGAGGGCGAAGATCGCGATCGTCGTCAGCGAATGAAGCAGCTTGCGGCAGCCGCTGCGCGCGCGCGACCGGCGAGAGGCTATGGCTGCCTCCGCGCGTCGAGGTACGACTGGAGGATGACGGTGGCGGCGTGCATGTCGATGTCGCGCTGCGCCTCGCGCCGCCCGACGCCGCGCGCGCGCAACTGCGCCGCGGCCTCGGCCGTGGAGAGCGTCTCGTCCCAGAGCACGACCTCTTTGCACGTCCTCTGCCGCAGCCGCTCGGCGAGGTCGCGGAACTTCTGCTCCGCGGGGCTCGCATGCGCGCGTTTCGGAAGGCCGACGACGATCGTGTCCGCGTCGAGCTCGGTCGCGAGTCGGGCGAGCTTCTCCACGACGTCGCCTTCGTTCCTTACGACCGAGTGCGGCGTGGCCACGACTTCAGAGTCGCTCACGGCGATGCCGATGCGCCGGCCGCCGTAGTCGATGGCCATCAGAGACATCGGGCGAAGGATAGCGCGAGGAGCGGATGCCTGGAAAAGCGCCGGCGCGCGTCCGACTCTACGGCAGGCCAGTCAGGCGGAGATCGACCGCTACGTGCCGATGCTCGCCGGCGTCAGGACGGTCAAGGAGGTCGCGCTCGACTTCGTGGGCCAGCGCGCGTTCCTCGACAGCATCGCCGCCATCGCCAAGAACAGCATCCCCGACGCCACGCGCGCGCTCTACAAACGCTGCCTGGCCCGCGGCGCGAGCGACGCCGAGGTGCGGGAGTGGGCGGGTGCTTCGGCCCGCACGTTCTTCCGTACTGATCGCCGGTTGCGAGGCGCCCGCGAATCGCGCGGGCGCCTCGTTGGATGGGGCGTGACGTGCGTTACTTCTTCTTGGTCCCCTTCTCCACCTTCACCGTCGGCTTCGAGCCCGAGGCGTCGGCGGGACCGGACGACGGAGCGTAGACGCCGTACGGCACGGCGTTCGTCGACGACAGGCTCGTGTTCACGACCTGGATGTGGCCGAGGCCGCCCGTGCTGATGAACATCTGGCTTGCGTAGAGATCCACCGCGAAGCCGATGTTCTGGAAGCCGAGGCTGACCCACTGGTTGCCGGATCCCGGATTGAGTGTGAAATAGGTGTAGCCGGCTGGAACGCTGGTCTGAGTGCCTGCGAAGTAAGAAAAATTAGCCATTCTGTTCTCCTTTCGACATGACGACCGTCGCTCGCGGGCGATTTTCCAGCGATCGGAAAAAATTTGCCGGCGTGGAAAACGGGCATCCCTCGGGTGTCGATTAGGACATGGACGGATCGATCGCCTCGAGCCCCACGATGGGCACGGCGCGCGTGTTGCTCGGATGGCTGGATACCGAAGAGGGCCTTCGCGTTCAACACGGCTGCCGCGCCGATGCCGAGTTCCCGCCTGTGTCCGGCGAGCGCCTGCGCAGCGCGCGCGAGTGCGTCGCGGCACGTCCCGGCGGCGTCGATCAACGGGACGTCCTTGCGCCGGTTCCGAAAGAGCTCGCATCCTACGTCGACGAGCTCCGGCGGCACCCGGCGACGCAATCGGCCTTTGCCGACGGGTGGGCGCCCTCGCTCGCCGATCTGCGGCGGCTGTGCGCGATTCAATCGCGCGTCTTCACCGAAGCCGCCGACGAACGGGTTCGCACCGTCGATGCCGCCGACGTCCATTCCGTCACCGCGGTCTCGCTGCCGATGCCCGCCTCGTCGAACGTTCCCGCGTTGTTCGATCGCGCGCGCGGCGCGTGGATCCTGACCTCTCCCTCGCCCAATCTGAAAGTCATCGGCAACTTCACCCAGGACATGGCCCATGACTCGACCGGCTTTGGTTTCGCCGTCTCCCTCCGCCACTCGTTCATCTCCGTCGTCAATCACGATGGCCGCTATTACCTTTCGGACGGCTATCACCGCGCGGTCGCCTTTCTCCGCCGCGGGATCACGCACGTCCCCGTGATCACGCGGACGCTCCGTGATGGTGAGCCGTTCCACGTTCCGCAGGGAATGCTCCCCGCGCCAGCCTATCTGGGCGAGCGGCCGCCGCAGATTGCCGATTTCCTGCACGACGACGTATCGATGTCGGTCGTCCTTCCGATGCTCCGGAAAATCATCCTGATTCAGGCGATCGAAGTGATGGCCTGAGCGGTGAATTCGGCGTCCATGGCTCTCGGGCGGTGGGGGAGTGTGCGTAAAATGCGTACATGGGAATCGAGGAAATCCTCGGCGAGAAACGCGAAGAGATCCTGCGCATCGCCGCGAAACACGGCGTGACCAGCATTCGCGTATTCGGCTCGGTCGCGCGCGGCGAGGCCGGTCCCGACAGCGATGTCGATTTCCTCATTGAAGCGGGTCCCGACGTGACGCCATGGTTTCCCGGCGGCCTCGTTGCCGACCTGAGGGATCTTCTCGGGCGCGACGTCGACGTCGTCGAAGAATGCGCTCTACGCCCGCGCATCGGTTCGCATGTTCTCTCCGAGGCGATTCCGCTTTGAGTCGTGATCCTGCCGAGTATGTCGATCACGTCCGCGAGTCGATGAAGTACATCGAAACGTGGATCGCTGAAGGCCGTGAGCGGTTTTTCGCGGATGTGCGGACGCAGGCTGCTGTCATCCGGAAACTTCATGAGCTGAGCGAATCGATCAAGCGTCTGCGCGCTATCGTCGGCGACCGATATCCCGAAGTGCCGTGGCGTGAAGTGATCGCGTTTCGAGACGTGATTGTTCACGACTACCTTGGCTTGAATCTCGATCGCATCTGGGAGATCGCGACGATCCACGTTCCGGCATTGAAGCCGCACATTGCGCGCATAGCGACCGACCTTCGCGTCTGAACGTGCCGGAGCGCTGGTGGTCTGCCGTCCATGGATCTCCTCGATCCGCCGGCCGCTCGCATGCAGGCGTCGGCGCGACGCACGCACGCCTCGATTGAACGCATTCAAACGTCCATGGACATCGCGTTTCCGTGATCCGCACACTTTTAAACGTCCATGGACATCGCGTTTCTGTGATCGGCACACTTTTAAACGTCCATGGACATCGTGTTTCTGTGATCCGCACACTTTTAAACGTCCATGGACGGCGTTGTCGGGGAGATCAGAACGGAAACAAGCGTCCATGGACATCGCGAATGAGGGCTTCTGCGGCCATTCGAGCGTCCATGGACGTTGCGAGACCCCTTCCGAGGACGCAATCAAACGTCCATGGATCATTTAGCGCCGTCGCGCCCGAGCGTACAATCACCGGCACCCGCCATGAAGAACTTCAATCTCGACGCCATTCTCGAGGCGATGTTGAAGGTTTCGGACCGGGTTTCCGACCTCAACTTCTCCGTCGGCCGGCCGCCGCAGGTCGAGGTCGACGGCGTGCTCGTCCCGGTCAACTTTCCCGGGCTGCCGCGGCTCACCCCGTATCAGACCGAGATGATTGCCATGCACATGCTGCGCGCCGACCGCGAGCTCACCAAGACTCTGATGACCAGCGGCTCGGTCGACCTCTCCTACTCCATTCCCCAGAAGACGCGCTTCCGCGTCAACATCTTCTCCCAGCGCGGCACGTACGCCATCGTCCTGCGTGTCATCCCCGAGGGCGTGCCGACGCTCGAGTCGCTCCAGCTTCCGAACGAGCTTCACAACATCTGCAAGCTCAAGAACGGCATCGTCCTCGTCACCGGGCCGACCGGCTCGGGCAAGTCCACCAGCCTCGCGGCCATCATCCACGAGATCAACCGCGACTACGCCTACCACATCATCACCATCGAAGATCCGGTCGAGTACATGCACAAGCACTTGAAATCGACCGTCAACCAGCGCGAGGTCGGCTCCGACACCAAGACCTTCGCCCTCGCTCTGCGCGCCGCGCTGCGGCAGGCGCCGAAGGTCATCCTCATCGGCGAGATGCGCGACGTCGAGACCATCGAGATCGCCATGGAGGCGGCGGAGACCGGCCACCTCGTCCTCTCCACCCTGCACACCATCGACGCCGCCAAGACCATCGACCGCATCGTCGGCGTCTTCCCGAAAGACCAGGAGCCGCAGATCCGCACGCGCTTCTCGCAGTCGTTCCGCTACGTCATCTCTCAGAAGCTGTTGCCGAAGGTCGGCGGCGGGCGCATCGCTGTCATGGAGATCCTGAAGTCGACGATGCGCACGCGCGACTACATTCTGAAAGGGGAGAACGAGGGTCGGTCGCTCATCGACGCCATGCACGACGGCTCCGTCGACGGCATGCAGACCTTCGACGACGAGCTCGAGAAGCTCTGGAACGAGCGCGCCATCACCAGGGACATCGCCCTCGCCTACGCCACGAACCCGACCAACCTCGCTCTCCGCCTGACCGACGAGCCCGAGCCGGCGGCGGTGCAGAGCGACGGAGGGTCGATGCTCTCCATGCTCGAGCCATGATCAAGATCGTCTGCACCTCCTGCCAGAAACCGCTCTCGCTCGACGAGACCAAGCTCCCGAACAAGGAAGTCAGCTTCCCGTGCCCCGTCTGCAAGACAAAGCTGACCGTCGACCGCCGCAACCTGGAGATGGGGAAAGCCGCCGCGCCGCCGCAGCCGGTGGCGCCGGAGAGCGCGCATGAAGAACCGCCCGACGACAGCGAGAGCTTCGGAGCGAAGACCCTCATCGTCGGCGCCGATCACCCGGCGCTGCGGCAGGCGGCGAAGCTCATCGGCTGCATTCCGTTGCACATGCCGACGGCGCAGCAGGCGCGCGAGCTCTTCGTGCAGGAGCTCCCGCCGGTGGTGATGCTCAATCCGCCGCAGATCACCGCGCCGCCGCTGGAGTCGATGCAGCCGATCATCTCCCTGACGCCGGCGGACCGGCGCAAGGCATTCTTCATCCTCTTCGCCGACAACCTGCGCACGCTGGACGGCAACGCCGCGTTCCTCTACGGCGTGAACCTCGTCGTGGCTTTCAAAGACCTCGGCGCATTTCAGGAGATCTATCGCGAGGCCATGACGTATCACGAGCGGCTCTACGCGCCGCTCCACGCGGTGGCGAAGGCGCTGGCGTCGTAAACGAAAAAGGGCGCCGCGAAGGCGCCCTTTCCGGAGTCGATTCGAGACTTCGTTACTGCTGCTGCACGCCCTCGGGGTACTGCACGAACGAGCCGTTCGTGAACAGGATGTCGCAGTCGAAGTTCGTCGTGGAACCGCCGGTCATGTTGTCGACCTTGCCGTCCTTGCCGTACGACTGCACACCGTAGGTCTGGGCCGCGGTCGTCGCGCCCCAGGCCTGGTCGGCGAACATGTGGAACGGGTTGCCCCATCCGTCGTTCGCCGGGAAGCTCTTGACGTAGCTCGGCGT
>DATELQ010000055.1:0-75471 GCA_035276475.1 Thermoanaerobaculia bacterium | reverse complement strand
ACGATCACGAACGCGCCGAGTGGGACGACGACGCCAACGGCAGCAGCGCCGAAGCCCGCCGCCGCAGCAGCAAACGACCCCACGCGCGCAAAGTACGACGCGCTCGCCCAGCAGATGGCGGCCGACCCCGTTGGCGCGTACACCGTGCAATTCGAGCTCGTCTGCGAGACGGCCTCGATCACGAAGGCGATGGCCGCGGGCCGGAGCAGCGTCTGGTGGGTGGCGACCAGCTATCGCGGCCGCCCCTGCTATCGCGTCTTCTGGGGCCGCTTCGCCACGCGCGAAGAGGCGTTGAAGGCGGCGGCGGAGGTCCCGGCGGCGCTGCAAGGGTCCACGCCGGTCGTGGTGAAGATCCCGCGCTAATGCCCTGGATCATCGACGGCTCGAACGTCCTCGGTTCCGCCCGCGCGGCGACCGACGCGAAGCGCGAGCTCGTCCGGCTCCTCGGGCGCTTTGCGCGCGCGAAGCGGACGCGCGTCGTCTGTGTCTTCGACGGCGCCGCGCCGGAGCACTTCGGCACGCACCTGGGCGGCGTCAGCGTCGTCTTCAGCGAGGCGCGCACCGCGGACGATCTGATCGTCGCGCGCGTCGCCAACGGGCGAGGGTGGAACGTCGTCACGAGCGACCGCGCCTTGGGCGCGCGCATCGCCGGGCGCAACGTCGCCGTCGTCGAGCCGCGGCGGCTTCTCGCCGAGATCGAGAGCCTGCCGGCGACGGAAGAACGCGGCAGCGCGGACGACTGGATCGGCTATTTTTCCGACCCGAAAAACCGAAACGTTTTTTGATGTCGGCACGCCGACATTGATTCTAAGCTGCTGTAATCGCAGCAATTTACTATGAGCAATTTCGACATGGAGCGGTCTGTTAGACTCCATCGCGTGAAGTGAACCGGAGGATCGCTGGCTCCGCGAGGAGCTGGAGGAAAGTCCGAACTCTCACGGGCAGCAGGCTGGCTAACGGCCAGGCGCGGCGACGCGACGGAAAGTGCAACAGAAAGCAAACCGCCGATCGTCCGGAGGCGCAAGCCGACGGGAGGAGGCAAGGGTGAAACGGTGCGGTAAGAGCGCACCGCGTCCCGCGTGAGCGGCGACGGCACGGTAAACCCCCTGCGGAGCAAGACCAAATAGGGACGTGATGGGACCGCCCGTTCCCGTTATCAGCGTCCGGGTAGGTTGCTTGATCACCGCGGCAACGCGAGTGACAGAGGAATGATCCTCACCCCGCAAGGGGAACAGGATTCGGCTTATAGGTTCACTTCACGTATTTGATCAGGGGACAGGTCACGGGTGACAGGGGACAGGTGATTGTCGTCGCGAGATCCACCACCTGTGACCTGTGACCTGTTCCCTGTCACCTAAACCACGTTACGATCGGTCCCCATGTTGACCCTTCCGCGCGCCCTCCCGCCGAACGGCCACATCGCCGTCTGCGCCATCTCCGGTCCGAGCAGCCTCGAACGCGTCCGCGCCGGCGCCGCGCGCCTGCAGCAGCGCGGCTACCGCGTCACCATCGCCGACAACGTCGACCACAACGTCCGAGGCTACTTGGCCGGCGACGACGACGAGCGCGTCGAAAAGCTCAACCTCTACTTGAGGTCGGACGACGTCGACGCCATCCTCTTCTCGCGCGGCGGCTACGGGGCCATGCGCGTCCTCGACCGCGTCGACTACGACGCCATCCGCCGCAACCCGCGCCCGATCGTCGGCTTCAGCGACTTGACCGCGCTGCACGACGCCGTCGCCGTGCGCGCCGGCGTCGCGTCCTTCCACGGCCCCATGCTCAACCTCGACTTCCACGACGGCCTGACGCCGGACATCGAGCAGTGGTTCTTCGACATGCTCTCCGGCGCCGCGCCGCTCACGCACCGTTTTGAACGTGTTCAAATCGTCTCCGAAGGGGAAGCGGAAGGCGTTCTTTTCGGCGGATGCCTGTCGCTGACGACGTCCCTCACCGGCACGCCGTACGACTACTGGATCGACGATGGAATCTGGTTCTGGGAAGACGTCGGCGAGGAGCCATACCGGCTCGACCGAATGTTGACCCACCTGGACCTGTCTGGTAGATTGCGACGCATCCGTGGAGTGCTGATTGGCAAGCTGAAAGGCTGCGGGAGCGAGCCCGACGTGGCCACTCTTCTTCACGAAAAATTGGGGTCCAGAGGAATTCCGGTCGTGCGTGATCTGCCGTTCGGGCACTTCGGCAACAACCTGCTGATGCCGATCGGCGCGCCGGTGCGCGTCAGCACGAGCGACTGCGCCTTCACCGTCACCGCGCCGGCAGTGCAGCGATGAAAGCCGTCTTCAAGACAACCGGCGGGAAAGAGGTGGTCGTCAAGGACGCCAACGCGTCCTACGCCGCCGGCGACGTCATTTTCCGCGAAGGCGACCTCGGCACGGAGATGTACATCATCCAGGACGGGGTGGTGAACATCATCAAGCACATCAACGGCGAGGCTCACCTCCTCTCGCGCCTGGAGAAGGGCGACTTCTTCGGCGAGATGGCCATCCTCGAGAACGTTCCCCGCACCGCCGACGCCGTGGCCGTGACCGAGGTGCGGACGGTCGTGATCAACGGGGCGCGCTTCGACGAGATGCTGCGCAAGAACCCCGAGGTCGCGGTGCGGATCATCCGCAAATACTCGAAGCGGCTGCGCGAGGCGAACTCGCTCCTCGAGCGTCTCGTCGGCAAAGAGATCGACCACGACCACGCCGCTCTCGACGCCACGCAGATCGCGCCGCCGGAGAAGGCCGCGCGCCATCGCCTCATCGACCTCGCCAGCGGCACGGCGTTCTTTTTCTCCAGCGGCGACGAGACGACGATCGGCCGCGCCGACCCGGTGACCGGAATCCTCCCTGACATCGACCTCACCCCCGTCGACGTCAACCGCTCCGTCTCCCGCCGCCACGCCAAGATCCTCCGCACCGGCAGCGAGTACCACGTGCTCGAAGAGGTAGGGACGGTGAACGGGACGTACGTGAACGAGCAGCGGATTCCGACCGGCGTGCCGGTGACGCTGCACAATGGGGATGCGCTGAAGATTGGGTTGATTGCGATGAAGGCCGTGTTTGACTGAGGATGCTCCGCCTCTCTCTCTTCCTCTTCGCCCTCTCAGCCCACGCCGCCGACCTCTCCGTCTACACCGCTAACTACTCCCTCAACGGCCGCACGATCGCGATCGCGGAGTGGGAAGCCGACCCCTCCGCGCCGCACGTTCTGGCCTTCACTGACTTTGATTCCGGGCGCTTCGGCGTGCTCCAGGAAGTCGCGCCCGACGTCTATTCGCTCCCCGAGGGGGTGATGGGCGGGCGGGAGGCGGCGCGGATTCGCTTCACGCCGATGGCGTTGACATACAACGGAAAAACATTCAGACGGATCCCGCAGCGCACGGTGCAGACCGACGGCGGCACGTTGTGGCTTCCGGCGGGCAAGGGGCCGTTTCCCGCCGTCGTCATCGTCCCCGCCGGTCATGTCGGCCGATTCGCGGCCGCGACGTTTCCGAACTTCTTCCTCTCGCAGGGCTTCGCTGTCCTGGCGTACGACCGGCGGAGCGAGCGCGCGCCGTTCGAGACCTATGCGAACGACGCCGTTGCTGCAGTCGAGATGCTGCGCAAGCGGCGCGACATCGATCCTCGGCGGGTCGGGCTGTGGGGGCACAGTCAGGGCGGGTGGCTGTCGATCATCGCCGCGTCCAAATCGGCGGACGTCGCCTTCGTCATCGACCACTCCGGCATGTTCGTTCCGGCGTGGCAGCAGGAGCTCTATCGCCTCGGCGCCGAAGCGACGGCGGATGGAACCTCGGCATCCGAGGTCGCGGCAGCCGTCGCGTATGAAGCGAGACTCATGGAGGTCGCGCGCACCGGACAGGGGTGGGACGAACTGATGCACAGCGCCGAGGGGACCGCGTGGCGCGACCTCGGCTACAAGCCGGCTTCGCTGCAGGAGCTGCAGCAAGTCTGGCGCGACGACTTCAGTTTCGATCCGCGGCCGTTCGCCGCCGGCGTCCGGCAACCGGTGCTCGCTCTCTTCGGAGGACTCGACAAGTCGACGCCGATCGAGTCGGCGGCGAACCTCGAGCGCGCCATGCCGGCGAACGCCCGCCTGACGGTTCTCTTCTTCCCGACCGCCGATCACGCCTTCCTCGATGCCACTACCGGTGGCAATCGCGAGATCCCCACTCTCAAGCGCTTCGTCCCCGGCATGTTCGACGCCATGCGACGGTGGCTGCACGCGCTCTACGCCAAGTAGAAAAACGCGAGTTTCCTGCGCACGTGCGGCACAATCCGTCCCGTGCCGCTGACGCCGACCGATCCGATCCGCAGCATCCCGCACATCGGCCCGCGCCGCGCCCAGTCGCTCGAAGAGCTCGGCATCGACCGCGTCAGCGACCTTCTCCTCAAGCTCTTCCCCTACCGCTACGAAGACCGCCGCCACCCCATCCGCATCGCGGACCTCGGGCACCACGTCGAGGAGCCGGTCCTCCTGCGCGGGGAAGTGCGCACGTGCGGCGCGAAGGTCTCGCCGGTCAAGCGGATGAAGATCTTCGAGGCCATGCTCGAAGACGGCAGCGGCGCGGTGATGCTCGTCTGGTTCAACCAGCCGTACCTCTCGGAGCAGATCCACCGCGGCGACAAGCTCTCAGTCTACGGCGTCCCGCGCCTCTCGCACTACCGTCGCCTGCAGATCGAAGGGCCGGAGTGGGAGACGTGGAACGAAGGCGACGAGGGGGCCATCGTCCCGATCTACTCGAAGGTGCCGAACATCGCCCCGAAGGCGCTGCGCCAGATGATCGCCACGGCGTGCGAGACGCTGCCGCTCTTGGGCGACCCGCTCCCGCCCGCGCTGCGCCAGCGCCTCGGCGTGATCGACCTCGCACCGGCGCTGCACGACATCCACCGCCCGCAGGAATTAACTGCGGAGTTCCTGCGGCAACGCTCGCCCGCGCACCTCCGCGTCATTCTGCAGGAGTTCTTCACCTTCCAGCTGGCCCTCCGCGTCCGCCGCGCCACGGAAGAAGTGAAGCGGAAGACGCGCCGCATCGAGGTCAACGACGCCATTCGCGCCGAGGTGAAACGCATCCTGCCGTTCAAGTTGACTGGGGCGCAGAAGCGCGTCGTCAAGGAGATCGCTGATGACCTCCGGAGCGAGAAGCCGATGTACCGCCTGCTCCAGGGCGACGTCGGCAGCGGCAAGACCATCGTCGCGCTGATCGCGGCGATCATCTCGATCCGCAACGGGCACCAGGCCGCGCTGCTCGCGCCTACGGAGATCCTCGTCGAGCAGCACTTCCAGCGCATCCGCCAGCTCCTCGGCGACAAGATCGTGGTCGCCAAAGCCACCGGCTCGATGGGGGCGGGCGAGCGCCGCACGCTCCTGGCCGGGCTGCGCGACGGCTTCATCCAGCTCGTCGTCGGCACGCACGCGCTGCTCGAGGAGCGCGTCGTCTTCAAGTCCCTCGGGCTGGCCATCGTCGACGAGCAGCACCGCTTCGGCGTCGAGCAGCGCCAGCGCCTCTTCGCCAAAGCCGACATGCCCGACATCCTGGTCATGACGGCGACGCCGATCCCGCGCTCGCTGGCCCTGGCGATCTTCGGCGACCTGGAGCTCTCCGTCATCGACGAGCTGCCGCCCGGGCGCACGGCGGTGAAGACGGCGGTGCGGACGTCGAAGGAGCTCGACCGCGTCTATGCGTTCATCGACGAGGAGCTCGACGCCGGCGCGCAGGCCTACG
Organism: Thermoanaerobaculia bacterium; assembly: GCA_035276475.1. Classification (GTDB taxonomy): domain Bacteria; phylum Acidobacteriota; class Thermoanaerobaculia; order Gp7-AA8; family Gp7-AA8; genus DATDFB01. The sequence goes on along the minus strand of DATELQ010000055.1, from coordinate 69,743 downwards.
TCGTCTTTCCGATCATCGAGGAGTCGGAGAAGCTGAACGTGAAGGCGCTGACGCTCGGCTTCGACGCCATGACCCAGCGCTTCGCCAAGCGCCGCATCGCCATGCTGCACGGCCGGATGAGCGCCACGGAAAAAGAAGAGACGATGGAGCTCTTCAAGAGCGGTGAGCTCGACATGCTCGTCTCCACGACGGTGATCGAGGTCGGCATCGACGTGCCGAACGCCTCGATCATGCTGATCTTCGACGCCGACCGCTTCGGCCTCTCGCAGCTCCACCAGCTCCGCGGGCGCGTGGGGCGCGGCATGCGCAAGTCGTACTGCATCCTCGTCTCCGACGGCGAGAAGGGGCGGTTGGACCTCTTCGCCAAAACTCCGAGCGGCTTCACCGTCGCCGAGCACGACCTCGAGCTCCGCGGCCCCGGCGAGTTCCTCGGCACGAAGCAGTCGGGCGTGCCGCGCTTCCGGTTCGGGAACATCGTGCGCGACCACGCGCTGATGGAGAAAGCGAGGGACGTGGCCATCGAGACAGTCGAGCGCGGCGTCAAGGAGGCGGATGCCCTGGCGCGCGGGCTCGTCGGGATCGCCGTCGCCGAGGCGGGACGGGATTAGGATTTGCATCACATGCAAGCAATGTCCGACGATTTGCCGCCGCAGTTCCAGGAGCAGAAGCGGCCCGAGGCGCAGCTGTTCGAAGAGCTGCCGATCGAGCTGCCGCCACCCGAGGATGTTCCGAACGAGCCGCCGCCACGGTCGCCGGAGCCGTTCCTTCGGCAGGGGTAGGTCAGCGCCGCGCGGCCTCGCGGATCACGCGCACCATCGTCACCGGGTCGACCGGCTTCGTCAGGTGGAATCCGAACCCCGAGGCGAGAATGCGCTCGCGGTCCTCGGCGCGCGCATAGGCCGTGAGCGCCACAGCCGGCACGTTGCGCGCGGGCTCGATCTCGCCGGCGCGGATCTTCACCATCAGCGCGAAGCCGTCCTCGCCGGGCATGGCGATGTCGCTGACGACCACGTTCGGCGCGGCGCGGCGCAGCGCATCGATGGCCGCGTGCGCCGAGCCGACCGCCGTCACCGAGGCGCCGAAATTCTGGAGCGCCGCGGCCAGCATGCGCCGCGTGTCGTCGTCGTCCTCCACCAGCAGCACCGACACGCCGGAGAGCGAGAGGGGAGCGGTGTCGAGTGAGGGACCGATCATCGTCGCAGCCGACGCCGTCGTCAGCGGCAGCGAAATCGTGAACGTCGCGCCGCGGCCTTCGCCGTCGCTCGCAGCGCTCACGTTGCCGCCGTGCAGCTCGACGATGTTCTTGACGATCGCGAGGCCCAACCCAAGGCCGCCGTGCGTGCGCGTCGTGCTGCTGTCGCCCTGGCGGAAGCGCTCGAAGATCACCGGCAGGAGGCGCCGCGGGATGCCCTGGCCCGTGTCGGTGACGGCGATGCGCACGCCGTCGCGCTGCGGCTGATCGACACGAAGCGAGATCGAGCCGCCGCCCGGCGTGAACTTCACCGAGTTCGAAAGCAGATTCCAGATCACCTGCTGCAGGCGCTCCGCGTCGCCGGTCGGCACGCCGTCGATGCGCGCGAAGTCGAGGTGCAACGTGATGCCCTTCGCGGCGATGCTCGGGCGCACCGCGTCGACCGCGGCCTCGATCACGCTCTGCAGATTCACCGGCGCGATGTTGAGCTGCAACTTGCCGGTCACGATGCGCGAGACGTCGAGGATCTCGTCGATCAGCTTCGCCTGCGCGCGCGTGCTCCGCTCGATCGTCTCCACGGCGAGATGAAACTCCGGCGGCGCGATCTCACCCATGCGCAGCATCGTGGCCCACCCGAGCGTGGCTGTCATCGGCGTGCGCAGCTCGTGCGAGAGTGTCGCCAGGAATTCGTCCTTGGCGCGGTTCGCGTCCTGGGCCTGCCGGTAGAGCCGCGCGTTCTCGATGGCGTAGCCGGCGCGTTGCCCGAGCTCGAGGGCAAGCGCGAGATCGGCGTCGTCGTAGAGCCGCGCCGCGTCGGACGACATGATCGACAGCGCGCCGACGATGCGGTTGCCGGCGCTGAGTGGCACGACCATGAACGAGGCCAGACCGAGCTGCTCGACGACCGGCCGCGCCGCCGGCTCGACGTTGAAGCGCGAGAAGTGATCGTTGGCCACGGCGGGAACGAAGATTGTGTCGCCGCGCTCCACGACCGGGCGGAGCCGCGTGGCCGCGCCGGTGACGATGCCGCGATTCATCAACTGCTCCGCCGCGGCGCGCTTCGACGGATCGCGATGCTCGACGTGCAGGCGCCGCAGCTCGCCGTCGTCTTCAACGATGTCGATCGTGCACCAGTCGCCGAGATCCGCGACGATGAGCTGCGTGAGCTGCGCGAGCGTCGTCTCGTAGTCGAGCGACGACGCTAGCACGCCCGACGCCTTCGTCAGGAACGCCCGCCGCGCCTCGGCGGCCTTGCGCGCGGTGATGTCGAGGGTCACGCCGCGCAGCACGAGTTTGCCGCCTTCGTTCTTCGCCGCGACGCGCACCTCGGTCCAGATCATCCGGCCGTCGCGCGTGCGCATCCGGAAGGTGTGCACGGCCGGCGTGCCACTGGCGGCGAGGTCGAGCGACATGCGCTGCACTTCACCCGGCTCCGCGGAGACGATGACGTTGTCCCAGAAGCGCGGATTCTCGAGCCAGGCCTCGGGCGGATATCCGAGGAGATCTTCGATGGCCGGGCTGACGAAGGTGACGCGCTGGTCGACGCCGGGCGTGCCGGTCGTTTCCCACACGACGCCCGGAACGCTCATGATCAAGTCGGCGAGGCGCTCGCGCTCCCGCCCGAGCGCTTCCTCGGCGCGGATGCGCGCGACGCCGAAGGCGATCTGCCCGGCGATGGTGCGCGCCAGCTCGATCTCAGCGGGATCGAAGTCGTGCGGCGCAGCGTAGTAGGTCATGAACTTGCCGAGCACGCGGTCGCGATAGATGAGCGGGAAGAATCCGAGCGCGCGAATGCCCTCGGCGCGGAAGACGTCGCAGTACGGCGCGAGCGAGGCGTCGCGCTCCACGTCGGCGATGCAGATCGGCTCCGGATGCGGCGTGTCGGGCCGCCACGGCGTGTGGCCGTTGACCGCGGCGCGGTAGGCGTCGGAGAGGCCGCGCCAGGCCACGAAGCCGCAGAAGTCGTTCTCGTCGAAGAGGAGAATGGAGGCGCGCTCCACGCGCAGACTCGACTGCAGCGTGTCGAGCGCGGCGACGTAGACGTCGTCGAGTGTGGAGGCGCGGGAGAGGGAGTCGGTGAGTCGCGAAACGGCGACGAGGCTGTCGATGTCCATTGTGGAGGCGATGATTTTACGCGTCTGCTAGACTCCCGCGCCCGTGAACCCTTCTCGTCAAACCGTACTCAGCGGTCTTCGCCCAACGGGCCGCGTTCATCTCGGAAACTACTTCGGCGCGATCCGCAACTGGGCGGATCTGCAGGACAAGTACGACTGCTACTACTTCATCGCTGACTGGCACGCGTTAACTTCCGATTACGCCGATACCTCGCGCATCGAGCAGGCCACGTTCGACGCCGTTGCCGACCTCATCGCCGCCGGGCTCGACCCGAAGCGCTGCACGATCTTTCTGCAGTCCGCAGTCAAGGAGCATGCCGAGCTGCACCTCCTGCTGTCGATGGTCACGCCGCTGCCGTGGCTCGAGCGCGTGCCGACGTTCAAGGACCAGCAGGCCCAGATCGAGGACAAGGACCTCAACACCTACGGCTTTCTCGGGTACCCGCTGCTGCAGACCGCCGACATCATTATCTATAGGGCGTCGTACGTGCCGGTGGGGGAGGACCAAGCCTCCCACCTGGAGCTCTCGCGCGAAATCGTGCGCCGCTTCAACAACTTCTATGGCGACGTTTTCCCCGAGCCGCTGCCGCTGCACACCACCGCGCCGAAGGTTCCGGGGCTCGACGGGCGGAAGATGTCGAAGTCGTACGGGAACACGATCGGCCTGACGTCGAGCGCCGACGAGATCCGCACGCAGGTGCTGACGATGTTCACCGACCCGAACCGCGTCCGCCGCAAGGATCCGGGCAATCCCGACATCTGCAATCTCTTCCAGTTCCACAAGCTCTTCTCCGACGACGCCACCATCGCGCGCGTCGACCACGAGTGCCGCACCGCGCAGATCGGCTGCGTCGACGACAAGAAGCTTCTCGCCGAGATCATGATCGAGAAGCTCCGCCCGATGCGCGAGGCGCGCGAGCGCATCGACGCCGATCCGACGATCGTGTGGGACGTGCTGCGCGACGGCAACCGCAAGGCCCACGACCGCGCCGCGGAGACGATGGAGCTGGTGAGGAAGGCGATGAAGATCGGCTTCGCGGGGCTGCGATGAGCGACGAGACGCAGCCGGTCCCACTCCCGGTCGAGGAAGAAGCCGACGAGGCGGCGTACAAAGTCACGCTGCCGTCGTTCCACGGCCCGCTCGACCTCTTGCTGCACTTGATCAAGCAGCAGAAGCTCGACATCTACGACATCCCCATCGTGCTGATCACGCAGCAGTACACCGCGTACCTCGACACGATGGAGGAGCTGAACCTCGAGGTCGCCGCCGACTACATCTATATGGCCGCGCTTCTCATCAACATCAAGTCGCGCATGCTCCTGCCGCACGACGAAGAGGCTCCGGTCGAAGATCCGCGGAAGGAGCTCGTCGACCGCCTCCTGGAGTATCAGCGGTTCAAGGCGGTCGCGGAGACGTTCGCGGAGCTCGACGTGGTGCGCATGGGCGTGTGGGCGCGCCCGCCCGCGCCGCTCCCCGGCACGACGGACGCGGAGATCGACATGAGCGACGTCGGCCTCTTTGATCTCATCGACGCGTTCCGCACGGCGCTCAATCGCTACAAGGTCAACCATCCGCAGGCCATCGAGCTGAAGCGGACGGTGCACAAGATCTCGGACAAGATGCACGAGCTGTTCGAGAAGGTAAAAGAGAAGTCGCCGATCCGGCTGCAGTGGTTCCTGGAGAACCGCGACCGCGACGAGCTGATCGCCGTGTTCCTCGGCACGCTCGAGCTGGTGCGCCTCGGCGGGATTTCCCTGCAGCAGGGTGAGCTCTTCGGCGACATTCTGATTTCGAGAACGGAGAAGGAGATCGATCCGGCGCAGTTTGCGCTGTTCGACCATTCGTGATGGAGACCAACGAACTTCGCGCCGCCATCGAGGCGATTCTGTTTGTCAGCAACGAGCCGGTGCGCACCGAGGATTTGGCGGAGGCGTTCGCAGACGACGGCGGGCTCGACGCCGTCATCGCCCAGCTCGAAGAGATCAGGCGCACGCTCGAGACGAACATCGGGGGCTTCATGCTCGAGCAGGCCGCCGGCGGCTGGCGCTTCGCCACGCGCGCCGAGCACGAGCCGACGCTGAAAAAGTATTTCGACCGCAAGGGACAGAACCGCCTGTCGATCGCGGCGCTGGAGACGCTGGCCATCGTCGCGTACCGGCAGCCCATCACCGCGCCGGAGGTGTCGGAGCTGCGCGGCGTGAACTCGAACGCCGTCATCCGCACGCTCCTGGAGCGGCACATGATCCGCGTGGCCGGACGGAAGAACGTCGTCGGCAGTCCGTTCCTCTACAAAACGACGAAGGACTTTCTCCTCCACTTCGGTTTGAACGACATCCGCGATCTGCCGCGCCTCGAGGAGTTCGGCGACTTGATCGGTGAGAACATCAACGAGGATCTCGTGGCCGCGATCGAGAGCGCGCCGGAGCCGACGATCACGCCGGCGGAGATCACCGAAGCATCGACGGAAGAAGAAGCGGCCGCGAACGAAGCGGCGGCGCTCGACGATCTCGCGGCGAGCGAATCAAATCACGCGGTACAATCGGACGACAGACAGCGAGAGTGATGCAGGAGCGATTGCAGAAGATCATCGCGCACGCCGGATACGCATCGCGACGCGAGGCGGAAGCGATGATTCGGGAGGGGCGGATCACGGTGAACGGGAAGACCGTCACCGAGCTGGGGTCGAAAGCCGATCCCGATCGCGACCACATCAAAGTCGACGGCAAGCTCATCACCCGCGCCGAAGACCACCGCTACATCCTCATCTACAAGCCGAAAGAAGTGATGACCACGGTCGAGGACCCGCAGGGCCGCCGCACGGTGATCGACCTCGTGCGCGGCGTGCGCGAGCGCATCTATCCGGTCGGCCGCCTCGACTTCCATAGCGAGGGCCTCGTGCTGCTCACGAACGACGGCGAGCTCGCCTACAAGGTCTCGCATCCGAAGCACGGGTCGGTCAAGACGTACAACGTGAAGGTGCGCGGCGTCCCCGAGGAGCGCATCGTCGACAAGCTGCGGCGCGGCATCACCATCGAGGGGAAGCGCACGCTCCCGTGCGAGATCGCCGGGATCAAGACGACCGGGAAGGGCGCCGAAGAAGGCAACAGCTGGTGGGAAGTGAAGCTGCACGAAGGGCGCACGCAGCAGATCCGCAAGATGTTCCAGGCCGTCGGGCATCCGGTGCAGAAGCTGAAGCGCGTGGCCATCGGCCCGATCACCGATCCGAAGTTGCTGCCGGGCGTGTGGCGCGAGCTCACGAAGCACGAAGTGAAACTGCTGGCGACGCTCAAGGACGTGCCGGTGAAAGCGAAGCCGAAGGCGAAGGCGCGCCGCGCACCGGCGAAGAAGAAACCTGCCGCCAAGACGCGCGGCAAGAAGGCCGCACCCGCGCGCCGCCGCGCCACGCGGCGCGGATGATGCCATTGATCGTCGCGATCGACGGTCCTGCCGGCGTCGGCAAGTCGACGGTGAGCCGCCTCGTCGCGCGCGCTCTCGGCGTTCCAATGATCGACACCGGCGCGATGTACCGCGCCATCGGCCTCGCGGCGGTGCGCCGCGGTCTGGATCTACAGGATGCCGCGGCGCTGGAGTCGCTGGCGAACGGCACGCGCATCGACTTCATCCCCGGCGAGCCGCCGCGCGTGCTGCTCGACGGCGAGGACATCACGGAGCAGATCCGCACGCCGGAGATCAGCATGGCCGCGTCGCACGTGTCGGCGGTGCCGGCCGTGCGCCGCGTGATGGTGCGCCTTCAGCAGGAGCTCGGCCGCCGCAACGGCGGCGTGCTCGAAGGGCGCGACATCGGCACGAAGGTGTTCCCCGAGACGCCGCACAAGTTTTTCCTCACCGCCCGCCCCGAGGTGCGCGCTCTCCGGCGGCACGCCGACCTTGCCGCCCGCGGCACGGATGAGCCGTTCGAGAAGGTGCTCGCCGAGACCGTGCAACGCGACCGCCAGGACTCCACCCGCGCCGATTCGCCGCTGACGTACGACGCGTCGTATCAGTTGATCGACACGAGCGACTTGACGATCGAGGATGTGGTGGAGCGGATCGTCGACAGCGTGCGGTAGGGGCGCACGGCGTGCGCCCCTGAGGAGATCCCGCAATGACCACCGCCGTCCATGAAGCAACGCTCATCGCCACCGTGGCCGCGGCCTTCGGCCTAGCCATGCTCTTCGGTTTCCTCGCCGTCAAAGTGAAGATGCCGCCGCTGGCCGGCTATCTCCTCGCCGGTGTTGTCATCGGGCCGCACACGCGGGGCTTCGTCGGCGACGCCGCGCTGGCGGGGCAGCTCGCGGAGATCGGCGTGATGATGCTGATGTTCGGCGTTGGCCTCCGCTTCTCCTTCGAAGAGCTCGCGGCCGTGCGGCGCGTCGTGTTGCCCGGAGCGCTGATCCAGATCGCCGCCGCCGCGGCGGCCGGCGCGGCGGCGGCGCTCCTCTGGCACTGGAGGGTCGCCACGGCCATCGTCTTCGGCCTCGCGCTCTCCGTCGCCAGCACCGTCGTCCTCCTGCGCACGCTCGAGTCGCGGCGGCTCCTGACCTCGTTCGACGGCCACCTCGCGGTGGCCTGGCTCGTCGCGCAGGATCTGGTGATGGTGGTCGTGCTCGTCATCCTCCCGCTCGCCGGCGGCGGCGCGTCGGGAAACCTCGCCACGGCCACAGCCATCACCGTCGCGAAGTTCCTCGCCTTCGTCGTGCTGATGCTCGTCGTCGGCAAGCGTCTCTTCCCGCGTCTGCTCTGGATCGTGGCCAAGACCGGCTCGCGCGAGCTCTTCACGCTCTGCGTGGCCGCCGCCGCGGTCGGCATTGCCTACGGCTCCGCGCGGCTCTTCGGCGTCTCCTTCGCCCTCGGCGCGTTTTTCGCCGGGATGATGATGCGCGAGTCGGCGCTGAGCCACCGCGCCGCGCAGGAGTCGCTGCCGCTGCAGGACGTCTTCGCGGCGCTCTTCTTCGTCTCCGTCGGCATGCTGTTCGATCCGGCCGTGCTTCTGCAGCAGCCGCTGCGCGTCCTGGCCGTGACGGCGATCGTGATGATCGTCAGCCCGCTCGCTGCGGCGGCGATGATCCTCCTGTTCCGCTATCCGCTCAGTACCGCGCTCACGGTCGCCGCGGGCCTCGGGCAGATCGGCGAGTTCTCCTTCATCGTCGCCGGCCTCGGGCAGTCGCTCGGGTTGTTGTCAGCGGAGGGGCACGGGCTCGTGCTCGGCGGCGCCATCGTGACGATTGCGGCGAATCCGCTCCTCTTCGCCGCCGTCGCGCCGCTGCAACGCGCGAAACTGCGGCGCAGTCCCGATCCGCTCGCAGCGCTTCCGATGAGCGTCGACGCCGAGACGCTGACCGGGCACGTGGTGCTCGTCGGCTACGGCCGCGTCGGACAACGCATCGCCGGCGCGCTGGCGAAGCAAGGCATCGCCTGCGTCGTCATCGAGCAGAACCGCGAGCTGGTGGAGCGGCTGCGGGAGCACAACGTCCCCGCCGTGTCGGGCGACGCCGCCGACCCCGCCGTCCTCGTGCAGGGCCACGTCGCCCGCGCGCGGATGCTCGTCATCGCCACGCCCGACACGCTGCACGTGCGGAAAATGGCGGACGTCGCGCGGATGTTGAACCCTCAGATCGAGATCGTCGTGCGGACGCACAGCGACGACGAGGCGGCACTGCTGCGGCGCGACAATATCGGCACGGTGTTCATGGGCGAGCACGAGCTCGCCGCCGGCATGACGCGGCACGTGCTGGAACGGATGACGGCGTAGGAGACCTGATGCATGGAATCACGTTGACCGTGCTCCTGTGGCATCGCCGGCGCAAGCCGCGCAAGGAGGCCGTGCATCACGCCCGCGTCCGCTCCGAGCCGGGTCTGGCACTTCGATTGCGCCGCCTCTTCCCATGGCTACGAAGCACGAGCAACCCCAGCCGAAAGACCTGAGCACCGGCGAGCGCCTCGCCACCACGGGCCGCGCCGTGGTGCAGGGCATCAAGCACAAGCTGCAAGGCGAGCACGAAACCGAGGATGGCGGGCGGCACACTGTCGGCTCCGCGGAGGTCGAGCGGATCATCGAGAGCTGGCCGGCGCCGCAGAAGAACATCGCCCGGCAGATGCTCGAAAAGTACGGCATGCCGAACGAGGCCACGCCGACGAAGCTTTTCTGGTACCGCAACGGTCCGTGGAAGCGGACGGAGCTGACGAGCGAGGTGGTCGTCCACAACTGGCCGACGGTGCACACCGACTTCCTGACGCAGGTGATCGACTATCGCGTGCCGCCGGAGAAGTTCAGCGCCATCGCGGAGTTCGACGGCAGCATTCTGCTCGACCGCACGAAGGGCGAGGTGGCCGCGCGCTGCGACTCCGAGTCGGCGAACGTCCTCGGCATGAACATGGTGCACGAGATCGTGACGGGGAAGCGCACGGCCGAGGAGGCGCGCACGATCTCGACCGAGAACACGGTCGCCTACAACCTCGGACGCAGCGCGCCGTACGCGGAGAAGCTCCTCTTCGACGTGCCGCAAGGGGGCACCGAGGACCTCGACGCCAGCATGGTGTCGGGCCCGATGGCGCATCAGCTGGCGGGGAAGGCGAAGGACGTCGTGACCGGGCGCCGCGAAGAAGCGACGGACCGGCGCACGGTCGAAGGCGAGCGTCCCCGCTAGAGCAGACGTCGCGTGACCAGCACGACGTCGAGCTCCCGCCCGCCGCGGCGGAGGTGCAGCTCGTGCCGCTTGTCCGGCACTTCAAAGAGCTCGCGGATGCCGGCGATCGTCAGCGCCGCCGCGCTGCGGCCGTCGATCGTCACGACCTCGTCGTCGACCTGCAGCCCTGCTTCCGATGCGGGCGAATTCGGCAGGACGACGCGGACGAGGATGCGGTCGAACTTCAGATCGGCGGCCTTGAAGGCGAGGCCGGCCATGTCGAACTCGAACGGCTCGTGCAACGCGCGGTTCGGCGCGAGGAGCAGCCGGCGGCGCTTGTAGTCGAGCGTGACGGTGAAGCGCCGCAGGACTTCGGCGCCGATGAGGCCATCGACCTGGGAGGTCGCCGTCGCGCCGGCGCGGTCCAGGGCCGCGCTGATGACCGGCGCGTCGAGCGTGAAGCCGGCGAAGGCGAAGCGCTTGGCGCGACCGAAGCGCTGCTGCGATGCGCCGCCGATGCCCATGCCGTACGCGGCGTCGACGGACGGCGAGAGGGCGTCGAAGATGCGGTGCTTCTCCGCGAACGGGCGATTGACGATGACGGCGGCGCGCGCACCGGTGTCGACCATCATCCGCATCGGCAGCACGCGCCCGTCCGGCAGCGTCAGCTCCGCGGCGACGACGGGGTGGTCGGCATCGAATTTCACGATCGGCACGACGACGGCGCTGTCCGGCGCCTGGTACCGCCCGGCGTCGTAAAAGCGCAGCCGCCGCCGCTCGTAATCGATCTCGATGGTGTACTCACGAATGACGGTAAAGCCGAGGATGCCCTCGATGGCGCGCCCCTCGGAGAGACTCACCGGCGTCAGCGGCAGCCCGCCCATCTCCGGCTGGTTGATGCGCAGCCCGCCGATGGTGAGGTCGACGTCGCGCAGGAACGTCGTCCGCACCACGCCCGCCCCCGCCCCCCGCGCCCGCCCCATGCCGTGGGTGACGAGGTGCATGGCATCGACGGTGGTCTGCGCGACGGCCGAGAACTGCGCGCCGGTGTCGAGGAGGAACCACGACGGCCGCGCGGCGCGCCCGATGGTGACGGGGAGGAAGACGTGGTACTGGGTGAGCTCGATGGGGACCTCGGTGGGTGGGGGGAGGGAAGAAGAGGAGGCACAGGCGAAGACGAGCAGGAAAGCGAGGAGCAGGCGAGGGCGCATTACCGTGGTACTATAACTCCATGGCCATCGCGGAATCGAAACTCACGGCACAGGGACAGACGTCCGTTCCGGCGGAGATTCGGCGGCGACTCGGCCTCGGTCCGGGATCGACGCTGGAGTGGGATGAAGAGGACGACAAGATCGTCGTGCGGCGGGCGGGACGCTATTCGTCGGAAGATATCCATCGTGCGATTTTCGGCGACAAGCGGCCGGAACATCACACGATCGAAGAGATGGACGAGGGAATTCGGCGCTCCATCCGAAAGAAGTATGGTCGCCGTTGACACGAACGTCGTCGTGCGCCTTTTCATCCGTGACGACGAGCCGCAGGTTGCCATCGCCGAGGAGTTCATCCAAAAGGGGGGATGGGTCTCCTATATCGTCGTCGTGGAGATGGCTTGGGTCCTTGGCGGGACGTACGGCCTTTCCGATGCAGAGATTGCGAGAATCGTCGAAATGCTTCTCGAGCACGACAAACTGACGCTGCAGGACAGCGACACCGTAGCCGCGGCCCTCGACCATTACCGCCGCAAGCCCTCCCTCGGCCTCGCCGACTGCCTCATTCTCGAGATCGCCCGCAAGGCCGGGCATCTCCCTCTCGGCACCTTCGATCGTGACCTCGCCAAGCTCCCCTCCGCCCACCGCCTCTAAACCCCTAATTCCTTGACGCCTTGCGCGCCCGTCGCTAAACTCCCGATTTCGACGCGTATCAACAACTTACGGTTGTTTTGCGCCTCGTCGCGGCCCTTCGCGACCGGATCGGTACTCGCGGGGCTAGCCCACGGAGGTATCCCGCTTCATGGCGTCAGGTGACGATCCGAACAACCAGAAAAAGCCGCTCCGGAACAACGACCTGGAAGGCCTCGGCATGGACGAGCTTCTCAATCTCTATGAGAAGTCCAACATCGCCGAAGGGGAGATCGTCCGCGGACGCGTCGTGAAACTCACCCCCTCCGACGTCGTCGTCGACGTCGGCGCCAAGTCCGAGGGACTCCTGCCCATCGGCGAAGTCACCGGGCACGACGGCAAAGTGCGCGTCAAGCCGGGCGAAGACATCGAAGTCTTCGTCGAGCGCCTCGAAGACCCCTCCGGCTACGTCATCCTCTCCCGCGAAAAAGCGGCGCGGATGCGGATCTGGGACGAGATCGAAGCCGCGTACAAGAGCGAGCAGCCCATCAGCGGCCGCGTCGTCGACCGCGTCAAGGGCGGGCTCTCCGTCGACGTCGGCGGCATCAAGGCCTTCCTGCCGGGGTCGCTCATCGACACGAAGCCGATCAAGAACCTCGACGCCCTGCGCGGCCACGAATACAAATTCAAAATCGTCTCTTTCGACAAGAAGCGGAACAACGTCGTCCTCTCGCGCCGGGCCATCCTCGAAGTCGAGCAGGCCGCGCAGAAGGCCGAGACGTTCGGGCGCCTCCAGGAAGGTCAGCTCACGCACGGCGTCGTCAAGAACATCACGGACTACGGCGTCTTCGTCGACCTGGGCGGCGTCGACGGCCTGCTCCACATCACCGACATCTCCTGGGGCCGCGTCACGCACCCCTCCGAATACTTCAACGTCGGCGACGAGATCGAAGTCCTCGTCCTCAAATTCGATCCCGCCGCGGAGCGCGTGTCGCTCGGCTACAAGCAGAAGGGGCAGGACCCCTGGACCGACGTCGTCGAGCGCTACCCCCTCGGCACGAAAGTCCGCGGCCGCGTCGTCTCGCTCACGGATTACGGCGCCTTCGTCGAGCTCGAGGAAGGCGTCGAGGGGCTGATCCACGTCTCCGAGATGTCGTGGACGAAGAAGGTCCGCCCGTCGAAGCTTCTCAACATCGGCGACGAAGTCGAAGCCGTCGTCACCGACGTCAACGTCCCGAACCGCCGCATCTCGCTGTCGCTCAAAGCGCTCGAGCAGAACCCGTGGGACACGATCTCGGAGCGCTATCCGGTCGGCACCGTGATCAGCGGCCGCGTCCGCAACCTCACGGACTTCGGCGCCTTCGTCGAAGTGGAAGAGGGGATCGACGGTCTGATCCACATCTCCGACATGTCGTGGAACCGGCGCTTGAAGCACCCGAACGAGGTGCTGAAGAAGGGCGACACCGTGCAGGCGCGCGTCATCAATGTCGATGGCGAGAACCAGCGCCTGTCGCTCTCGATCAAGGAGTTCCTGCCGAACGAGTGGGACAACTTCGCGAAAGCCCACAACGTCGGCGAGGACGTGGTCGGCACGGTGGCGAAGATCACGGACTTCGGGCTCTTCATCCGCGTCGCCGACGGCGTCGAGGGCCTCGCGCACGTGTCGGAGATCCAGCGCGACAGCAAGCAGAAGCTCGACAAGCTCTTCCACATCGGCGAGCCGGTGCGGGCGCGGATCATCAAGATCGATTGGAACGACAAGAAGATCGGCCTGTCGACGCGCGACGTCCCGCCGCTGACGGACGAGGAGCGCGCGCAGTTGGGCGGCGACAGCAGCGGCGGCGGCGACGATCATTCTGAGCCGGAACCGGCGAAGCACGAGTAAGAGGAGGAACCTTTGGACCACCAGCCTGAAGCTGAGGAAGGGACTGAAGCCAAAGCGGGCGTGATGACGAAGGCGGAGCTCGTCGACGAGGTCGCGCGCGTCGTGCAGCTCACCAAGAAGCAGGCCGAGACGATCGTCAACATCGTCTTCGACTCGATCGTCGACTCGCTCCGCTCCGGACAGAAGATCGAGTTGCGCGGCTTCGGCAGCTTCCGCCTGCGCAGCCGCAAGTCCCGCACCGGCCGCAACCCCAAGACCGGCGAGAAGGTGGAAGTGCCGTCGAAGAAGATCCCGTACTTCAAGCCGGGGAAGGAATTGAAGGAGTTGATCAATAAGACGATGGGGGGAGAGGTAGTGGATGTTGGGCCTGATGATGAGGACGACAACGAAGAATAGTGAATTGCGAATGCCGAATTAAGAATGAAGAATGAATTCTCAATTCTGAATTCGCAATTCGGAATTCGAATTTCTTCGGTTCCATGGAAATCCTCTTCACACCCTGGAGGTATCCCTACTTGACCTCGCCGAAAAGCGAGCAGCCGCAGGGTTGCATCTTCTGCATCGCTGCCTCCACTCAGAACCCGCGTGAAGCTCTCACCGTCTACCGAAACAAGCAAGCCCTGGTCATGCTCAACCGCTATCCCTACACCAACGGCCACTTGATGGTCGCGCCGGTCGCGCACGAGGCGCGGCTCTTCGACAGCACGGACGCCTCGCTGCGCGCCCTCATCCGGCTCACCGCCGAGGCCCAGCGCATCCTCGCCGACGTCTACCGTCCCGACGGCTTCAACGTCGGCATGAACTTCGGGCAGGTCGCCGGCGCGGGCGTGGCCGATCACTACCACCTCCACATCGTGCCGCGCTGGGGAGGGGACACGAACTTCATGACCGTCACGGCGCGCACGCGCCTCGTCCCCGAGGAGCTCGACGCCACCTTCGACAAGCTCGAGCCGCACTTCCAAACCATTCGAAAGGACCTCTTCGAGTGAAGTCCCGCACCGTGTTCGCGATGGTGCTGGCGTATCTCGTTCCCGGCGCCGGGCACCTCTACCTGCAACGCCGGGCGCGCGCCATCACCTACTTCTGCATCGTTCTCGTCATGTTCTTCATCGGCCTCGGCGTCGACGGCGATCTCTACACCGTCACGCGCACCGGCGGGTCGCTCCTGCGCCTCCTGGCGTCGTTCGGATCGATGGGCGCCGGGCTGCTCTACTGGATCGCCGATCTCAAAGGCGTGCAGGGCGACATCACCTCCATCACGTACGAGCACGGGACCGCGTTCATCATCACGGCGGGCCTCATGAACCTCCTGCTCGTGCTCGACGTCTTCGACATCTCCGAGGGGCGGAAGGAATGAGCCTGCTGCGCAACCACATCGTCCTGATGGTCCTCTACGCCGTCGCCACGGGACTC
Organism: Thermoanaerobaculia bacterium; assembly: GCA_035276475.1. Taxonomy (GTDB): domain Bacteria; phylum Acidobacteriota; class Thermoanaerobaculia; order Gp7-AA8; family Gp7-AA8; genus DATDFB01. Next base: position 54,674 of record DATELQ010000055.1, on the reverse strand, counting down.
TTCTTCACCCTGCTGTGGAAGAGCGGCCGCGAAGAGCGCATCCGCTTCTTCCTCTTCGTCGTCATCGGCCTCGTCGTCGGCGGCATTGCGCTGGCGTGGGTGATGTACCCCTTCCCGTTACATCGATGAAGCTGGCCATCGTCGCCGGCGAAGCATCCGGCGATCTTCATGCGGCCGAGGTCGTGCGCGAGTTGAAAGCGCTCGACCCCACGCTCGAGACCTTCGGCATCGGCGGCGATCTCCTCGGCGCCGAGGGCATGCGGGTGCTCCATCACGCCAAGGAAATGGGCATCGTCGGCCTCTTCAACGTCCTGCGCCAGTACCGCAAGTTCCGGCGCATCTTCGACGACATGGTGGCCGCGCTCTCCGTAGAAAAACCGGATGGCGTGATGCTCGTCGACTACCCCGGATTCAACCTGCGCCTGGCCGAGAAGTGCCGCGAGCTCGGCCTGCGCGTCGTCTACTACATCTCGCCGCAGGTGTGGGCGTGGCGGCAGGGGAGGGTCAAGCAGATCGAGCAGGTCGTCGACCGGATGATCGTCCTCTTCCCGTTCGAGGAGGAGTTCTACGCCAAGCACCGCGTGCCAGTCACGTACGTCGGCCATCCGCTGATCGACGAGCTCGGCGGCGTGCGGCGCGCCGACGAGCCGCCGCACGAGCCGCTGCGCGTGACGCTGTTGCCGGGATCGCGCAAACACGAAGTGCGGACGCTGCTTCCGGCGATGCTCGACGCCGTCGCGGTATTGCAGAAGGAGCGCGCCGTCGACGCCTGGATCGTGCGCGCGCCGACGATCGCGGCGGCGGAGCTCCTGGAGCTGATGTCGAGGAGCGGCGTCATCGTGCGCATCGAGTCGCACGGCGCGGAATCGATCGCCGCGGCCGACGTGGCGCTCTCCTCGAGCGGCACGGCCACGCTCGAATGCGCCGTCGTGGGGGTGCCGGTCATCGTCATGTATCGGCTGACGCGGGCCACGCACTGGATCGCCCAGCGCGTCGTGAAGGTCCCGCATTTCAGCCTGGTCAACATCGTGGCGGGGAAGAAGGTCGTGCCGGAGCTGATTCAGCACGACGTGAATGGACAGCGCATCGCCTCGGAAGTGCGCGCCATGTGTGCGCCGGAGGCGCACGCGCGGCTGCGCGCGGAGCTGGCGGCGGTGCGCGAAAAGCTCGGCGGTCCCGGCGCGAGCCGGCGCGCTGCGGAGACGATCATGGGTACACTGACCGCATGAGCGTCCTGCGCCGGCTGTACGCGCATCTGCGCCGCTATCGCGGCTGGGCCCTCATCGCCATCGCCTCGATGGTGATGTTCGCGGCCACGCAGACCGCCCTCATGGCGCTGGTGCAGCCGCTCTTCGACGACGTCCTCTCGCCGCCGCACATGCAGAAGACCAAGGCCCCCGACACCTCGGTCAAGCAGCGCTTCACCGACGTGATCCTCAAGCGCAACCTGCCGCAGGGGCAGCGCGGCACGGTCATCAATTTCTACGACAACGCGCAGGACGCCTGGCATCACTGGTGGAACGCCGAGGGGCAGCGCCACGAGAAGTGGAAGCGGATCTTGTGGCTGCTCGGGATCGTCTTCCTCTTCCGGGCCTTTGCGGGATTCTTCTCGGAGTACGCGTTCCAGAAAGTCGGCTTGTCGACCGTGCGCGACCTGCGCGACGCGCTGTACGAGCGGATCATCAACCAGTCGCATCGATTCTTCGCCGAGCGCTCGACGGGGGAGATGGTCAGCCGCCTCGTCTCCGACGCCGACGCCATCCAGGCCGCGGTCTCGACGCGCATGGGCGACCTCATCGAAGAGTCGATCACCCTCGTGCTGCTCATCGCCTACGTCTTCATCTCCAACACGCAGCTGGCCATCCTCTGCTTCTTCGTCGCGCCCGTCATCGTCGTGCCGATCGCGCACTTCGGGCGGCGGCTGCGCAAGACCACGCACCGCTCGCAGGAGCGGATGGCCGACCTGGCGACGATCCTCGAGGAGACGATCCGCGGCGTGCGCATCGTCAAGTCGTTCACCATGGAGAAGTTCGAGATCGCCCGCTTCCAGGCGGCCACGAAGCGGCACCTGGAGTCGTCGCTCAAAGCCCAGCGCATCCAGGCCTCGACGTCGCCCGTGCTCGAGCTCCTGGCCGGCGTCTGCGCGCTGATGCTCTTCTGGTATGCGCACAACCGCATCGTCGTGACGCACACGCTGACGATGGGGCAGTTCGTCGCCTTCGTCGCCGCCATGGCGGCGATGTGGGCGCCGATCAAGAAGCTCAATCGCGTGAACCTCTCCGTGAACACGGCGCTGTCGGCCGCCGAGCGCGTCTTCCGCATGCTCGACATCGACAACGACGTGAAGGAGAAGCCCGACGCGGTGGAGCTGCACGCCGTCGGCGCCGGCATCCGCTACGAGAACGTCACCTTCGGCTACGGCGGCGATCCCGTGTTGCGCAACATCAATCTCGACATCGAGCCCGGCGAGATCGTGGCCCTGGTCGGCTCGAGCGGCGCGGGGAAGACGACCTTCGTCAATCTCCTGCCGCGCTTCTACGACGTCAACAGCGGCCGCATCACCATCGACGGCGTCGACGTGCGCGACGCAACGTTCCCCTCGCTGCGCGGCCTCATGGGCTTCGTGACGCAGGAAGTCGTGCTCTTCAACGACACAGTGCGCAACAACATCGCCTACGGCCGCGGCGACGCCGATCTCGATCGTGTCATCGCCGCGGCGCGCGCAGCGAACGCCCATGAGTTCATCTCCTCCCTGCCGAACGGCTACGACACGCTGATCGGCGAGGGGGGCGTGCTGTTGTCGGGCGGCCAGCGCCAGCGCCTGGCCATCGCCCGCGCGCTCTTCAAGGACCCGCCCATCCTCGTCCTCGACGAGGCCACGTCGTCGCTCGACACGGAGTCGGAGCGGCTCGTGCAGCAGGCCCTCAACAACCTGATGCAGGGCCGCACCACGCTCGTCATCGCCCACCGCCTCTCCACGATCCGCTCGGCGGACAAGATCGTCGTCCTCGACAAGGGCTCGATCGTCGAGGTCGGGCGGCACGAGGAGCTGCTGTCGCGCCGCGGGATCTACCGCAAGCTGTACGACCTGCAGTTCGCCGAGGAAGACACCGGAGTGCTGGCGCGATGATCTCGCTGTTGTCGTCGTGGATCATCCGCGCTCTGCACGCCACGCTGCGCGTGCGGCACGTGAACGCCGAGAACCTTACGAGCCAGAAGCAATACATCATCGCCTTCTGGCACGCGCACCTGCTGCTGATGTTGCATTCGAAGTGGCGCAAGCCGGTGGTGGTGATGATCTCGCGCTCGAAGGATGGCGAATACATCGCCCGCGTCTTCGACCACTACGGCGTGGAGTCGGCGCGCGGCTCCTCGACGCGCGGCGGCAGCGCGGCGCTGCGGGAGATGATCCGCGACGCCCGCGACGGCAAGAACATCGTCTTCACGCCCGACGGGCCGAAGGGACCGAACCGCGTGGTGAAGCCGGGCCTCGTGCTCGCCGCGCAGGCGACGGGGCTTCCGATCGTGCCGATCGCCTTCGCCGCGAAAAAAAAAAGTTGCTGCGCTCGTGGGACCGCATGGTCGTGCCGGTGCCGTTCACGAAAGCGCTCTTCCTCTACGGCACGCCGATCGTCGTGCCGCGTGAGGCCGATGTCGAAGAGGAGCGCCTGCGCATCGAGCGTGTGATGAGTGAGCTGGAAGCGGAAGCGGAAAGGATGATCGCGACGTGATCCATTCGATGACCGGCTTCGGCCGCTCTGCCGGCGCGCTCTCGGCGCGCTTCCACGTCGCCGTCACGGCGAAGTCGGTGAACCACCGCTTCCTCGAGACCTCCGTCCGCCTCCCCGAGTACCTCTGGGAGCTGGAGTCGCTCGTCCGCTCCATCGCCTCCGAGGCCTTCTCGCGCGGGAAGCTCGACATCTCCATCCGCGTGCAGCGCACGCAGCAGCCGGAGTACGCGGTGCGGATCAACACGCCAATCGCCAACAACGTGATCCCGCAGCTGCGCGCCATCGCCGACGAGCTCGGCCTCGGCGGCACGTTCAGCGGCGGCGATCTCCTCCGCCTTCCCGACTTTCTGCAGGTCGACGCCGTCGACTCCGAGGTCACGGACGAGGAGCGCGACGCCCTGGCGCTGCTCGTGCGCGAGGCGCTGGCGCAGCTGCGGGCCATGCGCGCGCGGGAAGGGGAGTCGCTCCGCACCGACATCGCCTCGCGCCTGCAGACGATCCGCACCTTGCAGCAGCGCGTCGGCGAGCTGCGCGAAGAGATCCGCAACGAGCTCCTCGACACCTTCCGCAACCGCGTCAACGAGATCGCCCAGCAGGCCGGTGTGCAGGTGCCCGAAGAGCGGGTCGCCCAGGAGGTCGTGCTCATGGTCGAGCGCGGCGACATCGCCGAGGAGATCACGCGCCTGAATCACCACGTCGAGCAGATCGAGCAGGTGCTCAAGCAGAAGGACGCGGCGGGGAAGAAGCTCGACTTCCTCTCGCAGGAGATGGTGCGCGAGATCAACACGATGGGCTCGAAGTCGCGCTCGGCGGCGCTGCGGACCGTCGTTGTAGAATTGAAAACCGAGGTCGAGCGGATCCGCGAGCAGGTACAGAATGTCGAGTAACTTCCACCCCGACGGGACGCTTTTCATCGTCTCGGGTCCCTCGGGTGCCGGAAAGACGACGCTCATCAACCGCGTCCGCGAGCAGCTTGAGCCGCTCGGCATCCACCTCTACTTCTCCGTCTCGCACACCACGCGCGCGCCGCGCGCCGGCGAGGAAGCGGGCCGGAGCTACCACTTCGTCCCCCGCGCGGAGTTCGAGCAAATGATTGCCCGCGGGGAATTTATCGAATACGCCTTCGTTCACGAGCAGCTGTACGGCACGTCGAGGTCTGAGGTTCACAGCCGGTTGCGCAACGGCGAGGACGTCATCCTCGACATCGACTATCAGGGGGCGCGGCAGATCGCCACCGACCCCGAGCTCAGCCCGCGCTCGTTGAACATTTTCATTTTTCCGCCGTCGTTCGAGCATCTCGAACAGCGGCTGCGCGACCGCGGCCTGAATAGCGAGGAAGAGATCCACACGCGCCTGCAAAAGGCCATCGACGAGATCAACGCCAGCAAGGGTTTCTATCACTACGTGATCATCAACGACGATCTGACCGTGGCCACGGAATGTCTGAAGGCGACGGTGATCGCCAAGAAGTTGCAAACGAAGACTGCGCTCGACGCCATCGCCGCGATGGCCGAGCGCCTCAAGGAGGAACGGGATGGAAGGTTTACCCGAGGGCGTTGACAGCCGGTTTCGCTACGTGCTGCTGGTGTCGAAGAGAGCCGAGCAGCTCATTCAGGGAGCGGCGCCGAAGTCGCGCAGCAAGCACGCCAAGCCGACGCGCGTGGCGATGGAAGAGATCGACCGGAATCAGGTGAAGTGGCAGCTCACGCCGCCGGTGGAAGAGCCGACGGCCATTTCGGAGTAGGTGACGGGGAACAGGTGACGGGTGACAGGTGACAGCGAACCACCTGTGACCTGTCACCTGTGACCTGTGACCTCATCATGCGCATCGTCCTAGGCGTCACCGGCGGCATCGCCGCTTATAAAACGCCCGATCTCGTGCGGCGGCTCAGAGATGTAGGCGCCGAGGTCCGCGTGGTGATGACGCCGAACGCCGCGCGCTTCGTGACGCCGCTGGCGCTGGCCACGGTTTCCGAGCACGGCGTCATCGTCGATCAGTGGGGAGATCCGGAGCGCGGCGGCGTCGACCACGTCGAGCTGGCGCGCTGGGCGGAGCTGCTCTTGATCGCGCCCGCCACCGCGAATGTTCTCGCGAAGCTCGCCCTTGGTATCGCCGACGATGCGCTGACGACGTACGCGATCGCGCACCGCGCCGCCATCGTCGTCGCGCCGGCCATGAACACGTTCATGCTGCAGCACCCGACTGTGCAGCAGAACCTGGCCACGCTGCGCGCGCGCGGCGTGATCGTGCTCGATCCTGACAGCGGCCTTCTGGCGTGCGGCGACGAAGGCGCCGGCCGCATGCCCGACCCGCCCGCGATCGCCGAGTTCGTGAAGCGCCACCTCGGCGCGAAGGATCTCGACGGCCGCTCCATCTTGGTCACGGCCGGGCCGACGCGCGAGGCGATCGACCCGGTGCGCTACATCTCGAACCGCTCGTCGGGGAAGATGGGCTATGCGCTGGCCGAAGCAGCCGCGCGGCGCGGCGCGCGCGTGACGCTGATCTCCGGGCCGACCTCGTTGACGGTTCCCTCGGGCGTGGAGCTCGAACGCGTCACGACCGCGACGGAGATGCGCGACGCGGTGCTGCGCGCGCTCGACGGCGCCGACGTGGTCATCAAAGCCGCCGCCGTCGCCGACTATGCGCCGGCCGAGGCGGCGCCGCGCAAGATCAAGAAAGAGGCGAGCGGGGAAGCGCTGACGCTCACGCTCCAGCGCACGCCCGACATCCTCTCTGAGATCGCCCAAAAGTCGCCGCGGCCGTTTGTCGTCGCCTTTGCCGCGGAGACGGACTCGGTCGAAGCGAACGCGCGTGAGAAGCTGCTGCGCAAAGGGGCCGATCTCATCGTGGCCAACGACGTCGCCGACGCCTCGATCGGCTTCGACTCCGATCAGAACGAGGTGCTGGTCATCGCCCGCGACGGCTCGGCGACGAAGATCGACCGCGCGCCGAAGATCGTCGTGGCCAACCGGATCCTCGACCTACTCGTTTTCACACGCCAGTAGGATCTTGTCCGTGATCTTCCAGACGGTGTCGTCGCCGCAGAGGTCCACTTTCTCCACAACGCACTCGTCGCCGTCCTCGTCGACGATCTTGATGTCGTAGTCGTCGCAGTCGATGTTCGTCAGCTTGAACGAGCCCCCCTTGGCGTCGATCACTTCGTCGCCGAGCTGGTCGGGCCCCCAATGCTTGTCGCTCGTCGACGAGAGATAGAGGTGGTGGATCTCCCACTTCGACTGGTTGACGACTTTGATCGTGGCCTTCTTCTTCGCGGCCGCCGCCGGCAGCGCGACTAGGAGGAGGGCGAGCACGAGCAGCTTGCGCATGATGCGTCGAGTATAGTCGGAGGCATGGACGAGCAACTGGCCACGGAGCTGGCGCTGTTGAAGGAGTTCGGGTTTACGCATCTGGACGTCAGGTCACAGGTCACAGGTCACGGGTCACAGGTGGTGGATGCGGATCAGGCGGCGCTCCTCGGCGAGATGGCTGCGATCGCCCGCGTCTGCGACAAGTGCCGGCTGGCCAAGACGCGCACGAACGTCGTCTACGGTGTCGGCAGTCCGAACGCGGACCTGATGTTCATCGGCGAGGCGCCGGGGCGCGACGAAGACTTGAAGGGCGAGCCGTTCGTCGGCCGCGCCGGACAGCTCCTCACCGACATCATCAAGGCCATGAAGCTCACGCGCGACGACGTCTACATCGCCAACGTCATCAAGTGCCGCCCGCCGGAGAACCGCAACCCGGAGCCCGACGAGCTCGAGGAGTGCCGCCCGTACATCCGCCGCCAGATCGAGATCATCCGCCCCAAAGTGATCGTCACCCTCGGCCGCTTCGCTCTACAGAGCCTCTTCGAGCGCGGCTACTCCATCACCGGCGCGCGCGGGCAGTGGCTCGAGTACAACGGCGTGAAGGTCATGCCGACGTACCACCCGGCCTATTTGCTGCGCAATCCGGCGGCGAAGAAGGACGTGTGGGCGGACATGAAGAAGGTGATGGCGGAGCTGAGTAGCGCCAGCGCGGAGATGAGCGCGCCGTAGACGAAGCCGCTCGGCAGGTAGCGCAGCACGACGTCGCTGTCGCCAGCCGGCAGGTACATGGCCAGGAAGGCGTGGTCGCCGGCGTGCAGTCGCAGCGGCACTCGGGCGCGCGTGGCGCGCCATCCCTTCCAGGCCGGCTCGGAGACGATGATCCAGCCGGGCTCGCGCATGGTGGCGTGAATTTTCAGGCGTGAGCCGTCGCGGCGGACGGCGACGTCGCCCGCGCCGTTGACGCGCGAGTACGGCGTTTCATTCGACGCAACCCACCCCTCGGACGCGAAATCGCGGCACGCCTGCAACTGCGCGACCGAGCCTTCGCGCGCGCCGACGTGTACGACGCGCGGGATGAACGCGCGCGGCAGCGCGCGCGGGTTCTCGACGATGCGGTTGTCCTTCGTCAGGAAGTAGCGGACGTTCATCAGCGAGAGCATCGGCGCGCCGAGGTCGTCGACGCGGTTCGACCAGACCGCCTGCGGCGTCGACCAGAGCGGGAACGTCTCCGCCAGCGGCGCGAAGACCATGGCCTGGTAGCCGCGCACGTCCTCGAGGCCGAAGAGCGTGGCCAGGTTCGGCGTGAGCGTCGCTCCTTCGCCGGCGATGCGGAACGGCTCCTCGGTTTGCGCGAGCGCGCGCAGCTCCGGCAACGGCGGGACGGCGGCGCGGCGGTCCAGCGTCGGCACGGCGCCGCCGATCTCCGCGGTCCTCTGAATCAGCAGCAGGCCGAGGAGCGCCAGTACTCTCCGATCGGGAAACGCTTTGATGAGCGCGATGGCGAGGAGCAGCGGGATGAGCTCGTGCGGCGCGGGACGAATGGCGAGGACGACTGCGGTGCCGAGGAAGAGCCAGACGTCGACGTACTCGACGCCGATCGCGGCGAGGACGCAGATCCCCATCGCCGCGAAGGCGATGAGCCGTGCGTTCACAGAGATGCTGAAGAGCGGCAGGTGCTTGAGGAGGTCGTTGACGCCCGGTGCCTCGGCGCCGGCAAGCCAGCAGAAGACGATGATGATGGCGAAGAACCAGACCTCGCGCCGCCGCACGCGCAGCAGAGCCGCGAGCGCCGGCGCGAAGAGGATCGCCCCCGCGTAGCTCGTGCCCGACCACTCGTGCTTCGTGATCTCCTCGTGCGGATCGGTTTCCGCGAGCGGGAACACGTTGTTGCGGAGGATGTGCGCGACCTGCGCGAGCGAGTTGCTCGCCCCGGTGCCACTGCCGCGGTGCAGGAACTCGCGCGTCTGCGGGATCGCTTCGAGCAAAGGCCCGAGGTGAATCGCGCAGAGGAGCAGCGCGGCGAGGCCGGCGCCGAGGCCGCAGAGAATCGTCCGTTTGCTGCGCCCTTCGAACAGCGTGTACGCCGCCGCCATCGCCACCACGTGCAACTCTGTTTCGGGATGGCCGGCCAGCGTCAGCAGCACGAGCGCGAGCGTCAGCACCGCCGCCGAGCGCAGCGACGGCGCGCGGGCGATCATCCGTCCGCCGAGGAACACCAGCGGCGCGACGGCGATGGAGAGGCCGTGCGCGGTGAGGATGAAGGAGACGACGTGCGTGGAGAACGCCCACGCCGCCGCGCCGAAGAGCGACGGCAGCTCGCCGAGCTCTAACGCTCGTAGAAACAGGAACATCGACAGCGCGGCCAGAAAGTACGTCATCGCCGCCGTGAACGTGAGCCCGCCGGCGAGCGGCAAGAGCAACGCGAGGAGCGTGACGGGGTGGTAGGGCGCCGACTGTGCCGCGCCGGCCAGCGGGTCGCCGCAGAGCTCGTACGGGTTCCACAGCGGCCACTCGCGGCGATGTACGGCGTCGCGCAGCGCGACGTTCCAGGGGATGAACTGCGCGTAAACATCGCTCAGCGCGGGGTTCACGGTGTGTGTGATCCCGACCTGCCGCGCCACGGAGGCGAGCGGCTCGTTCGTGTAGGCGAGATCGAGCGGCGCGTAGACGCGGCCCGTCAGCAGCGCACGCCCAGTGAAGCAGAGCGGCAGCAACACCAGCGCCGCCGCGGCGCGCCCCGACAGGCGCACGAGCGCAGCGCATGCGCCGGCGACGATGAGATAAAGGAGAGCGGACACGAGCCGAGCGCGATTGTAGACTCTCCCCGTGAAGCTCGCCGCGCTCCTGATCCTCATCGCCGCCCCCCTCTCCGCCGCCTACAGCGCGCGCGACGTCGTCCTCCCCATCGCCGGCCGCGCCGGCGGCGCCGACGGACGGCTCTACCTGACCGCGCTCTGGATCACGAACCCCTCGGAGCGCGACGCCGTCGAGGCCAAGCTCACCTTCCATCCCGCCGATGACAAGCTCCCGCCGCACGCGTCGTCGCTGCACCTCAACGCCGGCGAGACGCGCGTGCTCGATCCGCTCGACGAGAACGGCCTCGGCGCACTGCGCATAGAAGCCACGCGCGACGTCGTGGCCACGGCGCGCGTCTACAGCCAGGGCATGGCCACGTCGTTCGCGGCGATGCCGGTGCAGTTCGCCATCGGCAACGGCGAGTCGGCCACGCTGCAGGGCGTCGCGCCGGCGGCCGGGCGCTACAAAATCTACTTCGCCGAGGTGAGCGGGAACCCGCTCGACATCAGCGTGTCGCTCGTCGATGCGCGCGGCGCGACGCTCGGCACGAAGCGGATGTACATCGACCGCGACCGCCAGGTCACGAGCGACGTCGGCGATCTCTTCCCGCAGTTCACAGCCGGCACTGCCACGCTGCGCATCGAGGGGGTGAACGGCGGCGGCCGCATCGTCGTAGCCGGCGCGCAGAACTCCACGCCGTTCGAGATGAGCTTCACGACCACGCCGCGCGACCGCCTCGGACTGTGGGAAGCGATCGCCTACATTGCCGTCGCCGCCGCCGCGGCCGCAGCGCTCTTCATCCGCCGCTGATGGGCCTCGCGGAATTCGCCGACGTCGCGCTCCCGGTCGCGGTCCACGGCACGTTCGTCTACGCGATTCCGCCCGAGCTGCGCGACGACGTCCGCCTCGGCACGCGCGTCGAAGTGCCGTTCGGACCGCAGCGCTCCACCGGCTTCGTCGTCGGCCTGCGCGACGAGGCCGATGCGAAAAACCTGAAACCGATCCGCGCCGTGCTCGATGACGACGAGCCCTCGCTCATCCCCGAGATCCTCGACCTTTGCCGCTGGGCCGCGGAGTACTACCTCGCGCCGCTCGGCGAGATGTTGCGCGTGGCGCTGCCGGCGAACATGGCCGCGCGCGGCGAGCGCGAGGTCTCGCTGGCGATCGATGACTGGCAAGGCCCGCCCGCCGACATGGTGCTCGTCGACGAGCTGCGCCGGCGTCCCTTGCCGTTCGCCGCCGCGGTCGAGGCGAGCTCGCGCTCCACCGTGCGGCGGCTGCGCGACGCCGGCGTGATCACGATCGCCGACCGTTTGCGCGACGCGAAGGGGGTGCGCTACGACCGGTTTGTCGTGCTCGAAACGACTCCGGCCGCGCTCACGCCGAAGCAGCAGCACGCCGTCGACCTGTTGCAAAAACGCGGCGGCGAGATGTCGGTGGCCGCGCTCGAGCACGCCGGCGTCTCCGCCGCGGTCCTCGGCGCGCTGGCGAAGAAGTCGATCGTGCGCATCGAGCGGCGCCCGCGGCGGCACACGCTCGACGCCTTTCTCGCGGGGCTCGAAAGCGCGCCCGACGAGATCCGTTTCTCCGAAGAGCAGCGCACCGCCATCGACGCCATCCGCGCCGCCCTCGGCACGTTCCAGCCGTTCCTCCTCGAAGGGGTGACGGGCAGCGGCAAGACGGAGGTGTACGTCGAGGCGATGCGCGAAGTGGTACGGCGAGGGGAGCAGGCGCTGCTCCTCGTCCCCGAAATCTCCCTCACGCCCGTCTTCGCCGCGCGGCTCAAGCAGCGCTTCGGCGAGCGCATCGCCATCCTGCACAGCAGCCTCTCGGCAAGCGAGCGCTTCGACCAGTGGTGGCGGGCACGGCGCGGCGAAGTCGACGTGGCCATTGGACCGCGCTCCGCGCTCTTCACGCCGTTCCAGCGGCTCGGCATCGTCGTCGTCGACGAGGAAGGCGACGGTGCGTACAAGCAGGACGAGACGCCGCGCTACAACGCCCGCGACCTGGCCGTCGTCCGCGCGCAACTGCGCGGCATTCCGGTCGTGCTGGGGAGCGCCACGCCGTCGCTGGAGTCGCGCGAAAACGCCGCGCGCGGCAAGTACGCGCTGCTGCGGATGACGAAGCGCGTCGAGGCGCGGCCGCTCCCCGAGGCCGACGTCATCGATCTGCGCAAAGAAAAAGCGGAGAAGGAGGACAAAGGCATCGTCATGTTCAGCAGCGTCCTGAAAACGGCGCTGCGCGAAATCTTCGACGCCGGCGAGCAGGCCATCATCCTCATCAACCGCCGCGGCTACGCGCCGTATCTGCTCTGCCGCGAGTGCGGCAACGACTTCCGCTGCCGCGATTGCAGCGTGACGATGACGGTGCACCGCCGCGACGGCTTGCTGGTCTGCCACTACTGCGGGCTGCGCCGGCCGATCCCGTCGAAGTGCCCGCTCTGCGGCGGCGAGGTCTTGCAGCCGGTCGGCTTCGGGACGGAGAAGGTGGAGGAGCGCTTCCGACGCGAGTTTCCCGACGTCGCCGTCGAGGTGCTCGACCGCGACTCGACGCGGAAGAAGGGGGAGCTCGTGCGCATCCTCGACCGCTTCCGCTCGCAGACGACGCAGGCGCTGATCGGCACGCAGATGCTGTCGAAGGGACACCACTTCCCGAACGTGACGCTGACCGCCGTCTTGAGCGCCGACTCGATCCTCGGCTATCCCGACTTCCGGTCCGCGGAGAAGACGTTTTATCTATTGACGCAGGTCGCCGGCCGCGCCGGCCGCGGCACGAAGCGCGGCAAGGTGCTGATCCAGACGGCGTTCCCGCAGCACTACGCCATCCAGCACGCCCTGCGGCACGACTACGAGGCCTTCTTCGAGTCGGAGATCCAGTTCCGCCGCACGTTTCACTACCCGCCGGTGACGGCGATGATCGCCATCCTCTTCCGCGGCGAGAAGCTCCCCGAGGTCGAGAGCGCGGCGCTCGACAGCGGCCGTAGGCTCGAAGAGGTCATTCGACAGTTGCAGGGCGCGCGCATCCAGGGCCCCGCCCCCGCGCCGCTCGCGCGGATCAAGGGCGTGTGGCGCTACCAGATCCTCCTCCGCTCGCCGCAGCGCGCGGGGCTGCGCAAGGCGGTGGAGGCCGTCATGGTCGGGAAGAAGTGGCGCGGGGTCGACGTGGCGATCGACGTCGACCCGATCAATATTCTGTGAAGACGTACTCGTGCTGCGCATCCCGCACGACCAACGACTTCTTCTCCCCCGCGCCGACGACGAACTCGAACCCGTTCATCCCCGGCATCGTGGTCAGGAACGAGACCGTGCCGTCGGCGTTGTGGCGCGAGGCTACCTCGCTCTTCCACTCGCCGAAGTCGAACACGGTCGCGGCGCCGTTGCGGCGGACGGTGAGGTCGCCCAACGCTGCGTTGCGGTAGTGCGCGGCGAGCTTCTCGGCGTCGGCCGCGGCGGCCGGCACCGTGGCGAGCTTCCGCTCCGCGGCCAGATCGTCGAAGAAGCTCTTCGCCTGCGCGGCCACGTCCGCATCCGCCTCCGGTTTTCCATCGAACAGCACTTCGAGCAGCTTGCGGCGGAACAGCGTGCGGAGGATCCAGCCGGGATCGGAATTCGTCAGGATCACCGCGCCGACGTTCTGCTCCGGCAGCCAGATCATGTCGCTGTGGTAGCCGATCATGTCGCCGCCGTGGTGCACGACCGGGATGCCGTACTTCGTATTCACCGACAAACCCATGCCGTACGTGTCGTCCTTGCCGATCGGCACCTGCGGCGCGCGCCGCGCCAGGAGCGACTCCTTGCTGACGTAGCGACTGCCGTTCGGCAGCTTCCCTTCGTCGAGCTCCATCTGCACGTACTTGAGCATGTCGTGCACGCTGCTCCAGGCGCCGCCGGCCGGGCGCAGCGGGATGATCGAGTAGTTGACCTCCATCGCCGCGTGCGCGGGCTTGCCGTCGATGTCGGGCGCGTGCGAGCCGGCGTGGTTGGGGGAGGCGAGGGCGCGCGCGTAGTCGAACGTCGTCGAGCTCATGCCGAGCGGCGTGAAGACGCGCGTGCGCATGGCCTCGTCGTAGGCGGCGCCGAGCTCGCGGTCGGGGTAGAGCACGTGCCCGCCCACGAAGCCCGCCGCGCCGGCGAGGAGGTTCGAGTACTGGAACATCTCGCCGAACTTGCTCGTCGGCTGCACGGTCGAGAGCGTCTGCATCGCGCCGGCGGAGGTCACGCCGTCGAACTGGAACAGCCACTCGTAATCCTGCCGCGGCAGCCCGGTGCAGGCGCAGATCAGGTGCTTCACCAGCACGCGGCTGGTGGTGTCGGCGGTGCCGAGCTTGAACGTCGGCAGGAGCGTCGTCACGGGCGTCTCCCACGTCATCTTCTTCTCGTCGACGAGCTTGGCCAGCATGAGCGTCGTCAGCGCCTTGGAGTTGGAGGCGATCATGTAGAGCGTGTTGCCGTCGGGCTTCGCCGTCGAGCCGAGGTCGCGCACGCCGAAGCCGCCTTCGAAGACGACCTTGCCGTCCTGCACGATGCCGACGGAGACGCCGGGGACACCGAGGGTCTTCTGTCCGTTTTCGACGAATGCGGAGAGCGCGGCGATCCGCTTGGCGTCGAGCTTGTGCGCCGTCTTCCCGGCGAACGACTCGCGCTTGTAGCCCTTCGGCAAGAGACGCCCGCTGACGAGCGTGATTTGCGCGCCGCGCTTCTCCGCGACGCCCTCGTTCAGGTCGTAGATGATGACGGTCCACGTCTCCCCGGCGCGCCGCGCCACGGCCAGCACCGAGCGCTTCTCGTTCGGCGCGGTGAGGTAGACGTACTGGCGGATGTTCGTCCAGCCGTCTTTGTCGGGAAGGTCGTTCGCGACCTTCAGCGGCGGCCACCGCTTCGTGTCGTACACCGCCCACGCCGCGGCCACCGCGTCATCCGCGCTCTTCGCGCGGACGTCGACGAGCACGATCCAGGAGTTGCCCTCCGGCGCCGTGAGGATCGTCGTCAGCTCGTTGGCGTTGATGCTCCAACCGGCGGGCGCGATGAAGGTCGCCCCCTCGGAGGTCGTCTTCGGCGTGTCGGCGGAGAGGACGGTGGACAGCAGGAGGGCAAAGAAGACTGCGTGCATGACGACATTGTAGAAGCGAGCGGCGATCGGCGAGCAGCGAGCAGGAAACCGAAGCCTGCCCGCGGCCCGCTGCTCGCTGCCCGCTTTCTAGGCAATCGGCTCGCGGCGCAGCGGCTCCTGCAACGTCACCAACCCGTCGAGCAGCCGCTCGTCGAGATTCGGATCGACCGTCCGCACGAGCGCCGTCAAGTCGCGGACGTGCGCGAGCACGCCGACCGTTGCGCTGTAGACCGGCTCCGCCTTCGAGCGCTCGAACGTGTGGAACGGGCAGCGGCGGCCGAAGAGGGCCGGGTCGAGGGCGTTCAAGCAGGAGATGGCGTGGTTGATCGACCAGATCAGGCGGTCCCCGAGGTCGTTCGGCACGTGGTTCGACCGCGTGTGCCGCGCCACCTCGGCCAGCCGATCGATGGAGCGGCAAAGCGCGCGGGCGTGATCGTCGAGCGAAGCGCGGCGCGGGTCGTCGTGCGGGACCGCGGCGATCGACACCCAGAGCTTCTCGATGCGGTGCCGGAGATCATCATCGAGCTTGCGGACGAGCCATTCCAGAGAGGGCACGTGACGCATCACTTCGTTGCGTCCCCACACCTCCTGGAGCGGCTTAGTGGCTGGCTTTTCAGTCGCTTCCGTCAGAGTCATGTTCGTGTTAGGGTGCGCTCCCATGAGCGGCGACCCGATGGCCTTCGAAGAGCCGATCCTCCAACTCCGGCGTCAGATTGAAGAGGTTACGGCTAGCGAGGGCGATCCGGCGCGGCTCGCCGAGCTGCAGGAGAAGCTTACCAAAGTCGCGCAGGAGGTCTATTCGGGCCTCACGCCGTGGCAGAAGACCCTGGTCGCCCGGCACCCGCAGCGGCCGTATACGCTCGACTTCATCGGCGCCCTCTTTGAGGAGTGGACGGAGGTCCACGGCGACCGCGGTTTCGCCGACGACGCCGCCATCGTGGCCGGCTTCGCCCGGTTCCGCGGGCAGCCGTGCGCGATCGTCGGGCACCAGAAGGGGCGGAACACGAAGGAAAAGATCGTCCGCAACTTCGGGCAACCGCGTCCCGAGGGGTTCCGGAAGGCGCTGCGGGTCATGAAGCTCGCGGAGAAGTTCGAGCTGCCGGTCTTCTCGTTCGTCGACACGCAGGGCGCCTATCCGGGCGTCGGCGCCGAGGAGCGCGGACAGGCCGAGGCCATCGCCGTGAACCTGCGCGAGATGGCGGCGCTGCGCGTGCCGATCATCGTGTCGGTCATCGGCGAAGGGGGCAGCGGCGGCGCCTTGGGGCTCGGCGTCGGCGACCGCGTCTACATGCTCGAGCACGCGGTCTACTCCGTCATCTCCCCCGAGGGATGCGCGGCAATTCTGTGGAAGAACGCGTCGGCCGCGCCCGAGGCTGCGGCGGCGATGCGCATCACCGCCGCGGATCTTAAGAAGTTCGGCATCATCGACGACATCGTCCCCGAGCCCGACGGCGGCGCGCACGCCGACGCCGCGAAGGCGGCGGAGCTCCTCGCGCCGTATCTGGAGAAGGGGTTGAAAGAGCTGCAGAAGATCAAGGCGAGTCTTTTGCCGGAGGAGCGGTACAAGAAGTTTCGGCGGATGGGCGTGTTCGAGAAGGGCTAGTGCGGCTCTGGTCGATCCATCCCCGATATCTCGATCCGCCGGGCCTCGTGGCGCTGTGGCGCGAGGGATTGCTCGCGCAGGCGGTGCTGGCCGGACAGACGCGCGGCTACACGCGGCATCCGCAGCTCGATCGATTTCGCCAGTGCGTTGATCCCGTCGCGTCGATTGCGACGTATCTCGCCGCGGTGGCGCGCGAGGCGCGGCGGCGCGGGTATGACTTCGATGCCACGCGCGTGCGGCCGGAGCGGACGAGAGCGCGGCTGCGGGTGAGCGATGGGCAGTTGCGCTACGAGCTGGAGCATCTGGCCGCGAAGCTGCGGCGGCGGAATCCGGCGTGGGTGGTTGAGGACGAGTCACCCGTGGCGCATCCGATCTTCGTGGTGGAGCGCGGCGGGATCGCGGCGTGGGAGCGGGTAAACTTCTGACACGTGCTCCACGACCTCTGGCAGCTTCCCCCGCCTTCCGAAAACCTCCCGCGGATTCCCATCGCCAACGACAAGCTGCGCGCCATCGTGGCGCGACGCGGCGTCACGACCGAGGATGACTTCCGGCGCTTCGCGGCGCCGACGCTCGATGATCTGCACGACCCGGCCGGCATTCACGGCATGGCCGAGGCGTGCGGGCGGATCGAGCGGGCGGTGCGGCACGGCCAGACCATTCTGATCTACGGCGACTACGACGTCGACGGCGTCACCTCCATCGTGTTGCTGCAAACGGTGCTGAGAACGCTCGGCGCCGACGCCGCGCACGTCGTGCCGCACCGGCTCGTCGACGGCTACGGCCTCAAGACCGAGGTCATCGAGCGCGTGCTCGTCGACCGCGCCGTAAAGCTCGTCATCACAGTCGATTGCGGCATCACCTCCGTCGATCCCGTCCGCCGCGCGCTCGAGCGCGGCATCGACGTTATCATCACCGACCATCATCTTCCTCCAGGCATCCTCCCCGAGGCTGCGGCGGTGCTGAATCCGAAGCAGCCGGGGTGCGCGTATCCATTCAAGGAGCTCGCGGGCGTCGGCGTCGCCTTCAAGCTCTGCTGCGAGCTCGTGCGGCGCAACCGGCGAAAGATGTCGATCGAGTCGCTGCTGAAGATCGCGGCCATCGGCACGATCGCCGACGTCGCGCCACTCGTCGGCGAGAACCGCACCATCGCCTGGCTCGGTCTGCACGCGCTCGCGGAGCCGCGCAACCGAGGGCTGCGGGCGTTGATTCGACGTCTGGGTCTGCTTGGCAAGCCTCTACGAGCTGTAGACATCGGCTTCAAGATCGGCCCGCGCATCAACGCCGCCGGCCGCCTCGCCTCGGCCGACACAGCGATCGATCTCTTCGCCGCCGCGGACGACGACAAGGCGTGGCAACTCTGCGCGGAGCTCGATCGGCTCAACGCCGAGCGCCAGGAGATCGAAAAGCAAGTCCGCGACGCCGCCGAGCAGCAAATCGAAGGCGACGAGCGGATCATCATCGTGGCAGGGGAGGGATGGCATCGCGGCGTCATCGGCCTCACCGCCGGCCGCATCGCCCAGCGCTACCACCGCCCGACGCTGGCGATCTCGATCGACGGCGAGGTCGCGGTCGGCTCCGCGCGGAGCATCCCGTCGATCGACCTCCACGCGCAGCTCGACATCGTGCACGAGCTCTTCACGCACTTCGGCGGCCATCAATTCGCGTGCGGCTTCTCGCTCGAACGAAAGAACCTCGATGCGCTGCGCGAACGCCTGGCGAAACAATTCGAAGCGATCGACGGCGATCTCTTCCGCCGCATCGCCGCGATCGACGCCGAGCTCGAATTGCACGAGATCGACCGCGAGCTCTTCGCCGCGCACGAGATGCTGCAGCCGTTCGGCGCCGGCAATCCTCAGCCGCTCTTTCTCGCGCGCGGAGTGGAGGTCGTGTCGCAGCGGACGTTCGCCGACGAGTGCTGCGAAGTGCTGTTGCGCGACGCCAACGACGGGCGCGCCATCGCCGTCGTCTGGCCCTCGGCGCAACCGCTCCTCCGTGATCTGTTGCGCGCGCCGAGCGACGTCCTCTTCCACCTCGAGCCCGACGCGTACGCCCCCACGGGGGCGCGCCTGAACCTCGTCGACGCGCGGAATTCGATTCAGCCGTAAGGAGTTGCGAGGCGCGTGCAGCGGACGATCCGCATCTTACGCGTCGCCCTACCGATCGCCCTCGTCGCCTTCATCGCCGTCATCGTCCTGAACTGGCGCACCGGCCGGCGCGTGCGCAACCAGGCGCCCACCACGGGCGTGACGTCGACCATGCGCCCCTTCGACGTGCCGGGCAGCGAGGCGCGGTCGTTCGAGGACACGCAGACGATCGGCGGCCGCGTCGTCTCGCGTATCCGCGCGCGCCGCGTCGTCGCCTTCGTGAAGTCGGGCTGGAACACGCTCGAAGGGGTCGAGCTGACGATCTTCCGCCCCAACGGCCTCACCTACGAGCTCGTCTGCCCGCAGGCGCAGTTCAATAGCAACACGAAGGAAGCGGAGGCGAAGGGGGGCGTGAAGGTGACGTCGAGCGACGGCGTGGAGATCACCACGGCGGAGCTGAAGTTCGACGGCAACCACCTCACGAATCACATCAAGGTCAACTTCCGCATCGACCGCTGGACAGGGAGCGGCGGCGCGCTCGACCTCGACGTGCAGGCGGAGATGCTCCACCTCTTCGACAAGGTCGACGCCACGATGCAGCCGAGCGAGCCGGGCGAGCTGCCGATGAATCTGAAAGCGGACGACGGCGTGTTCCGCCGCAAGGAGAACAACGTCGACTTCACCGCGAACGTCGTCTTCACGCACGGCGACGACCGCGTCAACTGCGACCACATGGCCGCGAAGCTGACGCCCGACCGCAAGACGCTCTCCGCGCTCGACGGCAACGGGCACGTCGACATCGTCATGGGGGCGTCGTCGAGTCTCTCCAGCGCGCCCGGGCGCAAGGAGCTGTTCTGCGACCGCTTCACGAGCGAGCTCGGGGCGAACGGGCAGATCAGCGCGCTCAACATGATCGGCGACACCGCGCCCGCGCACGCGATCATCGAAGGCCCGCCGAAGCGCGACATCGTGGCGCGCACGTTCCGCGCCGCGCTGGCGAACCGCGTCGTCACCAATCTCAAGGCCGACGGCGAGATCGTGATGAAGGAGCTCGGCCCGGAGCTGCGCAACGTGACGTCGGAGCACCTCGTCGTCTACTTCGATCCGTCGACGCACAAGGCGGTGAACGCGGCGATGGAAGGGAACTGCCACTACACCGATCCGAAGAACGACGCGCGCGCGGTGCGGGCGACGTACGACATCGTCAACGACCTCGTCGTGCTGACGGCGCAGCCGGGGTTCAATCCGACGGTCGTCTCCGACGGCAACATTCTGAAGGCCGCGCAGATCGAGCTCTCGCCGCACGCGCAGAGCGCCCGCGCGAACGGTGACGTGATCGCCCAGCTGGTCTCGAAGAGCAACGGCCCGACCGCGGACGCGACGAATCTGTTTCCCGCCGGGAAGCCGGTGTTCGTCAACTCCGACACGCTGGTGATGCGCCAGGCGCAGAAGATCGCGGTGTTCAACGGCCACGTGCGCGCCTGGCAGGAGACGAACACGATCTTCTCCTCGGAGCTGCAAGTGCAGGGGCAGGGCGACCAGGTCACGGCGCGCGGCGGCGTGCGCACGATTCTGTACAACACGGCCAGCGGCGAGGCCCGCAAGACGCCGATGATCTCGCACAGCGACACGCTGGTCGCGCACAAGAACGAGCGCCGCGTGGAGCTCCTCGGCAATGTGAAGATCGACGACGAGACGCGACACATGAGCGGGGAGAAGGCGACGTTCTTCTTCGACGCGAACAAGAAATTGGAGCACGTCGAGGCGGAGCAGAAGGTCGTGCTGACCGACACGGCCACGAGCCGCAAGCTGACCGGCGACAAGGCGACGTACTACGTGCTTCGGCGTATGGTCTTCGTCGACGGCAACCTGGCCACGGCGAACGCGCCGAACGGCAGCCTGACGGCGCAGCACATCGCCTACGACCTGGCCCGCAATAAGGTCGAGGTGGTCAGCCCGACTTCGCCGACGCAGGGGACGTATAAGCCGCAACCGTAGCGCCGCGCAGTCTCAGCATCGCCATCGTCCCCAGAAACGGCCCGATCGCCAGCGCCGCAAACGCATACTGCCACCCCGCCCGCGCCACCAGCGCCGGCATCATCCGGATCGACACGGTCGTGATGAGGAAGCCGATGCAGGTCTGGATCGTCAGGGCCGTGCCGACGTAGCGGGGGTCGCCGAGCTCCGTCACGCAGGCGGAGAACTGCGCAGAGTCGGCGACGACGGTCGCGCCCCAGATCGCGGCGATGACGAGGAGCGCCACGGGCGAGTGGCCGTAGAAGAAGCCGATGGCGATGCAGCAGGCGCCGCTCGCGATCATCGCAGCCGAGGCGACGATGGGGCGGCCGATGCGGTCGGCCACGCGGCCGGCCACCACGCAGCCGATCGCGCCCGCGCCGATCACCACGAACGAGGCGATCTCCGCGTAGATCGGCTTGTCGCCGCTGACCTTGAGGCTCGCGCGGATCATCACCGGCGCCCACGTCCACATCGCGTACAGCTCCCACATGTGCCCGAAATAGCCGAAGTTCGCCAGGCGCACGCCGCGGTTGCGGAAACCCTTGGCGATCTGGCCGATGTCGAACGGCTGGTTCGGCAGCGCGTACGGCCCTTCGCGGACGAAGAAGACGACGAGGACGACGGCGACGATGGCCATGACCGAGGCGAAGCCGGCGTTGATGCGCCACTCCTTCGAGCCGACGGCGTTGACGAGGTACGGCGAGGCCTTGCCGAGCGTCAGCGCTCCGACCAGCACGCCGAGCGCGAGGCCGCGGCCCTGGCGAAACCACGTCGCGATCAGCTTCATCCCCGGCGGGTAGACGCCGGCGAGAAAGACGCCGGTGAGGAAGCGCAGCGCGATGGCCGGCGCGGCGCTGTGGACGAAGATCGCCAGCACGGCGTTGACGATCGCGGCACAGAGCGCGGAGACCGCGAGCACGTGCCGCGTGCGGATGATGTCCGGAAGATTCAGCAGCGCGCTGAGGAGCGTTCCGGCGACGAAGCCGAGCTGCACGGCCAGCGTGAGCCACGCGGCCGTGGAAGGGTCGAGGTGCCACTCCGCGGCGATCTGCGGCGCGACCGCGGAGACGCCGAACCAGAGGCCCATGGCGAACAGCTCGACCAGGGCCAGGAGGACGAGTGCGCGCACGGCGCGCGATGATAGTGTAGGCCCATGACCGTACGAGAACTCTTCGTCAAACAGTGGAAGCAGGAAGAGCCGAAGTTCGGCAAAGTCCTGCGCGCCCTGCCGTCCGATCAACTGTCCTACCGCCCGCACGAGCGCTCGCCGAGCGCGGCGGAGCTGGCGTGGCAACTGGCGGTCGAGCAGCGCGTGCTCAACGACATGCTCGACTCGGGCGCGGTGCGTTGGTCGATGCAGCGCTCACCGCACCCGTCGACGCTCGACGACATCGTCGCCGAATGGGACCGCGAGACGGACGCGCTGCGCGCGAAGATCGAGGCCCTCGACGACGGCAAGTGGATGGGCAACGTCGTCTTCTACATCGACGGGAACGAAGGCGGCCACGGCTCCGTCGAAGACTACATGTGGGGATTTCTCCACGACATGATCCATCACCGCGGCCAGCTCACGACCTACATCCGTCCGATGGGCGGGAAGGTGCCGGGCATCTACGGCCCGTCCGGCGACGAGATGCCCGCATAGAATGCGCGACTGATGACCGTCAACCCCAATCCCGACGGGCAGCTCCGCCTCGCCGCGGAGCATCTCGTCAAGGTCTACAAGAAGCGCCGCGTCGTGCGCGACGTCTCGGTCGAGATTCGCCAGGGCGAGATCGTCGGCCTCCTGGGGCCGAACGGCGCGGGGAAAACGACCACGTTCTACATGATCGTCGGCCTCGTGCGACCCGACGGCGGCCACGTCACCTTGGGCGACGACGACATCACCGACCTGCCGATGTACTTGCGCGCGCAGCGCGGCATCAGCTACCTGCCGCAGGAGGCGTCGGTGTTTCGCAAGCTCACCGTCGAGGAAAATCTGTTGGCGGTATTCGAAACGATGAACCTGCCGCTGGCGGAGCGTCAGCGCCTCACGCGCGAGCTGCTCGAGGAGTTCGGCATCACGCACATCGCGCGGAACAAGGCGTTCTCGCTTTCGGGGGGGGAGCGGCGCCGCGTCGAGATCGCCCGAAGCCTCGCGATCAACCCGGCATTCATTTTGCTAGATGAGCCGTTTGCAGGAATCGATCCAATCGCGGTATTCGAGATTCAGCGCATCGTCTCGCAACTGCGAGCCCGGGGGATCGGAATCCTCATTACAGACCACAACGTGCGGGAAACATTGAAGATCACCGACCGGGCCTATATCATCAAAGAGGGCGAGATCTTTCGACAGGGAGTCCCCGAAAGCCTGTCGGCCGATGCGGAAGTCCGGCGCATTTACCTCGGCGAGACCTTCAATTTGGGCTGAGCCGATCCGACCATGGCACTAGAGCAAAAACTCCACCTCAAGCTATCCCAAAAACTGATCATGACGCCTTCGCTGCAGCAGGCGATCAAGCTGCTGCAGCTGTCCAAACTCGAGCTCCAGGAAGTCCTCAACCAGGAGCTCCTCGAGAACCCCCTCCTCGAAGAATCGGCCGAAGAAGTGAAGGCCGAGGAAGTCGCCGAAGCCGAGGCGCAGGAGAAGAAGGAAGCGGAGGGGGAGGCCAAGCCGCAGGAGGCCACGAAGGAAAAGGAAAAGGACTCGTTCGAAGAGATCGACTACGACGCCTACTTCCAGGACTACATCGAGTACGGCTACAACCCGCGCGGGATGGGGGAGGAGCACGAGGAGTTCCCGATCGAGAACACCCTCACGCGCCCGCCCAACCTCACCGACCACCTCACCTGGCAGCTCAACATGTCGGACGCGTCGCCGCTCGTCAAAGAGATCGGCGCGTTCATCATCGGCAACATCGACGAAGACGGCTACCTCCGCGCCACGAACGAGGAGATTGCCGCCGCGGGCGGCTACGACCCGAACGACGTCGAGCGCGCCGTCGAGGCCGTGCAGTCGCTCGACCCGATCGGCGTCGGCGCGCGCGACCTTCGCGAGTGCCTGCTCCTCCAGCTCCTCTTCCTGGAGATCGACGTCCCCCTGGTCGAGGTCATCATCCGCGATCACTGGGACATGTTCATGCAGCGGCACTTCGTGCAGCTGGCCAAGGTCCTCGGCATCGACATGAAGACGCTCGAGGGCATCGTCGAGGTCATCAAGCACCTCGACCCGAAGCCGGGGCGGAAGTACTCGAACGAGCGCGCCATCTACGTCGAGCCCGACGTCTACGTCCACAAAGTCGGCGACGAGTACGTCATCGTCCTCAACGAAGACGGCATGCCGAAGCTGCGCATCAACGGCAGCTACCGATCCATGTTGAACTCGATGGACTCGAAGCAGGACGGCGAGACGGTCAACTACATCAAGGACAAGATCCGCTCCGCGGTGTGGCTCATCAAGTCGCTCGACCAGCGCCAGCGGACGATCTACAAAGTGGCCGAGTCGATCGTGAAGCACCAGCGCGAGTTCCTGGAGAAGGGGATCGACTTCCTCCGCCCGCTCGTGCTGCGCGACGTGGCCGACGACATCCAGATGCACGAGTCGACGGTGTCGCGCGTGGTGTCGAACAAGTACATGCACACGCCGCGCGGCCTCTTTCTCATGAAGTACTTCTTCCACAGCGGCATCGACTCCGACACAGGCGAGGACATCTCCAGCCTGACGGTGAAGAAGAAGATTCAGAGCTATATCGAGGCCGAGGATCCGCGGAAACCTTTGTCAGATTCCAAGATCATGAAGATTCTCAACGACGAGGGCATTAATATTGCCCGCAGGACCGTGGCCAAGTACCGCGACGAGCTGAACATTCCGTCGTCGACGGACCGCAAGCAAATTTTCTAATTCGAACAGTAGAGGTGCAGGCTATGGCTACCGTCATTACCGGTCGCAATTACGAAGTCACTCCCGATATCCGCGCGCTGGTCGAGAAGAAGCTCGCGCGCATCCAGGACCGGCTGTTCGACGACGTGATCGAAGCGCGCTGCATGCTGCAGGTGGAGAAGTACCGCAACATCTGCGAGATCCTCATCGTCGGCAAAGAGCACGACGTCAAGGCCGTGCAGGAGTCCGACGAGTCGATGCAGGACGCCGTCAACGCCGCCATCGATCACCTGAAGCGCCAGGCCCAGAAGAACCGCAAGAAGATCCGCGACCATCACCGCAAAGACGGCAATCACGTGAAGGCGGCGGTGACGGAGTGGGCGGTGCAGGTGCTCGAGCCGGGCCGGCTGCGCGAGACGGGCGACCACAACCGCCCGCGCATCATCAAGACGAACAATCTCCCGATCCGGCCGATGTCGATCGAGGAGGCGGCGCTGCGGCTCGAGGATTCGAAGAACGAGTTCATCGTCTTCCGCGACCTCGACACGGAGAAAATCTCTGTGATCTACAAGCGGCGCGATAACAATCTCGGGTTGATTGCGCCGGAGATTTAGCGGGCGCGACGTTATCCGCGCTGTCACAGCTTCGCAATTACCCCCCGTGCTACCGTGTTCCGTCCCCCAAACGGACCAGGGAGAGAACACCATGCACACCCGTAAATCACTGCTGTTCATTGCAGCACTCGCCTTGAGTGCGCCCGCTCTTTTGGCGGGCAGCCTCAGTAAGTACAAGAATTGGCCGAATTCGCCGCAGGGCTATTTCATGACCAACGCCGAGCGCGCGGAGTGGAAGGCCACGGTCAAGACCGACGAAGAAGCCGAGCAGTTCGTCAAGAAGTTCGTCGACAGCCGCGGCCCCGGCTTCGCCGCCGACGTGGCCAAGCGCACCGAGATGGCCGACAAACACCTGAGCGTCGCCGGTCGCGCCGGGTCTCTCACGACGCGCGGAAAGCTCGTCATCCTCTTCGGACCGCCGTCGAGCTTCAACGTCGTCACCCGCGAGACGAAGGGAAGTGCCTCCGGCTCCGCCGACATGTACCAGAACATCGACGGCGGTGGCGGCGGCCGTGGCGGTGGCGGCACGATGGGTCCGTCCGTTGGCGACGTGGCCATGGCGGCGCAGCGCTCCAGCATGGCCAACAACGTCGTGCAGGACTACACCTTCACCTACAAGGCCGACGCGCTGCCGGTGAAGCAGCCGAAGGACTTCGTGGTGGTGGTGGAAGTGCATCCGGGCGACGGCACCGACCGCGTCAACGACCACAAGGTCGCGGCGCAGCTCGACGACCTTTTCGAAGCAGCCGCAGAGGCGCGCCTCGGCGCGTCGAAAAAGTAGGGGAGACACTCATGCGCAAACATCTTCTGTGCGGCGCGGTCCTCGCGTTGGTCGCTCCCGTCGTCTTCGCCGGCGGATTGAGCAAGTACAAGAACTGGCCGAATTCGCCGCAGGGCTATTTCATGACGAACGCCGAGCGCGCCGAATGGAAAGCGACGGTCAAGAGCGACGACGAGGCCGAGCAGTTCATCAAGAAGTTCGTCGACAGCCGCGGCCCCGGCTTCGCCGCCGACGTGGCCAAGCGCGCCGAGATCGCGGACAAGCGCCTCACGGTGTCGGGCCGCGCCGGCTCCCTCACTACGCGCGGCAAGATCATCATCCTCCTCGGGCCTCCCTCCAGCTTCAGCATCGCCAAGCGGGAGATCAAAGGACACGCCGCCTTCACGGCCGAGTCGTACGCGAACCTCGATCCGACCAGCGGGCCGAGCGTCGGCGACATGGCCATGGCCGCGAACAGCCGCAATATGTCGGGCGACCTCCTGAACGACTACTCCTTCACCTACGCCGGCGAGAGGCTGCCGGTCAAGCAGCCGAAGGACTTCCTGGTCGTGGTCGAAGTGCGCGCCGGCGACGGCACCGACCGCATCATCGATCGCAAGTCGGCAGCGCAACTCGACGAGCTTTTCGAAGCGGCCGCGCAGGCCAGTCTCGCGGCCGGGAAGGCCGCGGCGCCGAAGCCGTAACGCGTATCATTGGTTGCGTGACCCACGCGGCCGACGATTTTTTGCAGACGACGGTCCGAGCTCTCCTTTCCGGAGAGCTCGACGACCTCGCCCTCAAGCTCGTCACCGGCGACGACGGGCTCGATCGCACCATCCTCCGCCCGCGCGTGCAGAAGCCGGGGCTGGCCTTCGCCGGCTACTACGAGTACATCAAGCCGGGGCGCGTGCAGATCATCGGCGAGTCGGAGACGAAGTACCTGCAGTCGCTGCCGGTGCGCCTGCGCGAGAAGCGCGTGCGCGACGTGACCGGGCTCGACGTCTCCTGCTTCATCGTCACCAAGGGGATCACGCCGCTCGAGGAGTTCAAGCACGAGTGCGAGAAGCGCTCCGTGCCGCTCTTCTCCACGCCGGCGATGTCGTCGACGGCCATCACCCGCACGACGTACTTTCTCGAAGAGACGATGGCACCGAAGATCACGATGCACTCGGGCCTGCTCGACGTCTACGGCATCGGCGTGCTGCTTCTCGGCGACAGCGGCATCGGCAAGAGCGAGTGCGCGCTCGACCTCGTCTATCGCGGCCATCGCCTGATTGCCGACGACATGGTGGTGATCAAACGCCACCCCAACGACGTGCTCCTCGGCTATTCGAACGATCTGCTGCGCCATCACATGGAGCTGCGCGGCATCGGCATCATCGACATCAAGGACCTCTTCGGCGTGGCCTCGACGCGCGACGTGAAGCCGATCGACATCGTGGTCCGACTGGAAAAGTGGGTGGAAGGGACGGAGTACGACCGCCTCGGTATCGCCGGCGAGACGTTCGAGCTCCTCGGCGTGTCCAAGCCGTACGTGCGCCTGCCGGTGGCATCGGGCCGCAACCTGGCCCTCCTCGTCGAGATCGCCGCGCGCAATCACCTGATGAAGTTGCAAGGCCACGACTCCGCGCGCGCCTTCACGCAGCGCATCGACGAGGAGATCGCCCGCCGCGCCAGCGGCGCCTCCGCCGAGAGCCTGCCGCGAACGAATCGGGAAGAGATCGCGAGCTCGGAGATTCGCAGTCTTCACACAAAGACGCGGTTTCAGCCGGATATATTGGAGAAGACGCGCAGACAACGATGAAGCGGCCCGAGTATCTCGTCGTCATCACCGGTCTCTCCGGCTCCGGCAAAAGCTACGTGCAGTCGACGCTCGAGGACCTCGGGTTTTACTGCGTCGACAACCTGCCGATCGAGTTGATCGAGCCGTTCCTCGACGAGGTCGGCACGCACGAGAACGCCACGCGCGTCGGCATCGTCGTCGACGTCCGCACGCACGACTTCGCGCGCGTCTTCCCGACCTTCTACCGCGAGCGCATCCGCAAGCTCGTGCCGAACGTCGCCCTCATTTTCCTGGAGGCGAGCGACGAAGTGCTGGCGCGGCGCTACTCGGAGACGCGGCGCCCGCACCCGCTCGGCAAAGAGCTGCCGGTGGCCGAGGCGATTCAAAGCGAGCGCGCGGCGCTGACGGAGGTCAAGTCGCTGGCGGACTTCGTCCTCGACACCTCGCAGTTCTCCGTGCACGAGCTGAAGGCCGAAGTCGTCAAGCGCTTCAACCTGCCGGGCAGCACGCCGCAGATGCTCGTGACGCTGATCAGCTTCGGCTTCAAGCACTCCACGCCGTACAACATCGACCTCCTTTTCGACGTCCGCTTCCTCCCGAATCCCCACTTCATCGACGAGCTGCGGCCGAAGACCGGGCTCGACGCCGAGGTCGTCGACTACCTGAAGCGGCAGCCGGAGTACGAGACGTTCTACGCCAAGCTCCTCGACTTCATAACGTACCTCCTGCCGGGGTATCAGAAGGAGATGAAGAGCTACCTGACGATCGGCGTCGGCTGCACCGGCGGCCGCCACCGCAGCGTGGCCGTCGCGCAGCGGCTGGGGGCGGACCTGGCGGCAAAGGGGTACGCGGTGGAGATCGTGCACCGCGACTACAAGCGGTGAGGCTCAGCGCGGGCGGTGCATGCCACCGTTGGCCGTCACGACGTACACGACGCGACCGAGGACATCGTTACGGCTCACGGCTCCCCAATAGCGCGAGTCCGACGAGCGGTCGCGATTGTCGCCGAGGGTGAAGTACGCGTCCGCCGGCACGCGATAGGGGCCGAATTGATCGCGCGAAGCGTATGGCTCCGGCAATGCCGGCTGCTTCGGATAGACCATCGGATCTTCATACGTGACGTAGGGCTCGCTGACTTCGCGGCCGTTCACGATCAGCTTTTTGTCGCGGATCTCGACCGTGTCGCCCGGACCGGCCACGAGCCGCTTCGCAAGCATCGTTTTCGGATCGTGGCGAAAGACGGCAATTTCCCCGACGTGCACGTCCTTCGTCGGATGGACGAGCACGTAGCAGCCCATCGGCAACGCCGGCGCCATCGACACGGTCGGAATGCGGAACGACCGCAACCCGTACCGCGGCACGAGCACCCACCACGCCACGACCAACACCACCGTTGCCACCAACGCCAGGACCCGCTTCACCCGGCCATTCTAGCCGGGCTGCTATCATGCGCCCCGTCAACGGAGGGTCCGTGATCGGAGCGCTCATCGTCACGCACGGCCAGCTCGCCTACGAGCTGCTCAACGCCGCGCGCAAGATCGAAACGAACGTCGGCGTCGTCGAGGCTGTGCCGCTGGAGTGGACTGACTCCGTCGACGAGGCCCGCGAGAAGATCCGCCAGGCGCTGGAGCGCTTGGGCGACGTCCACGGCGTCATCATCTTCACCGACATGTTCGGCGGCACGCCGAGCAACATCAGCCTCTCGTTCCTCGAGAAAGACCGCGTCGAGATCGTCACCGGCGTCAACCTGCCGATGATCGTCAAGTTCGCCACCATGGCCCAGGACGCCCACGACCTGGCCACGCTCGCGCACGTCATCAGCGAAAAGGGCTCGAAGGCCATCCGCGTCGCCTCCGACCTCCTCGCCGCCACCGGCGAGCGCCGCGCAGGAGTGAGCGGTTGATCGAGCGGGACTTCGAGATCAAGAACAAGCTCGGCCTCCATGCGCGCGCGGCGGCGAAGCTCGTCCACGTCGCGGCGCGCTTCGCGTCCGACATCAAGATCCGCAAAGGCGACGAGGAGGTCGACGGCAAATCGATCCTCGGCATCCTTCTTCTTGCGGCCGGCAAAGGCTCGGTCATCACCGTGAAGGCGAACGGCCCCGACGAGGCCGACGCCGTGGCCGCGCTCCAGCAGTTGATCGACGCGAAATTCGATGAAGCCGAGTGACGCGTAGAATGTCGCCAGTGACCAGCGACACTCTGCAACGCTCTTTGGCCGCGGCGCGCCGCGACGTCCGCACCTACAAGGGCATCGGCGTCTCGCCCGGCATTGCCATCGGCCGCGCCGTCATCATCGAGAAGCGCGAGGCCTCGGTGTACCGCGTGCCCATCCGTGACGAAGAAGTCGAGGACGAAGTCGGCCGCTTCCACTCCTCGCTGGAAAAAACGCGCGACGAGCTCCTCGACCTCAAGCACAAAGTCAGCCGCTCCATGGGCGACGAGTACGCGCAGATCTTCGAAGCGCACGCCATGATCGTCACCGACCCGTCGTTCGCCGACAAGGTCAAGGCGAAGATCGAGGACGAGCAGGTCAACGCCGAGTGGGCCGTGGCCGAGGTGCAGGAAGAGCTGCAGGCGCGCTTCGCCAGCTTCGACGATGTCTATTTGAGAGAGCGCGTTGCCGACGTCAAAGACGTCGCCGACCGCGTGCTCAAGAACCTGCAGGGCATCGCCCACCACGACCTGAGCGAGATCAAGCACGACGTCGTCATCCTCGCCGACGACCTCACCCCGTCCGACACCATCCACTTCAACCGCCGGCCCATCGTCGGCTTCGCCAGCGAGACCGGCGGGCGCACGTCGCACACCTCCATCATCGCCAAGTCGCTCTTCATGCCGGCGGTCATCGGCGTCCCGCGCCTCACGAAGATCATCGACAACGAAGAGATGATCATCGTCGACGGCTACGAAGGGACGATCATCGTCAACCCGACGCAGGCGATGATCGCGGAGTACCAGTCGCGCGTCATCCGCCACCTCGAGCAGGAGCGGCGCCTCCTCGAGAATCGCGACCTCGCCGCGGTGACGAAGGACGACCGGCGCATCACGCTGCAGGCGAACATCGAGCTCGTCGAGGAGCTGAAGGACGCCATCCGTTTCGGCGCCGAGGGGATCGGGCTCTATCGATCCGAGTTCCTTTACATCTCCAAGTCGCCGGTGCTGCCGACCGAGGACGAGCACTTCCAGCTCTACCGGAGCCTCGTCGAGTCGTGCGCGCCCCGCGCCTGCGTCATCCGCACCTTCGACCTCGGCGGCAAGAAGCTCGCCCGCGAAGTCATCGGCACGCGGGAAGACAATCCCGTCCTCGGTCTGCGCGGCCTGCGCCTCTGCATGAAGAAGCGCGACATGTTCAAGCAGCAGCTCCGCGCGCTCCTGCGCGCGTCGGTGTACGGCGACCTGCGCATCATGTTCCCGCTCGTCTCCGGCGTGCAGGAGCTGCGGCAGGTGAAGACGCTGCTCCGCGAGCTGAAGTCCGAGCTCGACGCCGACGGGCTGCCGTACAAGCCGGACCTCAAAGTCGGGATCATGGTCGAGGTGCCGTCGGCCGCCGTCATTGCCGACATCCTGGCGCAGGAGGCCGACTTCTTCGCCATCGGCACGAACGACTTGATCCAATACTCGCTGGCCATCGACCGCTCGAACGAGAACGTCAGCTATCTCTACGAGCCGCTGCACCCGGCTCTGCTGCGCCTGATCAAAGGGGTGATCGACGCGGGGAAAAAGGCAGGGATTCCGGTGTCGATGTGCGGCGAGATGGCCGCCGATCCGATCTACGCGATCGTCCTCCTCGGCCTCGGACTGGAGACGTTCTCGATGAACCCATCGTCCGTGCCGGTGATCAAGAACGTCATCCGGACGGCGCGCTACCGCGACGCCAAGAAGATCGCCGACACGGCGCTCACGAAACGGACGGCGCAGGAGATCGAAGAATTCGTGATCGAGAGCGTCGCGAAAAGCTTCCCCGAGGGGCTCGTCCAGAAGGGCGTATGAACTGGTTCGAGCCGACGGAGGTGAAGCGCGTGCCGAAGCCGTGGGGCTATGAGCTCATCTTCGCCAAGTGCGACCGCTACGCCGGCAAGATCCTGCACGTCAATCGCGGCGAGTGCCTTTCGCTGCAGTACCACAACCGCAAGGAAGAGACGCTGTATGTGCTGCGCGGGGAGCTGAAGCTGACGGTCGAGTCGAACGGCGACCGCCGCGAGATCGCGCTCCGGGCAGGGGAGGCGTTTCATATCCCGCCGCTCCTGATCCATCGGATGGAGGCGGTCGAAGACACGGACGTGGCCGAGGTGTCGACGCCGGAGCTCGACGACGTCGTGCGCCTCGAGGATCGCTACGGACGCGAGGGGACATCGGCGCCATGATCTGGATTCTGCTAGCGATGCTGGCGATGCCGCAGGAGGACTCCGCGCTGGTGAAGGCCGCGAAGGCCGCCGGCGGTCCCCGCAAACCCTCGGGGAAGGTGATCACAAACGACGATGTGAAGAAAAATGCACTGCCGTCGGCAGCGGCGCCGCCGCCGTCCACCGCAGCGGCACCCGCCACGAAGACAATGAGCGAGAAGCTCGAGGAGCTGCGCAAAGCGCGCGCCGCCGCGCAGAAGCGCGTCGACGAGGCGGAGAAGAAGGTGGCCGGCCTGGAGGCGCAAGTGCGCAGCCTGGAGCTCGCCTATTACGAGGAATCGGACCTCGACCGCCGCGATACGGTGCTGGTGGCGCGGTTCATGGGGACGAAAACTCAGCTCGACGCGGCCAGGAAAGAATGGAACAGCGCGAAGGACGCGTTGAAAGCGCTTGGCGATTAGTTCTTAGTTCTTGGTTCTTAGTTCGTCAAACCAAGAACTAAGAACTAAGAACCAAGAACATGTCCCAAACCTACTTCATCGAAACCTGGGGCTGTCAGATGAACGATCTCGACAGCCAGCGCCTCTCCGGCGCGCTCAAGCTGCGCGGCTGGCGCCGCGTCGAGGACGAGCGCGAGGCCGGGCTCATACTCCTCAACACTTGCTCGATCCGCGAGAAGTCGGAGCACAAGGTCTTCTCCCGCCTCGGCGAGCTGCGCGAGCTCAAGCAGGAGCGCGGCGCGCTGCAGATCGGCGTCTGCGGCTGCGTGGCCCAGCAGGAAGGGGAGCGCATCCGCGAGCGCGCGCCGTGGGTCGACTTCGTCATGGGCCCGGGCAACGTCGGCTATCTCGACGAGGTGCTCGGCGGCAGCAAGCGCGTGGCGGTCGACTTCCCCGACGACCGCCGCTACGACTACCTCGCGCTCGACCGCCCCTCGGCCACGAAAGCGCAGGTGACGATCATCGAAGGCTGCAACAAGAACTGCACGTTCTGCATCGTGCCGACGACGCGCGGCCGCGAGGTCTCGCGCCCCTTCGACGATGTGCTTTCCGAGGTGCGGGCGAGCGGGCGGGTGGAGATCGAGCTCCTCGGGCAGACCGTCAACGCCTACCGCTGCCCCGTCAGCGGCCGCGACTTCGGCGCGCTCCTCGCCGCGGTCGCCGAGATCGACGGCGTGGCCCGGTTGCGCTTCATGACCTCGCATCCCGCCGAGGTCAACGACTCCATGATCGCGGCGATGCGCGACCACGCGAACATCTCGCGCTATCTGCACCTGCCGGTGCAGTCGGGCTCATCGCGGGTGCTGCGGCGGATGAAGCGCTTGTACACGCGCGAAAAGTACGTCGAGACGATCGCGCGCATCCGCGCAGCGATTCCGGAGATTCATTTCTCGACCGACGTCATCGTCGGCTTCCCCGGCGAGACGGAGGAGGACTTCGAAGCGACGCTCTCGCTCATCGAGGAGATCCGCTACGGGTCGCTCTTCGCGTTCAAGTATTCGCCGCGGCCGGGCACGCCGTCGCTGAAGCTCGGATCGCCGGTCGACGACGCGGTCGCCTCGGAGCGCCTGACGCGCCTCTTCGACCTGCACGAGCGCATCAAGCGCGAGCGGTTGGAGTCGTACCGCGGGCGCGTGCTCCCCGTGCTCGTGGAAGGGCCGAGCCGGAACGACCCGGCCATGTTCGCCGGACGCACGGACGACAACTTCGTCGTCAACTTCGTCGCCGGCCATGCCCCCGCGCCCGGGAGCCTGCTGGGCGTGCGCATCGATCAGGCCCAGCACCACACGTTGCGCGGCGAAGCGGTGGCCTGATCATCGAACCTCCGCGGACGTCCCCTCGACTTTGACGAAGGGCTCGAAGCGGCCGCCTAAGCATTGGGCGAGGAACGGGTCGAGGCGGGCGTAGAGGTCGATCGCGTTCTCCGTGCGGTCGATGCCGTGCCCTTCGTCGGGATACACCACGTACGTGACCGGATGCCCGGCATCGCGCACGGCCTTCACGATCCAATCGGATTGTTCGAGCTTCACGCGCGGATCGTTGCCTCCGGCCTGGACGAAAAGCGGCATGGTGATCTTGGCGGCGTCGTAAAGCGGCGAGATCGAGCGGTTCAGTTTCTCGTCGTGAATGACGTCGCCGATGCGGCGGATCCAGCGATTCGTTGCCGCGACCCAGTACTTGGGAAACGAGGACATCAGCGCCTTCACGTCGCTCGGGCCCACTCCGACGACCGCGCACGCGAACATCTCCGGATGCGTCGTGATCGCGCGCAACGTGGCGTAGCCGCCCATCGAGTCGCCGCGCATGGCGATGCGCTTCGGGTCGGCGATGCCCTGGGCCACGGCCCAGCGCACGGCGTCGTAGAGATCCTCGTTCATGCCGCGCCCGAGCTGGCCGTTGCCGGCGTTGTAGTACTGGATGCCGAGGCCTGTGGAGCCGCGGTAGTTGACCTGCAGCACCGCATAGCCGCGATTCGCATAAAACTGCAGCTCGACGTTCCAGTACATCGAGTCCCGCTCCCAAGGTCCGCCGTGCGGGTAGACGATGAGGGGGAGGTTGCGGCCGTCGCTCCCGGGCGGGAGGGTCAGGTAGCTGACCAGTTGCATGCCGTCGCGCGCGGTGATGAGGAGCGGCTTCGGCTTGGCGAGCGTGTAGCCGAGGAGCTCCGGCTTGGTGGTGAAGAGCTTCGTCAGCGTCTTGGAGGGACGGTCGTAGAGGTAGTACCAGTCAGGCCGCGCGGCCGAATGCGAGGCGATGAGCCAGCGCCGGTCGGCGGTGTCGCGGTCGATGACTTTGGCGTAGCCGTCGGTCTCGCGTTCGATGCGCTGCATCTCCGCGGCGATGGCGTCGCCGGCGAAGCGCCACTTCGGCTCGAGGTAGTTGAAACGCACGGCTTCGATCGCGCCGGTACGCGGGTTGAGCATCACGGCGGGATACGCGAGCGGCCAAGCCTCGTCGACGTCGGCGTTCGGATCCTCAGCGATGACTTCGAGGGTCTTGCCGGTCGCGGCATCGACGCGCTCGAGGCGCGCCGTATTCGAGTGGAGCGTCGAGGCCACGTAGAGACTCTTGCCGCCGGGCGCGAAGCCGGCCACGAGGCTGCCGATGGCGATCTGTCCCGCGATCGTGGCCCGCTCGAACGGGATGACGATGAGATCGCGCCACGGCGCGGTGGCGCTGTCACGGACGCGCACGACGGTGTTCGCATTCGCGTCGTACGCCGTCAGGGCGCGGATCACGAAGTTCCCGTCGACCGTCCAGGAGCTGACGTCGCCGGGATTCGTGGCCTCGAGCGTCACGGCGCCGGTCTCGAGGTTGACGCGGTGCATGTCGAAGAGGCGCCGGTCGCGGAGGTTGAGGCCGACCAGGATCTCGTTCGGCTTCCTGGCGCTGACGATGATGTTCTGCGCGCGCACGCCGCGGAAGGGCGTGAGGTCGCGCACGTTTCCGCTGGCGACGTCGGCGCAGAAGACGTGGGTCACTTCGTCGCCGTCGCCATCCTCGGGGAACAGGACGCGCGTGCCGTCGCCGCTCCACTGGAACTCCCACAGCGGGCGCCGCTCGTGCGTGACGAGCTTCGCGCCGCTGCCGTCGAGCGCGCCGGCCCAGACGTTCAGCACGCCCTTGTCATCCGGCGCGATCCAGGCGAGCGACTTTCCGTCGGGCGAGAGGCGCGGCGAGAAGCGGTCGGGATTGCCGAGGAGAAGCGCGCGCGGAATGAGGCGCGGCGGCTCGGCGGCGGCGGGCCAGGCCAGCATCAGGAAGAGGATCGCGACTGCCGGTCGTCTGTACATACCGTAAAAAGTAGCTCCACCCGCCGCATCATGTTCATCGATTGTTCGTACGCGTACTATCGGCTGTATGGATAGCGTGAAGCTGGAGTCGCTCGACCTCAATCTGCTTCTGGTGTTCGAGGCGCTGGCGCGCGAGCAGAACGTCACCCGCGCCGCCGACAAGGTGGGACTGAGTCAGCCGGCAGTGAGCGGCGCGTTGAGCCGCCTGCGGCGGCTGACGGGCGACGCGCTCTTCGTGCGGCGCGGCGGGCGGATGCAGCCGACGCCCCGCGCCCGTCATCTCATGGACCCGATCTCCGCGGCGCTCGCGCAGCTGCGGCTGGCCCTCGAGCAGGCGCCGCCGTTCGACGCACGCACGGCGCGGCACGAGTTCCGGATCGTGACGAACGACTACGTCGAGTTCGCGTTTCTGGCGCCGCTCATTCCGCGGATCCTGGCCAGGGCGCCGCAGGCGGCGATCCGCACGCTGCGCACCGGAAATTTGTTCGAGCCGCCGGTCGAGTCGCTGCAGAGCGGCGAGGCGGAGCTGGCCATCGGCCTCTTCCCGGAGACGACGTTCTCGTCGCAGCTCATGTCCCGGAAGCTGGCCACGGACCGGTTCGTCTGCATCGTCCGCAAGCGGCATCCGCGCGTTCGCGGGCGGATGGACATGCGCACGTTTCTCTCCCTGCCGCACGCGCGGGTGATGTACCCGCGCGGCGAGCGCACTGGGATGACGGACACGCTGCTGGCTGCCCGGAATCTGGCGCGGCGCGTGGCCGTGACGGTGCCGCACATGCTGATGCTGCCGCGGGTGGTGGAGACGAGCGATTGCGTGGCGCTGGTGCCCGAGCGCGTGGCCCGCGCCGAGGCGGTGGGGCGGGGGCTGCGCGTGTTCCGGTCGCCGCTGCCGATGCCCGAGATCGCCATCACGATGTTGTGGCACCAGCGGACGCAGAGCGATCCCGCGCAGGCCTGGCTGCGGGAGATGCTGCAGCGGCAGTAAATCCTGGCGGATGTGGTACAAAGGAGCTCGCATGAGCACAGCACTGGTTCCGATGAGTATCAAAGGGCTGATGCTCGACCCTGTCTCGAACTCGCCGATCGTGGTGCTCAAGGACGAGGAGGAGAAGTTCTTCCTGCCAATCTGGGTCGGGATTTTCGAAGCGAACGCGATCGCTCTGCAGCTCGAGAACGTGACCACGCCCCGCCCGATGACGCACGACCTCCTCAAGAACATGATCGCGGAGCTCGACGGCCGCGTGACCCGCGTGGTGATCAACGACCTGCGCGACTCGACGTTCTTCGCCCAGATCCGCCTGATCGCCGGGCAGCGGACGCTGGAGCTCGACGCGAGGCCCAGCGACGCCATCGCCCTGGCGCTGCGGGTGGAGGCCCCGATCTTTGTGGCCCAGGCGGTGCTGGAGCAGGCCCAGACGATCACGCCGGACAGCGAGGACGTGGACGAGAAGACGAAGAAGCTGTTCGAGCAACTGGATACCGAAGATCTTGGAAAATGGAAAATGTGATGTCGCGGGCCCTTTGGGGCCGCGATATCTGCCGTGCACGAGCCGACGCGCTTCGCGCGCGGCTCAGCGACGGCGAACCAACCTGCATGGCTTCTCCCACACCGCGCAAGTGTTGCGGTCCGCACTAACCGCAGTTTTTCGGGCGCCGACGATGAGCCGCGCGTAGCGTCGGCTCGTTCGCGGCGAGCCGCGCGATGTAAAATCGCGTGGCTTGATCATCACCGTCGCCAATCAAAAGGGTGGAGTCGGCAAGACCACCACCGCCATCAACCTCTCCGCCGCGGTCGCCAACAAAGGCTTCAAAACCCTCCTCATCGACCTCGATCCGCAGGCGAACTCCACGATGTCGTACATCGATCCCCGCTCGGTGACGAAGTCGATGTTCGACGTTCTGGTGAGTGAGGAGCTCTCCTTCCCCGACGTCATCGTCCCGACCCCGCTTCCGAACCTCTGGGTGGCGCCGTCGAAGATTGCGCTGGCCAAGCTCGAGTCGAAGCTCATCGGGGAGCTCGACGGGCCGTTTCGGCTCAAGGACAAGATGAAGGACGCGGCCAACGAGTACGACTACATCTTCATCGACACGCCGCCGACGCTCGGCATGATCACCGTCAACGCCCTCGTGGCCTCGACGCACGTCCTCGTGCCGATCCAGTCGTCG
The DNA here is from genome assembly GCA_035276475.1 of Thermoanaerobaculia bacterium. Classification (GTDB taxonomy): domain Bacteria; phylum Acidobacteriota; class Thermoanaerobaculia; order Gp7-AA8; family Gp7-AA8; genus DATDFB01. The sequence goes on along the minus strand of DATELQ010000055.1, from coordinate 16,703 downwards.
TACTTTGCGCTGGAGGGGACGGACGACCTCCTCGAGACCATCGAGAAGATCAAGGCCCGGCCGAATCCGAATCTCCAGCTCCTAGGGGTCGTCATCACCATGCACGACAAGCGCACCACGCTGGCGCGCGACATCCACGAGCAGATCGGGCAGGTCTTCGGCGAGCGCCTCTTCAACACCGTCATCACCAAGTCGATTCGCCTGGAGGAGAGTCCGGCCTACAAGGAGTCGATCTTCACCTTCGCGCCGCGCTCGAGCGGGGCGATGGAGTACTACTCGCTGTCCGAAGAGATCCTGTCGAGGGTATGAGATGGCCATGAAACGAGGACTTCCCGAGCGCGCCAGCATGCGCCACGATGCGCACTTCGTCGAAGAGCTGACGCGCCGGTCGGGGCGGCACATCGGATCGATGATCCCGCTCCAGCTCATCGAGCCGAACGCGGAGCAGCCGCGCACGTCTCTCGGCAACATCGAGGAGCTAGCGGCGTCGATCCGCGAGAAAGGCGTCCTCGAGCCGATCCTCGTGCGCCAGATCGCGCCGAGCCGCTACCAGATCATCTCCGGCGAGCGGCGGTACCGCGCGGCCACGCTGGCAGGGCTCGACGAGATCCCGGCCATCGAGCTCGACGCCGACGACAAAGAGACCCTCGAGATCGCGCTCATCGAGAACATCCAGCGCAAGGACCTAACGCCGTTCGAAGAAGCCGAGGGGCTGCTCCTGCTGCAGCAGCGCTTCGGCTACACGCACGAGCGCATCTCCACGGTGATCGGGAAGTCGCGCACGACCGTGACGGAGACGCTGCTGATCAACGACATCCCCGACCGCATCCGGGCCATGTGCCGCGAGGCCGGGATCTCGAACAAGTCGGTGCTCGTGCAGATCGCCCGCGCCGGCGACGAGGAGGCGATGGAGACAATCGTCCGCAGCGTCGCCGCCGGCGAGCTGACGCGCGACGACGTGCGCAAGCAGACCGCCGCGCCGAAGAAGACTGCCGGGCGGCCGAAGAACTTCGTCTGGCAGGTGAAGGACAAGTCGCTGCCGTTCAGCGTGAACCTGGCGTTCCGCAAGGCGAACGTCGAGAAGGGCGAGATCGTCGACGCGCTGCGCGAGCTGCTCCGGCGGCTCGAGTCGGAAGCGTGATCCGCGACGCCGCGCCCGCTGACGCCGCGCAGGTCGCCGCGCTCCTGGGCGAGCTCGGATATCCGACGAAAGAAGCGCAGGCGCGCACGCGCATCAAGACGCTCATCGCACGCGACGACTTCCGCGTCCGCGTCTTTGCCGACGGCGACGCGATCTTGGGTGTCGGCTCGCTGCAAGTCCATCCCGGCCTCGAGCACGACGAGCCGATCGGGTTCATCACCGCGCTCGTCGTCAGTAAGCAAGCGCGCCGCCGCGGCGTCGGCCGCGCGCTCGTCGACGACCTCCTCGACTTCGCGCGCGAACGCGGCTGCGCGCGCGTGAACGTCGGCTCGGCGCTGCATCGCGCCGACGCCCACGCGTTCTACGAAGGCATCGGCTTCACGCGGAGCGGCATTCGCTTCCGAAAGACTCTCTGATGCAGCGCCGGACCGCCGGAATCCTCTTCATCCTCACCGGCGCGTCGGCGCTGATGGCCGAGCAGGCCTTCGAGAAGCTCCTCGAGCCGCTCCTCGGCACGACGGTGCACGCCGCCGCCGCGGTGCTCTCCATCTACTTCGCCGGGCTGACCATCGGCGGCTGGGCCTATCGCTTCCTCCGCCGCGCGGCGCCGCTGCGCGTCTACGCGACCCTCGAGCTCGGCGTCGGACTGTGGGCGCTGATGCTCTATCTCGCCTTCGAGCATCTGACGGCGGCGTTCCTCCCGCTGCTCCGCGCCTCCGCGGACAACTTCGCGGCGCTCGAGGCGGCGCGCCTCCTCGTCGCCTCGGCGTGGATCCTCCCGCCGACGATCCTGATGGGGGCGACGTTCCCGGCGATGGTCGACTTCATCGCCGGCGACCGCCGCGCGGTGACGTGCTTCTACGCGCTGAATCTCCTCGGCGCGACGATCGCCGCCGGCGCGGCGCCGTACGCCGTCTTCGCGACGGTGGGACTCGACAAGGGATTGCTGCTGGCGGGCTGCATCGATCTCGCCGTTGCCGCGGTCGCATGGCCGGGCGGCAGGGCCCGAGAGCTGAGAGTGGAGAGCCAAGAGCCCGGCGAAAGCCTGCAGCCGCGAGCCCGTTTGCTCATCGTGGCCGCCTTCGCCTCCGGCCTCCTCTTCTTCGCCCTCGAAGTCGTTTGGACGCACCTCATCGCCACCGTCTGCGGCAACAGCGTCTACGCCTTCGCGGCGATGCTCTTCGCCGTTCTGGGCGGGCTGTTCATCGGCAGCACCGTCGCCTCGCGCCTGGCGCGCGGCGACGACGCCATCCCGCTGGCCCTGCCGGCGTTCGCCTTCATCGCCGGCGGGGCGCTCCTCGCGCTGCAGCAAACGGCGTGGCCGCACGTGCCGCATCTCTTCACGACGCTCGGCGGCGGGCTGCGCTCGTTCGCCGCGGCGGAGACGCTGCGGACGCTCATCGCCTTCGTCCTCGTCGCGCCGGTCTCCCTCGTCCTCGGCAGCGTGCTGCCGATGCTCTTCCGCCTGCGCGAGTTTCCGCTCGCCGAGCAGGGGAGGACCGCGGGCGCCATGACCGCGGCGAACGCCGTCGGCTGTTGCGCGGGGGCACTCGTCGCCGCCTTCGTCTTCATCCCGCGCGTCGGCTCGGAGGCGTCGCTCCTGGCCATCGCCATCGTCTACGCGCTCGCCGGCGCCGCCGCCTTCATCGCCGGCGCGCCGCAGCGCCGCGCCGTCGGCCTCGTCTTCGCCCTCCTCACGCTGCTCCTGGCCGGTCTCGCGCCGCATTGGGACCATCTGCGGCTCACCTCGGGGGAGAACGTCTACTTCTCACCGGCGTTCGTCCGTCCCGACTCGCGTCTGCTCTTCTTTCACGAAGACGCCGCCGGCGGCGTCACGACGGTCGTGCAAAACGGCGCGATGCGCGTCCTCCTCACCAACGGCAAATTTCAGGGCAACGACAGCGGCGAAGTCGTCGCTCAGAGCGGCTTCGCCCTTGTCCCGGCACTGCACGTCGTCCACTTCGACGACGCCTTGGTCATCGGCCTCGGCACCGGGCACTCCGCCAGCGTCGTGCACCGCCTCGGTTTTTCCCGCATCGACGTCGCCGAGATCGCGCCGGGCATGGTGGCCGCGGCGCGCGAGTGGTTCCCGCACGTCAACGGCCGCGTGCTCGAGCACCCCAACGTCCGCACCCTCGTCGAGGACGGCCGCAACGTGCTGCAGCTCCACGACCGGCAATACGACATGATCACGATGGAGATCAGCAGCATGTGGTTCGCCGGCGCGACGAACCTCTACAGCCGCGACTTCTATCGCGCCGCCGCGGCGCGGCTGAAGCCGCACGGCGTGATGCAGCAGTGGCTGCAGATGCACCACCTCACCGCGTACGAGCTGGCCTCGGCGATCGGCAGCGTGCGCAGCGTCTTTCCGTACGTCAGCTTCTGGGTCGTCGGCGAGCAAGGCGTCGTCGTGGCCACGACGGAGCCGCAGGTGCTGCGCGCCGAGGCGTTGCGCCGCGGCCTCGACGCCGTCGGCCCGTCGATGATGCGCCTCGTGCTGCGCGATCGTTTGTTATCGGAGGACGACGTGCCGCGCTTGCTCGCCGCCGCGAACGCGCCGGTCAACACCGACCGCAACCGCTGGCTCGAGTACCGTTCGCCGCGCTACAACTTAAGGCGTGAAAATCTTTCGGCCGCCAACGCCTATCTCCTGCGCAGCGTGGCCCGCCCCGCGCCGCTGCGCGTCGAGCCGCAGGCGCGGCCGTTCATCGAGGCCATCCGTCAGGCGCCGCTGCCGCGCTGATCGCGCAGCGGCTCCGCGCGCGCCCGCAGCGCCTTCTTGTCGAACTTTCCGACCGACGTCTTCGGCACCTCGTCGATGAAGCGGATCTCGTCGGGGATCCACCACTTCATGAAGTGCTGTGACAGATGCCCGAGGATCTCGTCGGCGGAAAGGTCGCCGCGGAACTCCGGGCGAGGGACGACGTAGCCGACCGGGCGCTCCTGCCACGTCGGGTGGGCGAGGCCGATCACCGCCGCTTCGAGCACCTTCGGATGGGCCATGATGGCGTTCTCCAGCTCCACGGACGACACCCACTCGCCGCCCGACTTGATCACGTCCTTGGCGCGGTCGACGATCGTCACGTAGCCGTCGGGCGAAACCGAGGCCACGTCGCCGGTGCGGAACCAGCCGTCGGGCGTCATGCGCGTCGGATCGGCGCCGTTGTGATAGCCGGCGCAGACCCACGGCCCGCGCACCTGAATCTCGCCGAACGCCACGCCGTCCCACGGCAGCTCCGCGCCGCTGTCGAGATCGCAGATGCGCAGCTCCACGCCCGGCACCGGCGGACCTTGCGTCACGCGCACCGAGAGCAACTCTCCGTCATGCCAGCTCCGCGGCTGGCACCATGTCGCGAGAGGGGAGGTCTCGGTCATCCCCCAGGCGTGCACGAGACGGATGCCCTCGCGGTCGAGCGACTCGAAGAGCACGCGCGGCACGGCCGAGCCGCCGGACATCGCCTCGCGGACGTGCAGCTTGCGGCCGTTCAGGCGGGCGAGGATCGCCACCCAGATCGTCGGCACCGCGCCGATCCACGTCGCCTTCTCGTCGATGGCCAGCTCGATCATCGCCTCGGCGTCGCCCATCCAGCGGTCGGGGAGGATGAACGACGCGCCGGCCATCGCCGCGGCGTACGGCAGGCCCCAGGCGTTGGCGTGGAACATCGGGACGATCGGCAGCAGCACGTCGGACTCGGTGACGGCGAGCGTCGAGGCGAGCTGCATCGACATCGAGTGCAGGAACGTCGAGCGATGGCTGTAGACCACGCCCTTCGGATGCCCGGTCGTGCCCGACGTGTAGCACATCGCCGCCGGCGCACGCTCGTCGAGCTCGGGCCAGACGAAGTCGTCGGACTCCGCGGCAAGCAGGCGCTCGTAGTCGTCGTCGTTCATGACGATGACGTGCTTGAGAGTGCGGACGTCAGCGCGGAACTTTTCCAGCAGCGGCAGGAGCGACTCGTCGACGACGATGACCGAGTCGCCGGCGTCGTTGGCGATGAAGGCGAGCTGCTCCGGCGAGAGGCGCAGATTCAGCGTGTGCAGCACCGCGCCCATGCACGGCACGGCGTAGTAGAGCTCCACGTGGCGGTAGTTGTTCCAGGCCAACGTGCCCACGCGGTCGCCGCGCTCGACGCCGAGGCGGGTGAGGGCGGCGGCGAGGCGGCGGGCGCGGGCGGCGAGGTCGGCGTACGTGTAGCGGTGCAGACCGTGCTCGCGCTTCGTCACGATCTCCTTCCGCGCGAAGAGCTTCTCCATCCGCCAGACGATGTGGTGCAGCGTGAGCGGGAAGTCTTGCATGACAGAGTGCATCGAGCCTCCGCGAACAGGGGACAGGGGACAGGGAACAGGGGACAGGTCGTGCCGTCGCGAGAACACCACCTGTCACCCGTTTCCTGTTCCCCGTCACCTACTTGTTGTTTTTCCCGCGATTATGCTACCGTCCGCGCCCAACATGCACCGTGTCACCGCCACACTCATGGGCCGAATGGTGATGCGCAGCCCGGGCGCTGACGCGTAGACGTCGTCTGCCGACCCGGGTCCCTCCGTCTTTTGTTCTCCATCCACCGCACGGATTCGTGCCACAGGAGGGCACACGCATGTACCGCTTCGATACGCTCGCCATCCACGCCGGCCATCGCGACGACGAGACCGGCGCCGTCTGCACCCCGATCTACCAGACCTCCACCTTCCGCCAGGCCGAGCCGGGCGTCCACCTCGGCGGCTACGGCTACTCGCGCACGGAGCACCCGACGCGCCGCGCGCTCGAGGAGAACCTCGCGGCACTGGAGGGCGCGCGATACGGGCTCGCGTTTGCCACCGGCATGGCCGCGATTCACAACGTCCTGTCGATCCTTCACGCCGGCGACCACGTCGTCTCCACGCAGGACCTCTACGGCGGTGCCTGGCGCATCTTCACGAAACTCTTCCGGAAATTCGGCGTCGACTTCAGCTTCGTCGATGCCTGCGACCTCCACGCGATCGAGGCGGCGATCCGGCCGGAGACGAAGCTGCTCTGGCTGGAGACGCCGTCGAATCCGCTCGTGCGCGTGACCGACATCGCCGCGTGCGCCGCCATCGCCAAGCGCCACCGCGTGCTCACCGTCGTCGACAACACCTTCGCCACGCCGGTGCTGCAGCAGCCGATCGCACTCGGCGCCGACATCGTCATCCACTCCACGACGAAGTACATCAACGGCCACAGCGACGCCCTCGGCGGCGCCGTCATCACGGACGATCAGGCCCTCTGGACCGAGCTGAAGTTCTTCCAGAACGCCGTCGGCAGCGTGCCCGGTCCGAACGACTGCTTTCTGATCCTCCGCGGCGTGAAGACCCTCGGACTGCGCGTCGACAAGCACTGCGCGAACGCGGAGCAGATCGCGGCGTTCCTGCGCGAGCACCCGCGCGTCGAGCGTGTTTTCTATCCCGACCGCGACACCGTGGCGCGGCGGCAGATGACGCGTTTCGGGGCAATCGTCTCGTTCGAGATCGACGGCGGCCTCGATGCGGCGAAGGCGTTTGCCAAGGAGGTCAAGCTCTGGACGCTCGCCGAATCCCTCGGCAGCGTGCGGTCGCTCTTCTGTCATCCGCCGACGATGACGCATGCCTCGATGGAGCCAGAGGTGCGGCGGCGCGTCGGCATCGGCGACGGGCTGATCCGGCTGTCGGTCGGCCTCGAGGACGTGCGCGACCTCATCGAAGCGCTCGACGCGGCGCTCGAAGTGGCGTGCGAGGCGGTGGCCTGATGCGCGCGCGCATCGGACTCCTCGGCTGCGGCACCGTCGGCCGCGGCTTCGTCCAGCTCGTCGACCGCGAGCGCGAGCGCATCCGCGCGCGGACGGGCGTCGAGCTGGAGATCTCGAAGATCCTCGTGCGCGACGTCGACAAACCCCGCGGCGTCGATCGGGCGCTGCTCACGACCTCGGCGCTCGACGTCATCGACGCCGAGGTCGACGTCGTCGTGGAGCTCGTCGGCGGCGTGCACTGCGCCGGCGCGTACGTCCGCCGCGCCATCGACCTCGGGCGCCACATCGTGACGGCAAACAAGGCGCTCCTGGCGGCCGAGGGGCGCGAGCTCTTCGCCGCCGGCCGGCGCCGCGGCGTCCGCATCGGATTCGAGGCCAGCGTCTGCGGCGGCGTGCCGGTCGTCCGCGCGCTGCAGCGCGGCCTGGCCGGCGACTCCATCGAGTCGATCGCGGCGATTCTCAACGGCACCTGCAACTACGTCCTGACGCGGATGGAGGACGACGGACTCGACTTCGATGACGCGCTGGCCGAGGCGCAGGCGAAAGGCTTCGCCGAGGCCGACCCGGCGCTCGACATCGACGGCCACGACGCGGCGCAGAAGTTGCGGATCCTGGCCGGCGTGGCATTCGATGCGCCGGTGCGCTCTGTCCGCGTGCACGGAATCCGCGACGTCACGCTCGCCGAGGTCGAGGGGGCGCGGTCGCGGCGCAGCGTCGTGCGGCATGTGGCCACGGCGCGGCGCGTTGGCGGCGGCGTGGAGCTGCGCGTTGAGCGCCGGGAGCTGCCGGAGCAACATCCGCTGGCCGCGGCGAAGGGAGAGAACAACGCCGTGCTGGTGCGAGGGAGGGCGGTGGGAGAGATGTTGTTCGCCGGAAAGGGAGCGGGGTCGCTGCCGACGGCGGCGGCGGTATTATCCGACGTGGTGGAGATCACCGCTCAATTTACATAATCCTTCTTAACAGACGCTGTGGAAACTGATGAAGATCCTCTCCCGATACATCTTCAAGGAAATGATCGCGCCGACCTTGCTCGGCTTTTCCTTCTACACTTTCATCATCCTGATGCGGAGCCTCTTCGACTTCGCCGGGATGATCATCAAGCGCTCCCTGCCGGGCGCGGTCGTCGGCAAGCTCCTGCTGCTGTCGCTGCCGCACATCGTCGTCCTGACCGTGCCGATGTCGCTGCTGTTCGGGATCCTCATCGCCATCGGCCGCCTCTCCGCCGATTCCGAGATCATCGCCATGCGCGCCCTCGGCATCTCCACGCGCACGATCTACCGTCCGGTCTTCCTCTTCAGCTTCCTCACGTTCCTCCTCAACTTCTACCTGATGAACGTCCTCCTGCCGCGCGGCAACACCCAGCTCGCGGCGCTGCGCGCCGAGGTTTTCACGTCGTCGATCGAGAAAGAGATCAAGCCGCGCGTCTTCTACGCCGAGTACGAGAACCTCGTCATCTACGTCAACGACATCGATCCCTCGACCGGCCTCTGGAAAGGCGTCTTCGTCGCTGACAGCCGGTCCGCCGACGACATGAAGCCGGCCCCGGCGACCGTCCAGCAGCAGGTCGAGGCCGCGGCGGCCGCCGAGCAAGCCCTGCCGTTCTCGCAGGGACGCTCGTCGACCAAAGTCATCGTCGCCGAGAGCGGCACGCTGTCGATCGTCGGGCCTTCCAAAGAGGTCTGGATGAACCTCAACAACGCCGAGACGCACGTCTGGGACCCGAAGAGGCCCGACCGCTACGACCGGACGATCAACGCCACGCAGCGGATGAAGCTGCCGGACAAGTTCTCCGGCTCCCAGGGCGTCTACATCCGCTCCATGCGCGAGCTCAACCTCCGCGAGCTCATCGACCAGGCCAAGGTCTCCGCGCAGTTCGTGAAGCGCGGGCCGGTGTTCGAGGAGGCCTACCGGACGGCCATGGTCGAGATTCACAAGAAGTTCGCCATCCCGTTCGCCTGTCTCGTCTTCGGCATCCTCGGGCTGCCGCTCGGGATCACGAACCGCCGCGGCGGCAAAAGCTCAGGTTTTTCTTTAAGTATCGCGATCATCTTGTTCTACTACGTCCTCATCAACAACGGCGAGGCGATGGCGCAGAGCGGCAAAGTCTCCCCCGCCGTCGGCATGTGGACGCCGAACGTCCTCCTCCTGGTGCTCGGGATCTGGCTCCTGGCGCGCGCCAACCGCGAGACCGGCTTCAAGTCGGACCGCACGCCGCTGTGGCGCCGGATTCCGGATGCGCTGCGCCGCCGCCGCGAGTCGGCCGCGCCGGCGCCGGTCGTCTCCGCCGCGCAGATCGCCGTCGACGAAGAACCCGTGATCCTCAACCGGCTCGACATCACGTTCCCGAACATCCTCGACCGCTACATCCTCCGCGAGTTCACGAAGGTGCTGGCGCTGGTGCTGATCTCGACGATCACGCTCTTCATCATCGTCGACTACACGCAGCTCGCGCGCGACATCCGCGCGAACCAGATCGCCTTCCACACCGTGCTGGCTTATTACCGCTTCAACATCTTCCAGATTCTCCACTGGACGCTTCCGATCACGGTGCTGGTCTCTACGCTGGTGACGTTCGGCATCATGTCGAAGAACAACGAGGTGACGGCGCTCAAGTCGGGCGGGGTGTCGCTTTACCGCGTGGCCCTGCCGGTCGTCTTCATCGCCTCGATCATCGCCATCCTCGCCTACCTGATGCTCGACTTCGTGCTCCCCTACGCGAACCAGCGCGTCGACCAGCTGCACAACAAGATCGTCGGCAAGGGACCGATTGCGATGCAGGCGGCGACGCAGCAGCAGAAGCTCTGGTTCCTCGGCAAGAACGGGCGCTACATCATCAATTTCCTCTCCTACGACAACAACGCCAAGCAGCTCTCACAGGTGCAGGTGCTGGAGTTTCACCCGAAGGAGTTCCGCCTCACGCGCCGCGTGTACGCGGAGCGGGCCACGTGGGACGGCAAGGGATGGGTGTTCCAGGGCGGCTGGATGCGCTCGTTCAGCGACGACGGGCGGACGGTGTATTCGCCGATCGCGGCGCCGCTGCGGCTGTACTACGCCGAGCGGCCCGACGACTTCGCGACGGAGGTGAAGTCGCCGGAGCAGATGACGTTCGCGCAGCTGCGCCGCTACATCGAGACGATCCGCCGCTCCGGGTACTCGGCCGAGGAGCTGACGGTGAAGCTGTATCAGAAGACGTCGTGGCCGTTCATCAGCGTGGTCATGGCGCTGATCGCGCTGCCGTTCGCGTTCCGCATGGGCCGCCGCGGCGCGCTGTACGGCTTCTTCATCGCCCTGCTTTTGGGGATTGGGTACTGGGGGGTCTACAGCATCTTCACGAAGTTCGGCGAGGTCGGAAACCTGCCGGCGCTCCTGAGCGCGTGGAGCGCGAATATCGTCTTTGCCATCGCGGCGATTTATCTGTTCTTGAACGTGGAGACATGATCCTCACGCCGCGGTCCCAGTTTATCCCTCGCGAAGACGAGGGATCAGCCGATCCACCGCGATGCTGTAGCCCACGACCTGCCGCGGTGCACGCGCTGATCCCGCGTCTGCGCGCGGGATAAACTGATTTTCATGATTCTCACGCCGCTGACGCTCGCCGATGCGCCGCACGTCCAGCGCCTCTTCGAGCGCTGCTCCGAATTTTGGGCGCTGATCGAATTGCCGATGCCGCCCGCGGAGGAGGAGCTGACGTCGATCGCGCCGGGGAAGACGCTCGACGACACGTTCAACTTCGGCGCCTTCGACGGCGACCGCCTCATCGCTTTCCTCAGCATGGCGCGCGATTACCCGAAGGAGTCGGAGTGGTGGCTCGGCCTGCTGCTGCTCGATCCGGCGGCGCGCAGCCGCGGCCTCGGCCCGCAGATCCACCGCGAGCTCCTCGATTGGATCGCCGCGCAGGGGGGGACGAAGCTCTGGATCGCCGTGCAGACGCAAAACGTGGCGGCGGAGCGGTTCTGGCGGCGGACCGGCTACGTCGAGCACTCGCGGCAGCCGTACGGGACGGGGACGGTGATCCTGATGTGGATCGAGGTGCAGCCGTGATCGCACGGCTGACGCTCGCCGACGAGCCGCAAGTCCAGCGCCTCTTCGAGCGCTGCGCCGATTTCTTCGTGCTGACCGAGGGGCAGCCGCCCGCGCCCGACCTGGCGGCGAAGGAACTGGTGTTCACGATTCCCGGCGCGTCCGCGGAGGACACCGCCTGCTTCGGCGTGTTCGACGGCGATCGCCTCGTCGCGTTCGCGCAGCTCCTCCCCGAGCCGCGGAAGCCGCCGGGCGAGTGGTGGCTCGGCTTGCTGCTCCTCGATCCGGCGGAGCGCAGCCGCGGCCTCGGTCCGCGAATCCACAAGGAGCTCTTGGAGTGGCTGGCCGCGCAGGGCGCGACGAAGCTCTGGATCGGCGTGTTGACGCAGAACGAAGCGGCGGAGCGTTTCTGGAAACGGATTGGATACCAGGAGGTCGATCGCCGGCCCTACGTGGCGACGACGGGATTCCAGTCGACGGTGATCGTGATGTGGATCGCGGTGCGGCCGTGAGCGACACGGCCATCCTGCTGGTGGTGATTTCCGGGCTCATTCTCGCCGGCGCGGTGCTGCAGCGCGCGGAGCGGCAATGGATTCGCGGCGTCGGGTTCCTGACGACGGCGCTCGGCTACATCTTCGCCGTATCGGCGACGTGGGTGGATCCGCGCTGGTGGGTCTTCGCGCTGGACGTTGTGTTGATCGCGTTGACGATCGCGATCCTCAGAACCACTCCGTCTTCGCCTTCTGGCTGAGCGAGATATTCGGGCTCGCCTCCACCGTCGTCAGCGTGATCCCGGCCGTCTGCGAGATCGTGTCGCCCGCGCCCACCGCGATCGTGTTCCGCCCGCGCTCGAGCACCAGCCGGATCGTGCACTGCTGCGTCACGCACTCCGCGTGGCGCACCTCGGAGATCTCCCCCTTCGCGTTCGACACGGCGATGGCGATCTTCATCGGCGGCGCGGTCTCGGGGAGCTTGATCATCACCGGCACGCTGCAGGTGCTTCCCTCGCAGAGCCCCACCTCGCCGGTGCGGACGGCGAAGTCGAAGTCGCTGGCGGGGATCGACGCGAAGAGCGCGGCGAGCACGCGCGCGTCGAGGTCCGTCACGAGGTTGCCGGGGCGCAGCGGATGGTGGCGCAGCGTCGTGATGCGTTGCGGGGGATGAACGACTTTCGGTACAGGGACCGGCGGCGTTGTCGTCACCGCGGCGTGCAGTGATGCCGCAAGTAGGCAGACCGGAACGAGAGCGCCGAGTCGCATGGTTTTCCCCCTGTGTTGGTGCCGATAGGCTAACACAAACAGGGGGAGTCGCCGCGCGGCTTAAATCGCGTTAACGATCTCTTCCGAAAGGCCTTTCCACTTTCGCAGGTACTCGCGCCGGTCGCTCATGTACTTCGCCACCAGGGCGTTGTACTCGTCGAGCCTCCCCTGCCGCTCGTACATCCGCTTCGGCTGCAGGTAGTCGGCGTCGTCGAGCTCCGGCACGTGCGTGGCCACGAGGTAGCCGAAGTCCGGGTCGCGCTCCCACTCGATCGTCCCCTCGGCGATGGCCTTCACGATCGCCGAGGAGTGCTGGATGCGGACCTTCTTCGAGCGATCGTCTTTATCGTCGCCGCCGATGCGCCCGGTGTTCATCAGGTACACCTCCATCGGGCTCGACTTCATCAGCTCGTTCATCCGGTTGCCCTGATACGCGTGCAGCAGCGGGAAGAACGGATTCGTGCCGGGCACGCGCAGCGACTTGCCGGCTTCCGCCGCGCCGCCCGCGCTCGTTCCCTTCGTCTCGCCGAGCATGAAGTACGCCGCGGCGAGCGGCCCTTCGAGCTTGGCGACGGCGGGGATGATGTTCTCGTTGCGGTTGAGGATGAGGAGGAAGTCGACCTTCTTGACGTCGCGCGCGTCGGCGGCGCCGGCGATGTCCTGCATGCGGATGACGGCGCGGCCGTTCGGCGTGTACGACGTGTCGAAGTAATCGACCTTGCCGCCGTCCGCCTGCGAGACGTTCTCGAGGTAGGCGTGCGGCGACGCGCAGGCATGGTAGATCGTCGGCTCGTCGGTCGGATTGAGGCCGAAGGTCTTGGCGAAGCAGCCGTTCTCCGTCGCGTAAACCTTGCCGCCGGGCATGAGCGCGCAGAAGTCGTCCTGCACCGGCTGGGAGTTGTTCTGCTTCGTGAACGTCGTCGTCGTCTTGCCCGTCCCGGAGAGACCGACGATGAGTCCTACGCGCGTGCCGTCGGCGACCGGAATGACCTTGCAGCCCGCGTGCAGCGCCAGGCCGCCGCGCTCGTAGACGAGCTTGTTCCACATCCGCAGCCCGCCCTTCTTCGACTCGCCGAAGTAGTCGGAGTTGAAGACGCGGGTGATGTAGTTCTCGAGGTCGACGGCGATCAACCGCTCGTCCGGATAGTCGGGCATCGGCAGGTTCGGCGTGTAGATCACGGTCAGCGTCGGCTCGAAGTGCTCGAGCTCCGCCGCCGTGGCCGGGTAGTAAAGGATCTGCTGCATGGCCGCGACGTTCGCGTTCGCCTTCTCCATCATCAGGCGCGCCGGCACGCGGAACTCCGGATCGTTGCCGATGAAGCCTTCGACGACGAGCATCTCCGTGTTGCGGATGTAGTCGTCCTGGATTTTGGCGATGCGCTCGTACTCGGCGCGGGTGATGGTCTGGTCGGAGTGCTCTTCCGGCCGATCGGTGGCGATGAACGTCGACAGCTTCGAGCGCGACACGACGCGCGTGGCGACGTTGACGTTCCCCCACTCGGTGATCCGCGCGTTCGGCATGGCCTCGGCGTAGCGGCGGATCTCCTCCGGCGGCGGGTTCCAGATGGCGGTTTTCGGTTCGACAGGGAGCGACTTCGTCGCAACTTCTTCTCTGGAAAGTAGTTCTGTCATGAAAGCGTCCTCGACGGAATTTCGGGGGCGTTGCAAATGAAGAGCCGGTATTCTACACAAATCATGGCTGACGAGATCGCCCCCGCTGTCCTCGACTCGCTCCGCGCCCGCATCGCCCGCGTTTTTCCCGCCCAGATCCGCCAGTGCGTCGAGGCCCTCGACGACGAGCAGATCTGGTGGCGTCCGAACGAGGGGGAAAACTCGGTCGGCAACATCGTCCTGCACGTCTGCGGCTCGCTGAATCATTACCTGAATCGCCAGATCGGCGGGATCCCGTACGAGCGCGACCGCGAGGCGGAGTTCGCCGAACGCCGCCACATCCCGAAGACCGAGTTGCTGCAGATCTTCGACGACATGGTGGCGAAGGCGGAACAGACGTTCGACGGTCTCACCCCCGAGCGCCTCGGCGACCCCTCGCCCGAGCCGAAGATGTACCAGGTCGTCGTGCAGGATCTGATCGGCGTGGCCACGCACCTCGCCAACCACGCCGGGCAGGTCCTCTGGATCACGAAGATGCTCCGCGAAGGGGCGCTCGACGAGGTCTGGATGCGCACGCACAAGGGCCTGGGCGGGTGGGTCGGGCGGACGCCTTAGTGCCTGGCCGCGCGGCCGCGCGGACGGAGCGAGAGGTCTTCGATGACGAGTCCGCCCGCGACGGAGGCGCGGAGGAGACGATCGCCGGCGACGACAAGCTCCGACGTCACGCCGCCCGGCTGTTCCAGGAGCGCGACCGTGGCGAGATCGCGATTCAACCGCGCGAGGTCGTGCACGGTGTCGCGGCGGAAGGCGACGTCGTAGAACGTGCCGTCCCAGACGACGCTCGCGCTGTACGCGGGGCCGGCGTCGATCGCGATCTCGTCGCCGAGGAATGCGCCGTCGGGAGTCATGCGGCGGGCGTGGATGCCGGCGCGGGCGAATTCGGTCCAGACGAGCACCAGTTCCCTTCCGTCGGTCGTCGCGCGCGGCATCCACCCGTGCGTCGTGACCGCAACCTCGGGTAGCGGGTTTCCGTCGGCGTCGATCGGCTGCACGCTGATGCTCGCACCGGGCACGGGACAGAACCCGCAGTTGTCGCTGATGTACGCGCGGTGCCGCGCGGACGTCCACGTGCGGCCACGCCTGTCCGCATTGGTGCACACCGTGGCCCCACGTGCGGCCATGCCGGCCGCATTGGTACACGCCGTGGCCTTACGTGCGGCCATGCCGGCCGCATTGGTACACACCGTGGCCCCACGTGCGGCCACGCCTGTCCACATTGGTACACGCCGTGGCCCCACGTGCGGCCATGCCGGTCCGCATTGGTACACGCCATGGCCCCACGTGCGGCCACGATGGGCCACACGGTTACATTTTCGCGCTCGCCGGAACCTCCCGGCGCGTCCATTCGTACCTTTGTCACGAAGTCGAAAGACTTCGGCGGCTGTCGGCGGTGCGGACGTGCTGGATAGCACATCAGATCCGTACCGGTGCGGGAGTTGAGCTTGCTCCTCCTGCCGCGGGCACTCGGCGGTGTGTACGCACACCACGGGAAAACATCAACCGGAGGTGCCGGCGCGTGGCCGGGACTTCCAGCCGGTGGCCGCCTCGCACTTGTCGACGAGTCGTGACGTCCCCTCCGGCCTTACCCGCCCGCAAAGGAGGGCTACGTCATGAGTAATCCAATTCCCGAAAGCACCAAGTTGACCCCCGAGGAAGTCATGTCCCAGTTGCGCGCCATGCGCTCGCAGATCGAAGACGTCACGCCGTTGACGCAGGCACAGCGCACGACGTTGAAGCGGCGTCTGCGGCGGCATGAGACACCGATCGTCGAGGCCTCGATCAACGTCATCGGCGTGCTCGACATCGTGTCGCAGGCAGTCGGCCAGCCGCTCGACGACGTCCGGCAGTTGCAGGACGAGTCGCTCCGCTGGCAGGCGGCCGCCGACGAGGCCAGGGCATTCCTGAGCGGCATCGATGGAGCCAACCTCGTTCGCCGCGAACACCTCACGTTCATTGCCACTCAGGCGTATTCGATCGGGAGCCAGCTCGCGAAGGACCCGGCGAAGGCAGTCCTCGTGCCGCATGTCGAGGAGGTCAAACGGCTGAAAGGCATCTCGCGCCGCAAGAAGAAGACGCCGGCGCCGGCACCCGCGCACGACACGTCCACCACGCCGAAACCGTAGTCGCAAAGGGAGGTTGTGAGCCCGGGCGCGCTGGAGGCGCGCCCGGGCCGTGCCGTCGTCCATAATTCACCGCGCATGCGAATCGCGGTGGTCGGCGCGGGCGGCGTCGGCGGCTACTTCGGCGGCAAGCTCGCCGCGGCCGGCGAAGACGTCACGTTCATCGTCAAGGACTCGCCGTTCGACACCTTGCGCGTCGACAGCGTCAAGGGCGACTTCGTCGTCGAGCATCCGACGGTCACGAACGATCCGTCGACCGCGGGCAAGGTTGACGCGGTGTTGATGTGCGTCAAGGCGTGGCAAGTG
The DNA here is from genome assembly GCA_035276475.1 of Thermoanaerobaculia bacterium. Taxonomy (GTDB): domain Bacteria; phylum Acidobacteriota; class Thermoanaerobaculia; order Gp7-AA8; family Gp7-AA8; genus DATDFB01. The sequence goes on along the minus strand of DATELQ010000055.1, from coordinate 445 downwards.
CCCGAGGCGACGCGGAACATCCTCCCGATGCTCGGCGACGACACCGTCGTCGTGCCGCTGGAGAACGGCATGGAGGCGCCGGAGCAGATCGCCGCCATCGCCGGCCGCGAGCACGCTGCGGGCGGGCTTTGCGGCATCATCGCCTTCCTCGTCGGGCCGGGGCACATCCGCCACATCGGCGCAGAGCCGTTCATCATGTGCGGAGAGCTCGACAACCGCCCGAGCGCGCGCTTGGAGCGGCTCTGCGAGGCGATCGTGCGCGCCGGCGTCAAGGCTGAGATCCCGCCCGACATCCACCGCTCCATGTGGTCGAAGTTCCTCTTCATCGTGCCGGGCAGCGGCATGGGGGCGATCACGCGCGTTCCCGTCAGCGTCTGGCGGGCCATGCCGGAGACGCGCGAGCTCGCCGAGCGCGCCGTGCGCGAGATCGTCGCTCTCGCCGCCG
>DATELQ010000054.1:0-14576 GCA_035276475.1 Thermoanaerobaculia bacterium | reverse complement strand
CGAACCACGGCAGGAGCAATGCGAACTCCTGCATCGTCTGCGTGAAATTCCGGATCGCCTTCGCCTTGTATCCGCGCTTGCGCAGCATGCGCGCGACGGAGCGGAGCCACTTCTCGTGCGGCGTATTCTCGCGGTACGCGGCGAGGAACGAGCGCACCGTGTCGTCCCAGTCGTGCATGGCGTTGACGAAGTCGACGCGGAACATGCGCCGGAGCTCGTCGACGCGCGTGATCGCGTTCTGCCCGGCGTGGTAGCGCTCACGGAACCCTTCCTTCAGCGCCCGCAGCCCCTCCTCCGCCGCCGCCGGGCCGATGCGCAGCATCGCCTTGAGCGCCCCGGCGCAGCCGCGCGTGCGCCAGCGGATCGTGCCGCCGACCATGTGCGAGAGATCGAAGAACGCGCGGTCGAGGAAGTCCTCGCTGTCGCAGTACGAGTAATCGCGGCCGGCGATCACCATTGCGTCGTGGTCCATGAAAATCGTTTCCATCCGCCAGGCGCCGCCGCGGAAGACGCGGCGGAGGCCGATGTTCCGCTCCACGAACGACTCCCCGGCGCTCGTCGCGCGCATCGCGCAGCAGAAGCCGAAGTACTCGCCGAGCTGGCGCAGCACGTCGACGTACGTCTGGTCGGCGCTCTCGCGGTTCTCCGGCACGGCGAACGCAGCCTCGACGTAGTCGCCCCATGTCGAATACTCCACCGGCGGCGCGACATACGCCGGCAGCACCTCGCTCAGTAGCATGTCGGCGGCGCGGCGCGCGTCGTCGGGGGACGGATGCACGCCGAGGCCTTTCGTGAAGTACGTCTCGGCGCCGGTGGGAGCGAGGTAGGCGGCCAGACGGTCGATGCGGAACGACGACGTATTCGTGATCACCGCCTGCTCCGGCGACGTCACCGAGATCCACTTCCCCGTCAGGCCGAAGCCGCCGGGGTCGCCGGGCGGCACCGGCAGCGGCATATTCTCGAGCCGCGGCACCGCGCTCTCCATCTCCTTGCGCATCGTGTCGTAGCCGTCGCCGTAGCACTCGGCGCGGCCGAAGTACGACACGAGCGAATTGTTTCCGCACGGCCCCGGCACGTCGAGCACGCCGACGAGGTGCACGATGCGCGAGATCGGCGCCTCGCCCCCGTACGCCAGGCGGAACATCCGCGCCAGCGTCGTCCCCTCGGCGAGCTCCCAACGCAGGAGGCGCCCGTACGAGCCGCCGTAGTAGTGATGCAGCGGCGTCAGCGGATCGCCCGCGCCGGGCCGCTGGAAAATGCAGTCCACCACGCGGTCGCCGCGCAGGCCGGTGCGCTTGATCTCGAACTCGATGTCGCTGCCGGGCGGCTTGACCACCACCGCTACGGTGCCGATCGGATATTCGATCAGCGAGTTGATCTCCGACGGCGTCGAGTCGGCCACCCAATAGACGATCGGGTCGCGCATGAGCAGCTCGACCACGGCGCGCTCGTAGCGCGGCAAGAGCGCCAGCGCGCGCTTCACCTCGTCGCGGTTGAACGGATTCACGGCCGGCATGTGCGGCAGTCCGCGCGTGATCTTCAGCCGGGCGATGACTTCGCGCGCCACCTCGCGCGGCTGGAACAGATAACGCCCGAACGTCAGAAAACACTCGTGCCGCGCGTGCGCGACGAAGTCGCCCGCCGCGCGCGCGTCGCGCCGGGCGAGCCCGCTGTGGATCCACTCGAAGCGCGCCACGCGGCGCCGCAGCTCGGACGCAAAGCCGGCGACGTCGGTAGTCGAGTAGCCCTCCTCGAGGACGAAGCGGTGCACGCGCTTGCCGCGCCGCGTCAGGAGGCGCAGCGCCCGCAGGAACTGCGCGAGGTCGCCCTCATCGTCGATGCGGAGAAACTGCGTCTCCAACGCCAGGCAGGCCACGCGGCGCAGCTCCCACGACGCGCGCGACGAGCGCGCGGTCCGGGCCAGATCGCGCGTGAAGGCACGGTCGTACGCCGTCTCGAGCATGAGGCGGTCGACAATCGCCGCCGCTCGCACGGCCGTCTTTCCGCCGGGGGGGCGGCGGAGGACGCCGGCGAACGGCGGCGATTGCGAAGATCCGGGCGGGGCGATGGACGCCATCGGTGCGCGACAGCGTCGTTACCCGCGTCCGCGCGAGCCGCGGCCGCCGCGAGAGCCTTTTTTGCCCTTGCCCGGCGTGTCGGGAACCTTTGAGCCGCCGCCACCGCCTGTCTTGCCGCCGCCGCCGGTCTTGCCCTTCTTGCCGTAGGGCTTCTTGCCCTTCTTGCCTTTGCCGCCCTTTTTCTTCTTCTTCTTGCCGTCGGCGGGGCCCAAGGCCTTGGCGATGGCGATGTACCACTCCTCGGCGCAACCGCGCGAGACAGTGATCGTCACCGTCGACGACGGGGGGGTCGGCCCCCCTTTCTTTCCTTTCGGTCTCTTTGCCACGACTCCTCCTTTCTTCCTTAACGAATAGATGTGTTTGCGAGGCGCGCTGTGAAATCGAACGGCCGCTCGTCGAGCGGCGCGTAGCGAGGCCGGGCACGGATGCGGGCCACCGTGGCGCGCATCTCCGCCGCCATGATCCGGCCGACGTTGTGCGGGTTGGCGCGGTTGTAGCGCATCAGCACCTCGGCGATGTGCTTGGCGCGCCGCGTCGTGGCCATCTCGAACATCGGGATCATGCAGGCCTGGTCCTCGACGATGCGGTAGTACTCGCCGCCGTCGTCGCGCAGGTCATTGTCGTCGATCAACTCCCACAGCCAGCGCCGGAACGTGCGCACGGCCGTGCCGAGCCAGAAGCCGCTGCGGAAGTCGGTCGTGTCGTCGGGCCAGGCCGGCCAGCGGCCGTGGCCGTGCGGCTCGATCGTCTCCGCATAGTCGAGCGGATCGGCGATCCACGAGCCGTACGTCATCCAGCAGTCGTGGCGCGCGTAGGTGTCGCGGATGATGGCCAGCGCCTCGGCGGTGGCAAAGCAGTCGTCACCGTCGAGCACGACGATGACGTCGTCGGGGTCGCTGCCGCTGCGGGCGATGCCGGCGACGAGGTTGGCCATCGCATACATCCGCCGCGGGTTGGCGACGATGTCGAAGCGCGGGTCCCCCTCGGCGGCCTCGATCGCGCGGGCCACCGTGGCGTCGCCGCACGGATCGATCGTCACGTGTGCAGTAAAGTCGCCGGCGCTCTGCTCGCGGATCGATGCGATGCACCGCGCGATGTAGGCCTCGGCCGGCCCGCAGTTCGTGATGATGCGGAACATCACGCTTCGACCTGCAGCCGCCCCATGACTTCCTCGCCGAAGATGCGCATCTCCTCGAGCTTCGGCGAGCCGGAGAGGATGAACTGCGTGACGCCGGCGGCGCGGTACTCGAGCAGCGCCTCGGCGACGTCATCGTACGAGCCGACGATCGCCACCATCATCGTGCCGTGCGTGCGCACCGCGCCGGTCCAGAGCCACGGCGTCGGCCACTCGTCGGCGGCGCGCGCGTAGGCGTCGCGGATCATCTGCGAGTCGCTGCGGCCGACGTGGTTGGCCTGCCGCAGCAGGTAGTCGACCGGCACCGACGCGCGGAACCGCTCCGCCGCCTCGCGCGCCTCGGCGCGCGTGCGCCGCGCCACGACCATGCAGCGCAGGCCCGCTTCCTTCCCCGCGCGCAGCATCGGCGCGATCTGCGCGGCAACGCGCGACGGGACGTCGGCGGGGATGAGCCGGCAGTCGGCGTGCTTGAGCGCGACCGCCGCGGCGGCGTCGGAGGAGCCGCCGACGTAGATCTCCGGCTTCGCCGCGCGCGTGCGCACCCAGGCGCCGGCGACGCGGTACCAGCGGCCGTCGAAGTCGACTTCGTGGCCGCTCCAGATGCCGCGGGCGATGGCGAGGAACTCGTCGGTGCGGTGCCAGCGGTCGTCGTGCTCGGCCCAGTCGCCGTAGCGGCGCTGTTCGTCGGGCGACGAGCCGGCCACGATGTTGAGCGCGACGCGACCGCCGGTCAGCGCCGAGAGCGTGTTGAGCTGCTGCACGAACGACGTCGGCGCGAGGAGCCCGGAGCGGTACGCCACGATGAAGCGCAGCCGCGACGTGGCCAGTCCGAGGGCCGTGGCGAGGACAATCGAGTCGGCCTTCTCGACGCCGAAGTCGACCAGCACCGAGTCGATGCCGTAGCGCTCCGCCTCGCGGCAGAACGGGACCTGCGTCTGCAGCTCCGGCATCGAGCAGTCATTGCTCGCGCCGCGCTGCTCGCTACCGTGCGGCAGGCGCCAATGGATGCGCATCTGTGGGGAAGACGGGCCACGACGAGGCGATGTGAAGGCTCAAAACCCCCGGTAAATAAACGTCGAATTGAACGACGCGAACATCAGCAGTGCCACCGCCAGCAGCGCCAGGGCGAGCGAGATCGCGAGGTCGATCAGGAACGCTTTCATCGGGCCACTCCGAACATCAGGGCGAGCATCTTCTGTGCTTTTGGCAGCGGGAGCATGAACGGCACCCAGCCGATCGTCACGCAGAGGAACGTGAAGCCCGCACTGGCCACGCGCACGACGCGCGAGTCGTACCACGGGTGGTCGGCGATCCACGCCGGCGTCTTGAGCCGCACGACGTGATAGAGCGACAGCAGCACGCCGTGGTAGACGCCCCACATCAGGAACGCCGGCGTGAGGCCGTGCCACGCGCCGACGACCGTGAACGTCACGAGGTAGCTGATGACGGCGATGACGACGGGCGCGCGGCGCAGGCGCGTCTTGAACATGGCCCGGCCGAGCGGCGTGAAGACGTAGTCGCGCACCCAGTGCGAGAGCGTGATGTGCCAGCGGTCCCAAAACTCGCGGATGTTCTTCGACAGGTATGGCGCGCGGAAGTTCTCCGGCAACGCGATGCCGAGCGTGCCGGCGAGGCCGATGGCGATGTCGGTGTAGGCGGAGAAGTCGAGCCAGATCTGCAGCGAGAACGCCACGACGATGATCCAGGCGTGCCGGAACGACGAGACGTAGAGGCTCTCCGCGACGGTGAGCGCGAGGATGTCGGCGAGGAAGAATTTTTTCGCGAGGCCGAGGAGGATGCGCAGCAGGCCGGCGTAGACGGCGGCGCTCGTCGGCTCGGCGTCGCGCACGGCGGCGACGAAGTCGGGGTAGCGCTTGATCGGACCGGCGATGCGCGCCGGCGCGAAGAAGACGAAGGCCAGGAGATCGCTGAAGGAGAGCTTGCCGAGGCGCCCGCGGCGCCGCTCGATGACGACGTGCAACAGCTCGAAGGCGAGGTAGGAGAAGCCGAGCGGGACGAGGAGCGACGCTTTGCAGTACGCGAGGACGGCGACGGTGACGAGGCCCGCGATCCAGGAGGAGAAGAACGCGGCGATCGTCAGCCCCACGACGACGAAGAAGAACGGGCCGGTATAAAGAAGGTAGAACGCGGCGCCCCAAAATGTCAGGACGAGCGCGCGGTGCTGCCGCGGCACGAAGTAGAAGGAGAGCCAGCAACCGAGAAAGAGGGCGACGAAGCGGAGCTCGGTGAAGATCATCGCTCGCCCTCGTGCCGGATCAACACCTCGGCGATCTGCGCCGACGCGGCGGGCGTGGCGTGCATCCCGTCGAACGTCACCTCCGGCGGCACGTGGACGATGACCGTCTCCGCGAACGGGGCGTACGCGGCGTTGAACGCCGCGACCTCGGCCTCGTCTTGAACGGGCGTCCCCCACTCGAATTCGATGAAGACGACGCGCTTTCCGCGCGCGCGGGCGAGCTGCGCGAGATCGGACTTGATGCTTGGCGCGACCGCGCCCGCTTTCCGCGGCGCCCGCAGCGAGACCTGCCCGTGCACCGGCGCGAACGACGTCGGCTGCAGCAGCGGCACGCGGAACAGGCGCGCGAGATCGCGCTTGTGCATGTAGACGAAGACGCGCGTCGACGTGCCGAAGAGCGCCGCCTGCAATCGATAGTTGTAGCGATACAACTTCCAGACGCGCCCCAGCCACGACTGCAATCGCGTCTCAACCCGATCGGGCGGTGCGAGCTTGAAGCGCCGAAGATCGCCGTCGTCGACCGGGATCAGCGACGGCAACATCTCGTTCGCGCGCACGCCGGCGGCCTGGATGTAGAGCACGTCGACGGAGTCGAGGATGTCTTTCCCGACGAGGTAGCCGGTCCCGACCTCCTGTCCGTTGATCGCGGCGTTGTAGACGCGCGCGCCCGGCTGCAGACGCTGGTATTGCGCCGGGATCGCGTCCTCCGGCTTCAGGAAGTAGCCGAAGATCATCGAGTTCCCGAAGAAGACGATGCGGCGGCGCTCGTGTCGCGGATGCTCGCGCAGGTAGTCGACGAGCGGTCCGAGGGCGAAGAGGTCGGAGTTCTCGAAGCGGAAGACGGTCGTCCCTTCGTAGTGGCGGCGTTCGAGAACTTCGAGGAGCGGCGGCACGAACTGATCGAAGACGATCAGCCACAGGACCATCATCACCAGCCGGCGCTTCACGCCACGGCCTTGATCGCCTCGGAGAGGCAAATGGTCTCGCCGTCTTCCTCGCGGCGGATCGCGTACTTGAAGCCGAGGGCGTTCGGATGCGCCGCGCTGCGCAGCACCGTCACGGCGATCGTCAGCGTGTCGTCGACGTCGGCGTTGCCGTAGTAGGCGATGCGGCGGTGGCGCAGCGAGCGCTCCTTCGCGACGTCGCGCGCGGCCAGACGCTCCGCCGTGTCCATGAAGGCGACGTAGTTCGCGAAATAGACGAGCCCCGCGCCGTTCGTGTCGCGGTCGACGTCGATGTCGTAGCGGTGCTCAACCGTCGTCAACGACTCCCAATCGTCGACCAGTCCGAGGGTGCCGGTCTCGCTCGCGGCGCGCGTGAGCTGGTACGGGTTTTCCTCGTTCGGCAGCGGCGGCAGTGCGCGAAAGTCCGCCTGCGCCGGCGGCGCCACGCGCAGGCGGCTGTTCCCCTTCTCCGGCGTGATGAAGATGTTGGCGAAGCGGATCGCCGGCGAGGCGTCGCCGAGGTTTTCGGGGCGGTCGAAATGCAGCCGTCCTTCGAAGGCGATGTTCTTGAACGCGCGGAGATCGATCGCGAAGCGGACGGTGTCGTCGAGGCGAAACGACTCCAGCGGCGCGGCGTCGGGAATCACGATCTCGATGTAATAGAAGCTCGCGTAGACCTCGCCACCGTCCGCCGTGCGCAGCGCCGACAGCGGCAGCCCCGCCGCCGCGGCGATCGACTGCCACTGGAAGTGCCCGGCGTACTTGAGCATCAGCGGCTCGGCGAAGAAGCGGTGATTCGTGTGCGGCAGCCCGAGGGTGAGGTCGTAGGTGTAGGCCATCAGCTCGCCTGGCGCGCGCGCTCCACGAGCGCGGTGATGCGGTTGACCGTCTCGAACTCCGTGACCGGCAGGCGCGTCGGGTCGAGGACGACGCGGAACGTGTCCTCGAGGAACGCGATCACCTCGAGCACGCCGAAGGAATCGATGATGCCGCTCGAGATCAGCGGCTCGTCGAAGCCGATCTCCCCGCGGCGGATGGCGGCGCGGAAACGGGTGACGAGAAAGTGGGCGATGGTGTCCTGGGGAGTCACGCGCGGAGGAGTCTAACCGATGGAAGGACGCGCACTTGCCCAAGGAATAGCGAAACTTAGAATACCGAATTCAGAACGAAGAAAACGGGAGTGCTCTGGCCAGCGCGCTCCCGTTTTCTCCATTCTGAATTCGGCCCTCTAATTTTCGCAATTCCGCCGATTCAGCGCGCCACCTCGCCCTCCCGATACAGCGGCGTCCACCCCTCATGATTCACAAACAGCCGCATGCAACGGATCTGCTTCGAGTCCGTCAGGTAGAACCGGTGGTACTTCCGCGCCGGGATGACGATCATGTCGCCCTCGGTCACTTCGATCCTCACCCATCGGTCGCCGCCGTCGCGCACGTCGAAGATGCCGTCGCCGGCAACGACGAAGCGCACTTCGTCCTCGGTGTGGAAGTGCTCCTTGTCGAACTTCGCGCAGATGGCGTCGAGGTTCGGCGTCGACGGGCCGAGCTCGACGAAGTCCTCGTCGACGTAGCCGTGCTCGCGCTTGATCTCTTCGAGCATCGCGGCGCGCGCGGCCTCGTCCGAGGGGACGGACCACCACCGCACGCCGTGCGCGGCCAGCTCCTCAGGCGCGATAGCCTGCCCGGGCTCTTCGAGTTTGTACGCGCGCATCGTCGGTTCCTCCTGGCGTGACGGTCGGGATTCCGGCGCGCCGCATCTCCACGGCGGCGCGGAACAGATAGTCGTAGCACTCCGCGTGCGTCTTCGCGGCGATCCAGTCGGCGCCCCAGATGTACGCGCCGTGGCGCCGCACGAGCACCGCGTGCGTCTGCGGATAGGCCACGATGGCCTCCTCCAGCGCCTCGGCGAGGTCGCACTCGCGCGCCGTGTTCTCGATGATCGGCACGACGAGGCGATCGTGGTACGCGTGCCCGCGGATGCCTTTGATCATCTCCAGGTGCGACACGGAGAACTCCGCGTCGAACATCAACGTCGCCATCACCGCATGGATCGAATGGCTGTGGATCACCGCGCCGGCGCCGCGCAGATTGATGGCCTTGAGAAAGAGCGCGCTGCACTCCGAGGGGCGCAGGGCCGGATCGCTCGGCCGCGTCAGGAGCGACCCGTCGAGGGCGATCGTGAACATCTCCTCGGCGCGCATCCGCTCCTTCTGCACACCGCTCGGCGCCACTATGACGCGCTCGCCGTCGCGCAGGCAGATCCCGCCGCCCGTCCCGCTGACCCAGCCGAGAGCGTAAAACGCGCGCGCGAGCTCACAGATGAGCGCACCGGGATCTTGGTACTCTTGCGACATACCTACAAGGGAGACGATGCCATGAAACGACTCGTGATTCTACTCATTGCCGCTGCGCTCGCCTGCGGCACGGCCCTCGCGCAGGAGCATCCGGAGCACCCGACCAACAAGAAGGCGGCGAAGAAGGGCTACACCGTCGACGACCTCGACAAAGCGATCCGCGCCGCCATCGCCAAGAAGGAAACGAACGGCGTCTATCAACTGAAAGACCGCGACAAGACGTGGAAGCTGAAGCTCGACAAGGTTCACCGCGAGCGCCTGGCCCGCACCGACGAGAACACCTACTTCGCCTGCACCGACTTCAAGTCGGCCGACCACCACACCGTCGACGTCGACTTCTTCATGAAGGACGACGGCGAGAAGCTCGTCATGACCGACGCCACGCTGCACAAGGTCGACGGCAAGCCGCGCTACAACTGGAAAGAGAAGAAGGGGTACTGGGAGCGCGTGCCGGTTCAATAAGAGTCATCCGAACAGCCCGTCGCGGTAATCGCGCATGGCCTGCACGATCTCCTGCTGCGTGTTCATCACGAACGGACCGTAGGCGACGACCGGCTCGCCGATCGGGTCGGCGTGGCCGAAGAGAAGCAGCGTGTCGACCTGCGGCTCGTACTCGATGGCGTCGCCGTCGTCGTTGAAGTCGACGAGGTGGAACCGCCGCACGTCGTAGAAGAAGACGCTGCGGCCGCGCGGCGCGGGTAGCGTGACGCGCGCGCCGGCGGCGGCGTCGATCGTCATCATCTGAATGCCGGTGAGCGACTCGACCGGACCTCGATGTCCCTCCCACGTACCGGCGATGAGGTGCACGCCGTCGAACGACGGGATCTCCTCGCGCTGCAATCCGACGTAGCGCGGCGCCGTCATCTTGAGCCGCGACGGGAGATTGATCCAGAGCTGCAGGATCTCGAGCAGCCCGCCGTCGCGCCGGAACTCCTGCGGCGACACCTCGGCGTGCTCGATGCCGCGCCCCGCCGTCATTCACTGCACGCCGCCGGCGCGGATCACGCTCTCGTGCCCGGCGCTGTCCCGGTGCGCGACGGAGCCCTCGACGATGAACGTCACGGTCTCGAAGCCGCGGTGCGGATGCGGTCCGAACGGCAGCCCGTCGTTGTCCGGCGGATAGACCTGCGGACCGTGATGATTGAGGAAGAGGAACGGATCGATCTGATCGACCTCGCCGTTCGGCAGCGGGCGCTGCGTGCGAAGGTCGCCGATGTCGTCGGAAACGGCGGGATGGATGCGGCGGATCGTGCGCCCGGAGGGCACGCGCGGAGTGTACCGCGCGTGCCACGGGAGCAACGGGAAGTTACTTCTGCTTCTGCTGCTCGTGCTGCGCACGCCGCGCCGCGCGCTCGGCCTTGAGGGCGTCGAACTGCGCCTTCTGGTCGGGCGTGAGGATGGTGACGAACTGCGCCTCCTGGGCGTCGCGGAGCTGCTTGAACTGGGCGCGCTGCGATTCCATCGTCGCCTTCAGCGCATCCATCTTGGCCTGGTCGCCGGCCTGCTTGGCCGCCCTGAAGTCCTGGCGGGTCTGGCGGGCCTGCTCGAAGAAGGCCTTGTTCTGCTCGCGGAAGTTCTTGTTGGCCGCCTTCCACTGCTCCTTCTGCGCGTCCGACAGATTGAGCTTCTTGGCAAGGTGCATGGACATCATGCCCTTGTGGCCGCGATGGCCGTGGTGGCCCCACGCTTTGCCGTTGCCGTTTTCGTCGACGACGGCAAACGCCATCGTGGCGCTGAGGGCGACGACGGCAACTGCGGTGATCATCTTCTTCATGGTTGGTCTCTCTTCCTTCGGGATTTCTACTGCCACGCATAAGACGAACGACGATCGGTTTTGTTGAATCGAGCTCGGCGAAAAAAGTTGGCGGCCCGATTGCGATAGTGCCACGCCGTTGGTTCAGTTCCCAGGAGAAAGAAACGATGAAAAGCACAGGAAGAATCAAGGGAATCATCGCAGCAACGGCAGTCCTGACCCTGCTCGCGACGGCGTCCGCTTCCGCGGAAGATCGTCACCGCGACGGGACATGGCGGGACAACGGCAGCTCCCGTAACAACGGCAGCTATCGCGACAACAACGGCAGCTATCGCAACGAAAACCATAGCTACCGTAACGAAACGCGAAACAACAACCACTACTCGGACCGCGGCCGCATCCGCAGCTTCACGCGCGAGCGCGACGGCTACCGCGTGTTCGTCGAAGGCGCCCGCTATCCGTACTGGGTTCCGTTCTCGCGCCTCGGCCGGCACCAGCTCCGCGTCGGCATCGACATCCGCCTCGGCGGGATTTTCAACGGCACCTACGTCGACGTCGACGCCCTCGGCTGGCCCGGCGATCCGTACTACAACGACGGCTACTACGACGGCGGCGGCTACTACAACGACGGCTACGCCGACGGATACCTCTCCGGCCGTGTGGAGCGCATGGACTTCCGCCGCGGGACGATGCTGCTCCGCGACGACCGCAGCGGCCGCACAGTCGAAGTCGACATGCGTCCGACCGCAGGCCGGCGCGGGCTCGACTTCGGCGACCTTCGCCCCGGCGACCGCGTGACGCTGCAGGGGTCGTGGGACCGCGGCTACTTCCACGCCTATCGCATCGACGGCGTGCGGCAGTACTAATCGAAGCTCGACCGCAACCGCTTCGTTTTGCTCCGCCGCTTCTTCGCCTCGAGCCGCGCCTCTTTGGAGGCGCGGCTCGGGCGCGTTTTCTTCCGCGGCTTCTCCTCGGCCAGCGCATCGTCGAGGATCTCTTCGAGCCGCGCCAGCGCGCGGTCACGATTGGCGAGCTGGCTCCGCTCCGCCTGCGAGGTCACGCGCAGCACGCCCTCTTTGTTGATGCGACCCGCGAGACGTTCGCGCACGCGCGCCTTCTGCGCGTCGTCGAGCGGCAGCGCGTCGACGTCGATCTCGATCGTCACGCGCGTCTCGACCTTGTTCACGTTCTGCCCGCCCGGGCCGCCGCTGCGCGACGTGACGATGCGGTAGTTGAGCTCTCTGACGTTCATGCTGTCCGCATTGCCGCGAGCATCCCGCATGCCGCGTGGCGCGCGGCGCCGCCGGAGTAGCGGCGCACGACCGGGATGCCGAGCGTGCGCAACGCGTCGCGGAACGCGCCGAGCTCCTCGCCAGTCGCGCGGCGATAGCCGTGGTCGCGCGCGTCGTTCACGTCGATGAGATTGAGGCGCAGCGGCACGCCGGCGAAGAGCGCGCGCAGCGCCTCGACCTCGTCGGCGCCCGTGTTGATCCCGCCGAGGACCACCCAGGCGATCGTCACGCGTCCGCCGGCGGAGCGCTGATAGGTGCGCACCGCGTCGGCGAGCTCCGCGACAGTCCACGCGCTCGCGACGGGCAGGAGCGCGCGGCGGCGCGCGTCGATCGCCGACGTCATCGACACGATCAGGCGGTACGGGCGGCGCTCGCGCGCGAAGCGATGGATGGCCGGGACGAGGCCGACCGTCGAGATCGTGATCGCCTTCGCGGCGATGCGGCCGCCGCACGGATGCGCGAGGATCTCCGCGGCGCGCATCACGGCGTCGTAGTTGTGCAGCGGCTCGCCCTGGCCTTGGAAGACGCAGCCGGTGACGTCGCCCGGCGCCTCGTCGCGCACGACCACGAACTGCGCGACGATCTCCCACGCCTCGAGATGGCGCGCCAGGCCGAGGCGGCCGGTCGCGCAGAAGTCGCACCCCATCGCGCAGCCGGCCTGCGTCGACACGCAGACCGTGAAGCCGTCGAGGAGCGGAATGCGCACGGCCTCGACGAAGAGACCGTCGTCCAATCGGAACAGATACTTCACGAACCCGTCGCTCGGATCGGTGGCGCGCTCGACGATCGCGAGGGGCCGCCGGTCGATCAACCGCGTCACCGCCTCCGACACCGCGCGCGGCACCGGACGCGCCGACGGATAACCGTCGCGCCCGCGCGCCACCGCGTGCGCGACGATCCGCCGGGCCTCGCCGTCGCGCACCGCCACGCCGTGCGCGCGGAGGTGCGCGGCGAGATCGTCGGGAAGAAGGCCGAAGAGATTCACTGCCGCTTCGGCGCGTTCTTCACGTACTTGTCGAGCCACGAGTCCATCTCGTACAGCACGTGCATCACCGACTCGCGCCCGCGGTAGCCGTGCGCTTCCTTCGGCAGCATGACCAGGCGAACCGTGCCGCCGAGGCCGGCCATCGCGGCGTAGAGGCGCTCGCTCTGGATCGGGAACGTGCCGGTGTTGTCGTCGTCGATCCCGTGAATGAGCAGCAGCGGCTCGTTGATCTTGTCGGCGTACGTGAACGGCGACATCTTCGTGTACGTCTCCGGCGCCTCCCAATACGTCCGCTCCTCCGCCTGGAAGCTGAACGGCGTCAGCGTGCGGTTGTACGCACCGCTGCGGGCGATGCCGGCGCGAAACAGATCCGAGTGCGCGAGGAGATTCGCCGTCATGAACGCGCCGTAGGAGTGGCCGGAGATGGCCATGCGATCGCGGTCGCCGACGCCGCGCCGCACCAGCTCATCGACCGCGGCCTTCGCGCCGGCGACGAGCTGGTCGACGTAGGTGTCGTTTGGCTCGCGATTCCCTTCGCCGACGATCGGAATCGTCGGGTTGTCGAGCACCGCGTAGCCGCGCAGCACGAAGACGATCGGCGAGCCGGTCGCCGTGGCGCGGATGTAGCGGTACGGCGACGTCGTCACCTGGCTCGCCGCGGCGGCGCTCTTGAACTCCGCCGGGTACGCCCACATCAAGACCGGCAGCGGACCGTCCTTCGCGGCGTCGTAGCCGGGCGGGAGGTAGAGCGTGGCGTTGAGGTCGACGCCGTCGGCGCGCTTGTAGCGGATCAGCTCTTTCTTCACCGCGGCCATCTGCGGCGTCGGATTCGTCATCTTCGTCAGCGCTCGCGTCGTGCCGCTCTTGAGATCGCGCAGGTACGCGTTCGGCGGCTCGGTCGGCGTCTCGCGGCGCGTGATGGCGCGCGTGGCGGCGTCGTCGAGGAGCGCCAGCGGCACCTCGTACATCGGACGTTCGGCCCGCCACAGCCGCGTGGCCTTCTTCGCCGCCAAATCGAAGCGGTCGATGAACGGCCGGTTCCCCTCGGGCGAGTAGCCCTCGCCGATCATGTAGACAGCGTTGCCGTCGAGCCGCAGCACGTCGAAGCCGGCGGCGTTCTTGTGCGTCTGCGCGTTGCCGGGATCGCCGTAGCGGTCCTCGAACGAGCGATCGTAGATGAGCTCCGGCGCGGCGCTGCCGTTCGGATGCACGCGCCACAGCTGCGCGCGGCGGTCCTTCCATCGCTGCGCCCCGACGAGGGCGACGTCGTCGGTGCCCCACTCGATGCCGTCGTAGCGCATCGGCAGATCGGCGAGCGTCGACGGCGCGGCGGTGAACGGCTCGGTCAGCGTGAGAATGCGGTCGCGCACCGGCGCTTCCTTGCGCGGGTTGCCTTCGTCCTGCGCCTCGACCCAGGCGAGCGTCGCGGGCTTGTCGCTGCGCCACTCGGCGTCGCGCGGCCCGACGGCGACGGCGTCGAAGTCGACGGCGACGCGGTCGGCGAGCGGCAGGTCGGCGATCTGCTTCACGAGCTGTCCCGCCATCGACCACACCTCGATCTTGTGCGGGAAGCGCTCGAACGGAACGGTGTAGGAGAACGGGCGGTGGAGGCTCTCGACGAGGAGGAAGCGCCCGTCGGGCGACGGGCCGTAGCGGACGACCATGGCCGCGGCGCCGACCGGCTGCGCGTCGCCCTCGAGCGGTACGCGCATGAGCTGCGACTGCATGTGGTACTCGAAGAGCGCGGCGTCGGCTTCGTCCTTGATCATGTCTTCGTAC
>DATELQ010000053.1:0-12386 GCA_035276475.1 Thermoanaerobaculia bacterium | reverse complement strand
GGCTCGTGGGGCGGCGGCGGGAGCTCGTTCGGCGGCGGCGGCGCGGGGGGGAGCTGGTAATGGATCAGAAGGAGTTCCTGGCGCGGCTCGACCAGCAGCGCATCGTCGAGGCCATCCGCGCCGCGGAGAACGCGACGTCGGGCGAGATCCGCGTGCACGTGCAGCCGAAGGCGCGCGGCGGCGACCTCCGCTTCGTGGCCGAGCGGACGTTCGAGCGTCTCGGCATGACCAAGACGGCGGCGCGCAACGGCGTGCTCCTCTTCATCGCCTCCGAGGAGCAGGGCTTCGTGATCCTCGGCGACCGCGGCATCGACGAGAGAGTGCCGGCCGGCTTCTGGGACGAGATCGCCGCGCAGCTGACGATCCGCTTCAAGAACGGCGAGTTCACCGAGGGGATCGTCGACGCGATCACGGCGGCGGGGGAGCACCTGAAGGAGTTCTTTCCGCGCGCGGCCGACGACGTCAACGAGCTCTCCGACGACATCGACGTCTCGGATGAGTAGCACGGTCGCCATCGCCCTCGGCGCGAACCTCGGCGACCGCTCCTACACGCTCCGCCGCGCCATCCACGAGCTGCGCACGATCGTGCACATCGTCCGCGTCAGCACGTTCGTCGAGACCGAGCCGGTCGACGCGCCGTCAGGATCGCCGCGATTCCTCAACGCCGTCGTCCTCGGCTACACGTCGCTGTCGCCGCGCGAGCTCCTCGGCGCCATGCAGTTGATCGAGTCAAAGCTCGGCCGCCGCCGCACGCGCGTCCGCAACGCGCCGCGCGCGATCGACCTCGACCTCATCTTCCACAGCGCGAACCGCGCGCGCACGCGAGAGCTCACGCTGCCGCATCCGCGCTATCGGGAGAGGGAGTTCGTGATGGGGCCGCTGCGGGAGGTTTATCGCGTCGCCACGCCCCCGCCCAGCTCCACGTGCGGATGCGCGTGCGCGACCGTCACGGCGTGGGTGAGGAGGGGGTAGGGGTTTACCATCTCGTCGCTCTCGTTCACGCCGAAGTGAAGGTGCGACGGGGTGTTCTTGGCGTTGCCGGTATTGCCGACGAACCCGAGGAGGTCGCCGGCCTGCACTTCCATCCCTTCGTAGAGGCCGGGCGCCCAGCGGTCGAGGTGCGCGTAGTAGAACGACGCGCCGTTCTCCGTCGTCAGCCAGATGCAGTGGCCGCCGAGCTTCTGGTCGCCGATGTAGCTGACGATGCCGTCCGACACCGCCACGACCTCCGTCCCCCTCGGCGCGAAGATGTCGATCCCTTTGTGCACGCGGCCGCCTTCGCGCGGGTCGTGCCAGCTGTCGCTGAGATTGTGCGGGCTGAGGCCGACGACCGGCATGCGCAGCAGCGTGCCGTTGAGCGGTGCGAAGAGCGCCTGCGCGCGCTCGGCGAACTCGCGGTCGCGTGCCTTCGCCGTCGTCGCGCTCGGCGTGATCGTCGGCTTGCGCACGATCTCGCGGCTCGTGTAGCGGCTGAGGTCGGCCCGGAGCTGCGCGTTGAGCTGCGTCCAGTCATCCTCGTCGGCCGCGGGCAGTGATGCGGCGGCCGGAGCCTGGGGAGTCGGTGCGGTGAGGGGCAGCGTGGCGCACCCGCAGAGAAAAAGGGTAGTGCTCGCCAGCACGCTGCCACACGTGCCAACCCACCACCTGCGAGCGCGAAGGGTTTCCATGGTCTACCGGGACGGCGGTCAGTTTACGGGGTGGCCGCTGAGCTTGTAAAGAGCGCCGCTGTGAACTCTTCGATCCGGCGGACCGGCACGACGTCGACGTCCGCGCGGATCTCGCCCGCATTCGACTGCGGCACAATGAGGCGCCGGAAGCCGAGCGCGGCGGCCTCGCGGGCGCGGAGATCGGGCTGCGACACGCCGCGCACCTCGCCGAGGAGGCCGACTTCGCCGAAGAGGGCGACGTCGTGGGCGATCGGGGCGTTGCGCTGCGACGACAGCAGCGCTGCGACCACGCCGAGGTCGATCGCCGGCTCGCTCACCTGCAGGCCGCCGGCGAGATTCACGTAGACGTCGTGCATCAGGAAATTGCCGCCGCTCTTCTTTTCGAGGACCGCCAGCAACAGCGACACGCGGTTCGCGTCGATCCCCATGGCCATCCGCCGCGGCGAGGGGAAGTGCGTCGCGGAGACGAGCGCCTGCACCTCGATGAGCAGCGGGCGCGTCCCTTCGAGCGCGACCACCACCGCGGAGCCGGCCGCGCTCGACCGCTGCGCGAGCAGCGCCGCCGAGGGGTTCGGGACCTCTTCGAGGCCGCCGTCGTGCATCTCGTAAATCGCCACCTCGTTCACCGGGCCGAAGCGGTTCTTGTAGGCCCGCACCACGCGGTAGTTCTGAAACTTGTCGCCCTCGAAATAGAGCACCGTGTCGACGATGTGCTCGAGCGACTTCGGGCCGGCGATCGTCCCTTCCTTGGTGATGTGGCCGATGAGGAAGATCGGGACGGAGAGGCGCTTGGCCAGCGTCATCAGCACGCCGGCGGAGTCGCGCACCTGGGCGCCCGAGCCAGGCATGGAGTCGTTCGCCGACGTGTGCACGGTCTGGATGGAGTCGACGATGACCGCCACCGGCATCAGTTTCTCCACCGCGGAGACGATCTTCTCGACCGAGGTCTCGGTGAAGAGGCGGATGTTGTCCGAGGTCGTGCCGAGGCGGCGGGCGCGGAGGGCGATCTGGCGCGGCGACTCCTCGCCGGAGACGTAGAGCACCGCGCCGCCGCGGGCGAGCTCCTGCGCGGCCTGGAGCAGGAGCGTCGACTTGCCGATGCCCGGCTCGCCGCCGACGAGCGTGACGGCGCCGAGGACCAGGCCGCCGCCCAGCACGCGGTCGAAGTTCGGGAGGTTCGTGGAGATGCGCGGGGCGACGTCGGCGTCGATGGCGTCGATCGGCATCGGCGCTGTGCCGCTGCTCAATCCTGCACGCGGCCGCTCCTCCGCCGGTGCATCTTCCTGCACAAAGGAGCTCCAGGCGTTGCACTCAGGGCAGCGGCCGAGCCACTTTGGGCTCTGGTTGCCACATTCGGTGCAGGCGTAGACGGGAGCGGTCTTCTTCGCCACGCCTACATATTGAACTGTTTCTGCCGCGCCGCAACCCGATCCAGTCGCGCAACTGCTCCATCCTCCGGCATACCGCTTATTCCGTCGGCGCCCATCTCATCGAGGTCCCCTGGTCCGGCGATGCAGCCGTACCACTTCATTCCCCCTGCGTATGCATCCAATGCCGGGGAGCGCCTCGTCTGGTATCCGCATGAGGGAGGTGTAGCTCAATGCCACGCCCTCTTGGTTTCGGCTCTGCGAGGAGGTAGGGAAACATCGTATCTGTGTCTCTCTTTAATAAGGGGAAGACATATGAAGCGTTGGGCCGCCGGGGTAATCACGATCGCTGTCACGTTTGTTGTGACCGTTCTCTTCGTCTACGTCGTTTCCCTCGCTCTTGCGGAGGGAAACGATTCTGTCCGCCTGCCTCTACTCATCGTGGCTGCCGTGATTGGGCTTCTCGGCGCGATCGGGTTCGTTGTCGTTGCCTTCTCACTGTATGGTTTGATCAACGGCCACGAGCCACTCGGCCTGCCTGAAGGCTCTGTTCGCGCGCTGATCGCATTACTGATCCTCGTGATCTTCGCCGCGATGACGATCTTCTTCTTCGGTGCAATGCGGACACCGACACCGAAGGATGTCGTTCTCAATGCGGAGGCCGTCGCCGCCGCGAATGACCTCGCCAAACAAGTGCTGACGATCCTTGGCACGTTGTTGACCGCGATCTCGAGCTTCTATTTCGGCTCGCAGTCGGCGACATCTGCAGTCAAAGCGGCGGCCGGCGCTAATCCGCCCGCGGGTGGAGGGGGTGCCGCGGGCGCAGGTAGTGCTCCAGGAGGCGGTGCGGCAGGTGCAGGCGATGCGGCGGGTGAAGGTGCCGGAGGTGGTGCCGTTCAGCCGGATGGTGGTAATCAGTCTGTGAGTGGTGGCGATGTGGACGTTTCAACGAAGAGGCCCATTCGCGTATCTCCGCCACTAAAACTGAAACGGCGAGAAGAGAAAGACGGAATGGATGAGGCCAACTAACATGGAACGCGAACGCCCGAGTTGGGTCTCTGCCGCTGCCGTGATCGCCGTGGGGCTGTTTACACTCCTCGGGTTTGTCGCGCTTGCGTCGTACGCGATCAGTGCTTTTCCCGGAACGACGCTCGACTTGGCACTCGTGGTGGTGCTCGCCGTCATTTCGCTGATGAGCGCCGTCGGGTTCATCGTTGTGGCCTACTCGTTTTTCGGGTTGCACGACCGGAAACAGGCGCTCGGGCTGCCAGAAGGCTCCGTGCGGGCGCTGGTTGCGATGATGCTCGTCATCATCTTCTCTATCTTTGCGGTGTACTTCTTCGACCGTCTCGATGCGACGGCTCGCGCGGGGCAAGCGGATTTCGCGAAGCAGGTCATCGCACTGATCGGAACGCTACTCACTGCGATCGTGAGCTTCTACTTTGCGTCACGAGCATCGAGCGAAACGATTACTTCGGGAACCGCAGGGGATGCATCGTCCGTCGGTGCCATCAATCCAACGGCTGGACCCGCGGGTGAGCCCGTGGCGATGACTGTGACAGGTTCAAATCTGTTCGGCATCACGAAGGCTCGTCTGGTGCGCGGAGCCAATGAAATTGTTGCGACCAATGTTTCCTCCTCAGCAGATCGGATGACAGTTCGTTTCGCCATTCCGCAAGATGCGGCGAAGGGGAAATGGGACTTGGTCGTTGAGGCTCCCCCGAAACCCGCCCTACGTGTTTCAGAAGCATTCGAGGTGAAGTAACAACGAAAACATTGAGAGGGTGCAAGCGCTGATGGCGGTCTTCTTCGCCACGCCTACATATTGAACTGTTTCTGCCGCGCGTTGAGAGCGGCAATCGTCCGGTCGAGCCGCCGCCGCTGCGTCGCCTCCTGCTTCGCCTCAGTGATCCACCGGATGTAGTTCCGCCGGTGCGACGGCGGGATCTCGTTCCAGAACTCCTGCGCTACCGGATGTAGAGCGATCTCGCGGGCGATGAACTCGGGCACCGGGTCGTCCGACTGGTGGCGCCGCGGCGGCGGCTTGACGCCTTTCGGCTTCACGGCCCGCCCCGCATCCGTCATCTTTCCCGCCTTCTCCAGCGCGGCGAACTTGTCGAGGTTGATCTGCGACCACTGACTCGTCGCCTTCCGCGGCACGAAGCGCTGTTGGTAGTAGTCGTCGTCGAGGCGCTTGACGAGGTTGTCGACCCAGCCGAAGCAGAGTGCTTCGTCCAGCGCCTCCTCGTACGTCAGCGTCGTCTTGCCGCTCCCTTTCTTGGCGAAGGCGAGCCAGATCTCCGTTTCTTTGCCGTGATTGCGCTCGAGCCAGCGGCGCCACTGCGCGGCCGTGGAGAACGTCTTCGTCATTCGGCCATGACTTCGTCGACGTAGCACCACTTCCACGTCTCACCCGGCTGGAACGACTGCATGACCGGGTGAGACGTGGCGTGGTAGTGCTTCGTAGCGTGCTTGTTCTTCGACGAGTCGCAGCAGCCGACGTGGCCGCAGTGCAGACACCGGCGGAGGTGCACCCAGCGGTCTCCGCTCTTCAAACATTCCTCGCAGCCGTTGGGCGTGCGGGCGGGGGTGTCGTCGGTGGTGCGGAGGTGCTCGCAGGGCGCTGCCATGAATTTACTTTAGCAGGATCTTCTCGATCGCCGCCACCGCGCGCGGGTCGTCGATCTGCGACAGCCAGAACACGGCCTTCTTCCGCACGTTCGGATCGCGGTTCGTCTGCGCGAGCCGGATCAGCTCCGGGATGGCCTCGTCGTGCGGCCGCTGGGAGATGGCAAAGACGGCCGCCTCGCGCACCTCGGAGTTCGGATCGTTTTCGGCGAAGTCGCGCAGCGTCGCCCCGACCTTCGCCTCCGCTTTCTGCCCGAGCCAGAAGAGCGCCTGCGTGCGCACGTGGCGGTCGGGGTGCGTGCGCGCGAGCTTGACCAGCATCTGCGCGGCCTCGTCGCCCGGCACCTGGCCGATGGCGAAGACCGCCTTCTCCTGCACCCTGCGGTCGGTCTCCTGTTCGAGCCGCTCGCGGAGGATCGGCAGCGCTTTCTGACCTTCCTCCTGGCCGAGCCAGAAAATCGCTTCGCTGCGCGTGTCGGCGTCGGGGTGATGGCGGACGATCGAGGCCAGCGCGTCGAGGACTTCCGGCTCGTGCGACTGCGTCAGGGCGAAGACCGCTTTCGACCGGATCTTCCGGTCGGGATCGTCGTTCGCCATCTTCCGAGCGACTTCGAAGCCGCGCCGCCCGCCGGCCTGTGCGAACCAGAAGATGGCGTCGCCGCGGAGGTCGCGGTCGCTGCCTTGCGTCGAGAAGCGCTCCAGCATCTGCGTCGCGAGCGGTGCGCCGTGCATGGCGATGGCGGCGAGCGCGCCGCGGTGGCGGTCGTTGCGAGTGACGCGCGTTTCGAGCATGCGCAGGCTCTCGTCGGGCGAGACGTTGTCGGCGACGTGCACGGTCGCGCCGTCGGCGTCGACCTCACAGCCTACGCTGTAGGTCTCGACGCGGTCGCCGCGCAGCGCCACGAGCATCGTCGAGCGGTCGATGTTGACGAAGTGGCCGTTGTCGTCTCCGGTGAAGGAGCTGCCGCCCTGCCCGAGGGGGCAGCGCTTCGCGTTGAAGGTTTTGCCCTTGCCGATCCAACTCATGCAGCACATCACGTAGCGGCCGTTGGACGGCACCTGGTAGACGACCCAGCCGTTTCCTCCGGCCGCGCTCATGGCCTGCGACAGCGTGGCGTGGTGGACGACGCGCGCGTTCTCGAGGTTTCCGAGCGCGACGGAAGAGACGAGGAGCAGCAGCAAGGCGATCTTGGTCTTCATGGCGGTCTCCTATTCGAGCAGCGTGGTCAGGTAGTCGGTCGCTTCCTTCGAGCCCATCACCGAGAGCTTCTGCACGATCTCGCGCTTCCAGCGCAGGTCCTTCTCCTGCTTGGCCAGCTCGACGAGCGCGTGCGCGTTGCCCTGCACGAAGAGCCCTTCGAGGGCGGCGCGGCGGACGGCGGCGCCGGCGTCGCTCTGATAGATGGAGACGAGCGTGGCGCCGGTGCGATGGCTGCTGATGAGGCCGAGGGTGCGGACGGCGGTGGCGCGCAGCGACTGGTCGGACTCGTTGCGGGCGATGTCGATCAACACGTCGGCGCTGCCGCCGACGAACATCGACTGGATGATGGTCTTCTTCATCTCCACCGACGACTCCGTGCGATACATCTCCTGCAGCTCGCGCCCCGCGCCGATCACGCCGAGCTGCCGGATGGCCTCGGCGCGCAGCTGCGGGTCCCTCTCACCCTTCGCCGCGGCGTAGAGCTGCGAGCGCGCGCCGGCGACCATGTACGCGCGGAGGATCTCTTTCTTCACCTCGGCGTTCGCCGACTGGTAGACCTCGCCGAGGAGCTCGACGCTGCGCTTGCCGGCGATGCCGAGGTACTTGATCGCTTCGCTCTGGAGCTCCGGGTGCGTGGAGCCGCGGGCGATCGACGCGATCAACTGCGCCGCGCGCGGCGACCCCGACTGGCTGAGGACGAAAAGGGCCTGCTCCTTGACGCGGTGCGAGTACGTGCCGTCGATGACCTTCTGCAAGAGAGGCAGGGCGCGCTCGGGATCGCTCGAGAGCAGGCTCTGGATGGCGATCAGCTTCAGCTCTTCGTCGTTGACCTTGCCGGGATCGATTTTCTCGCCGCTGCTCTGGCGGATGTCGATCTCCAGCGCCTTGGCGTCGCTTTTCCACTTGCTCTTCGGATACGAGCGCAGCAGCGTGCCGAGGGTCTGCATGGCGTCGCCGCCGCGGCCCGCTTTGTTCTGCGCGTAGGCGAGCCAGTAGAGGCCACCGTCGGCGCGCTTGCCGTTCATGCCCACGACTTTCCGGAAGATCTCGATGGCGCGCTGCCAGTCGCCGTCGTCGATGGCGTCGGTGCCCTGCTCGTAGAGGTCGGTCTCGGCCTCGCCGCGCTCATCGTCAGCCGCGGCGGCAGCCTCGGGGATTTCGTATGCGATCGCGCGCGCGAACGGCGACACGGCGATGTACAGGATGATCAAAAGCGTTTTCATGATTTCCTCGATTGGCGTTGCCGGATCTGTTCTCCGGCGACGCGGAGCTCAAGCAGGGCCCCGCGCTTTTCGATGCGTTTCTGCAGCATTTGAAGATCGCGCGCGGACGGCTTCTCCGGCGCGCGGGCCAACTCGAGGAGGAGCGGCTGCAGCTCCTCGAGCGTGTTTGCAAGCGACGTTTGTCCCGACGCGTACGCGGCGTCGACGTAGAGACGGTTCTTGCGCACGAGGTCTTCCATGGCCTCGCGGTCGGCAATGACGACGGGGGGCGCCTCGGCGCTGGAGTTCTTGATCTCGGTGAGCACGCGCTCGGAGCGGTCGAGGTGATCGCCCACGACGGCGTAGAGCACGCGCTCGCGCGCCTCCGGCGTCGACGCGGGCACGGACTTCGTTGCCGCGCGCTGCGGCGCCGGCGCCGTCGTCGTCGAGCGCGGCGCCAGCCGGTACCCGGCCAGCACCGCGATCACGACCACTGCCGCCGCTGCGGCCGCCCACACCCAGGACCGGTCGCGCCGGCGCTCGAGCTTCCAGCGCAGCCGGTTCCAGAGATGCTCTTCCCACGCCGGCGCTAGCTCCGGCGTTTCGGCGGCCTGGTCGACCGCGCCGAGCACGCGGCGGAGCAGCTCCCGCTCGCTGCGGCATGCTTCGCAGCGGAGGAGATGTTCGCGCGCGCCCGGCGGGACGTCCTCGCCGTAGTGCAACAAGACCAGTGTGTCGCGATCGAGATGTTCCATGGTGTTCATCCGACGAGCGGCTCGAGCTCCTCGCGAAGCTTCTGCACCGCCCGAAAAACCGTGTGTTTGGTGGCGCTGACTTTCGTGCCCAGCGCCTTGCCGATCTCGTCGATCGACATGCCTTCGAAATGGCGCAGCACGAACGCCGTCCGCTCGTTGTCGCTGAGCGACTCCATCGCCCGCGCCACGGCGTCGCGGATGTCCGTGGCGTGCGCGTACCGCTCCTGCGGTGCCGAGTGTTCGTGATCCGTGTGCGACATCAGTGTGATCTCCTTGCCCGAGTCCTCCGGTCTGCGTTGGCGCGACCGCAAGAGGTCGAGCGAGCAGTTGACGGTGATCCGGTGCAGCCACGTGCTCACGGCCGCGCGCCCGTCGTACGAGGCGAGCTGCCGGTAAGCGCGAATGAACGCCTCCTGCACCACGTCCTCGGCGTCGTGAACGCTGCCGGTGATGCGAAAAGCGACGCGGTGCAGGGTGCGGCCGTGCCGGTCGACGAGGTGGCGGAAGGCGTCGGCGTCGCCGCCGAGCACCCGTTTCACCGTCTCTGCGTCGGTCGCCTCGTGCATCGCATCCCCTTGGACGGCGAACGGGCGCAGCGGTTGGCCCGCGCCGCTCGTCACGGCTTTCTCAGGATCGTGACGGTCGAGCCGGCCGTGCGGCGGAAAACGACCGCGGCGTCGCCGAGGACGAAGGTCTGGCCGTCGGCGAGCGGCTGCGGGGCGGTGAGACGCGTGCCGTCGATGAACGTGCCGTTCTTGCTGTCGAGGTCTTTCAGCGTGGTGGTCTCTCCGACGGTGATGACGGCGTGCCGGCGCGAGACGGTGGCGTCGTCGATCTGCACGTCCGCCGCGGCGTCGCGCCCGAGGACGTTCTCGCCGTCGCGCAGCGGAAAGTCGCGCCCGCGGAAGTGGAGGTGGGAAACAGCAGGCGCTTCGCTTTGCGGAGTGCCGACGAACGCATACCCAAATCCATGAACCGTGCGGATGAACCGCGGCTTCCGCGCCTCATCCCCCAGCGCCGCCCGCACCTCGTTGATCAACCCCGCCAGGTTCGATTCGTCGACATACGTGTCCGGCCAGATCTGCTCGTACAGCTCCTGCTTGCTGAACGCGCGCGGCGCCTCGGCGACCAGCACCTCGAGCAGCCGCAGTGCCTTCGGCCCGAGGTGCAGCGGCGCCACGCCGTCGAGGAGCGTGCGCTGCTCGGTGTCGAGCGTGAAGCGGTCGAAGGTCGTGCGCATCCGGGGCGAGATTATCGTCTGGCATCGGAAGCAAACGCGCCGAGAAACTCACTTAACTAGCTGAGAATCTCAGTTAGTTAAGTGAGAATCTCAGTTAGTTAAGAGAGATTCTCAGCTAGTTAAGTGAGTTTCTCAGCTAGTTAAGTGAGTTTGTCAGCTAGTTAAGTGAGATTGCCAGCAAGTTTGCATAGGTTGCCAGCAGTTGTTCTTCCGTTGGAAGCACATGGTGATCCCTTTCTTGTTCGCAGTCCTCGCGTACACCGCCAGTCAGGGAAGCGCAGTGCAGCTGTCGCTGCCGAACGAGCCGCACGTCAAGTCCGCGCACGTCGTCTGGCGAAAACAGAACGTGCCGATGATTCAGGTCGGCGGCAACTGGACCACGTTCCTCGGCGTCGACCTCGATGCCAAGGCGGGGCGGCAGACGGCGGAGGCCGTGCTGACGGCGGACGACGGCCGCGTCGAGAGGCGCGAGATCGTCATCGACGTGCGCGGAAAGAAGTTTCCGACTACGCCGCTGAAGGTGGAGGGACGCTTCGTCGAGTTGAGCAAAGCGGACCTCGCGCGCGCGAATGCCGAGTCAAAGGAGACGGAGGCGATTTACGGGCGCATCACGACGGACGTGGTCCCCGAGGAGGCGTTCACCGTGCCGATCCCGGGCGTCGTCGGCCGGAACTTCGGGGAGCGACGGATTTTCAACGGCGAGCCGCGCGCGCCCCACTCCGGCGCCGACCTGCGCGCGGCGTCCGGCACGCCCGTCCATGCCACGAATCGCGGCCGCGTCGTGCTGGCGAAGAGCCTGTTCTTCACCGGAAACACCGTGATCCTCGACCACGGATTGGGCATCTACTCGCTGTATGCGCATCTCTCCCGGATCGACGTAAAGAGCGGCGAGACCGTCAAGAACGGCCAGATCGTCGGGTTGGTTGGTGCCACCGGCCGCGTCACCGCACCGCACCTCCATTGGGGGATGAAAGTGCAGGGAGCGCGGGTCGATCCGTTCTCGCTCGTCAGGAAGTGACGCATTACATCGTATCCAGCAGCGACCGCAGCCGTGCCTTCCTCCGCTCCGCCGCAGCGGAGACCCGCGGGTCCTCCGTCGTCACCGCCGCTGCCTCGGCGAACGCCATCGGCGGTGCGACCTCGGCCATTTCCGGCTGGTCCTCAGTCGCCGCCAATCCGAGGGCGACGATCTTGCGCAGCGTGAGCCGTTCCAGCACTTCCTTCACCGATCTTGCGCGCATATTGCGGTCTTCTTCCATCATCGACACCAGCACGTCCTGTAGGTTTGCGGGGAGCAGCGAGTGCGTCGACACCACGTCGCGCACCGAGATCGCGGCATGCTTGGCGATCACCGCCGTCACGTTCTCGGCGCGGAACAACTCTTCGCCGGTCAGGCAGTAATAGAGGATCAGGCCGATCGAGTAGATGTCGCTGCGCTCGTCGAGCTTCTGCCCGTCGAGCTGCTCGGGGCTCATGTAGAACGGCGTCCCCATGATCGTCCCCGGCGTCGTGATCGCCTCATCCTCCACCGCCCGGGCCAGGCCGAAGTCCATCACGAACACGTCGCCCTCGGTGTCGATCATGACGTTCTCGGGCTTGAGGTCGCGGTGCACGATCCCCTTGCTGTGCGCGTGCGCGACGGCGCGGCAGATCTCCACCACGATCGAGATGGCGTCCTCCTGCGGCAGCGGACGGCGGCGCTCCACCACGGCGCGCAGCGAGCTTCCCTCGATGTAGTCCATCGAGAAATAGGGGAACGGCCCCATCGTCCCGACCTCGTGCACCGACACGATGCGCGGGTGGCGCAGCCGCGCGGCGATGCGGGCCTCGCGGTTGAAGCGCTCCACGAACTGCGGGTCCTGGGCGCGATACTGCGGGACGATCTTGAGAGCAACGTAGCGGTCGAGCGTCCGCTCGCGCGCCTTGTAGACGTTGCCCATGCCGCCGCGGCCGAGGAGCGACTCGACGAGGTAGCGCTCGTGAAAGGCCTGGCGGACGGCCTCGAGCTCCGGGTCGATCCCGGTGCGCGTCACGGTGCGGTCGAGCGCGGCGCCGCACGTGTCGCAGAAGCGCGCGGTGTCGCGGTTTTCGTGTCCACAGAGATTGCAGTTCATGGTCAATTCTCCAAAGCGCGTTTCCGCGTCGCGCTCACGTAGTAGTAGGCGATCGTGCCGGCGTACAGCACGGCCACGAGCGCGGCGAGGAGCATCGGCCGGTCGACGGCGCGCGCGACCTCCGCCCAGGTCCGCATCGACGTCTGCGGAAAGACGAACTGCGCCAGCGCGTCGCGGAACGCGGCCCACTGCGTGGTGGAGAAGCGGACGCT